>JASLEG010000230.1 GCA_030151225.1 Burkholderia sp. | reverse complement strand
CCGCGCGCCAGGGCCGAGGCGCCGGGCGCCGATGCCGCGCCGCCCGACGAGGCGCCGCCGGCCGCGAAATCCCGCCGCAAGCGGAGCGTGTGATGCGCGCCGCGCTCGTCGGCTGAGGCGGCCGTGCGGCTCGCGCTCGTGCTGATGGGCGGCGGCGCGCGGGCCGCCTATCAGGCCGGCGTGCTGGCCGCGCTGGCCGAGATCGCGCGCGAGGTGGAACCCACCCGCCGCGACCTGTCGTTCGCGATCGTGTGCGGCTCGTCGGCCGGCGCGATCAACGCGGCCGCGATCGCGAGCCACGCCGACGATTTCCCTCATGGCGCCGCGCGCCTGCTGGCGTTCTGGGAGCACCTGCGCGCCGAGCTGATCTATCGCACCGACTGGCTCGGCGTGGCCGGCGCCGGGGCGCGCTGGCTCGCCGCGATGAGCCTCGGCTGGGCCGCCCGCAAGGCCGCGCCGCGCGGCCTGCTCGACAACGCGCCGCTCGCGCACCTGCTGCGCCGCGAGCTGAACTTCCACCGCGTCACGCAGATGCTCGACGCGCGCAGGCTGCACGCGCTGTCGATCACCGCGCTCAGCTACACGAGCGGCCGGCACCTCACGTTCTATCAGGGCAGCGAGCCGATCCACGCGTGGCGGCGCGCGCAGCGCACGGCCCGCCTGGTGGATCTGTCGGCCGCGCATCTGCTGGCCTCCTCGGCGATTCCGTTCGTGTTCCCGGCGGTGCCGCTCGTGATCGACGGCCGCGTCGAGTACTTCGGCGACGGCTCGATCCGCCAGATCGCGCCGCTCTCGCCGGCGATCCACTTCGGCGCCGACCGCATCGTGGTGGTGGGCGCGGCCGGCGCGCGGCCCGAGCTGCCGGTGGCGAACGGCCACGTGGACGGCTATCCCTCGCTCGCGCAGATCGGCCAGCAGGTGCTGGCAAGCGTGTTCCTCGACTCGATCGGCACCGACATCGAGCGCATCGAGCACATCAATCGCGTGGTGGAGCACCTACCGCGCCACGTCGAGCCCTCGAGCGGCTGGCGGCACGTGGACGTGCTCGCGATCGCGCCGTCCGAGCGCATCGAGCTGATCGCCGCGCGCCATCTGCGGCGCCTGCCGGCCACCGTGCGCGGGCTGCTCGGCGCGGTGGGCGGCAACCGGCCGACCGGCGCGTCGTTCGCGAGCTACCTGCTGTTCGAGGCCGGGTTCACGCGCGAGCTGATCGCGCTCGGCCGGGCCGACGCGATGCGCCGACGCGACACGCTGGCCGAATGGATCGCCTCGGCCGGGCCGGCCGGCGGTGCCGGCATCCCGGGGGCGGCGATTGATCGGATGAATGCGTGCGATCTTCGAACGCAGGCGCGATGATCGACCGGTTCCGCGTCATCCGGCGATGGCTGACGGACTCCGTTACCGAAGCTTTCAATTAGCGACTTTTCGCCGCACCGATGTCGCGGATCCGTCACAGCTGCGTGCTATCATCGCGGCGCCGAATTCATCCAAGCGGGTGCTGGCGGCGCGACCCGTCCCCGACGCTCGCGCGCACCGCCCCGACAACGACAGCCGGCTTCGAGCCGGCCTCCTCTCAGGGTGCGCGCGAGGCTCGACAGTTTCGGGCATTGCGCACATTGCCCCACAAACGCTTGCGCAACCGCAACATGTGCCGATGCACAGGTGCATCCGGCGCGCGGTTTAGCGCGTAAAATTGCCGATTCGTCAGGTGAGCCCCGGAATTGTGGGGGCTCGATGCAACAGTCACGTTTAGCAGTCGCATTGCGCAGAACAGGGGTGGAACCATGAACACCATGCTTTATCCGGAACTCTACAAATCGCTCGAAGCCGTCCGCTGGGACATGGAGAAGGACATCCCCTGGGATCGGTTCGACGCGTCCCTGCTCACCGACGAGCAGGCCAAGACGATCAAGATGAACGCGATCACCGAGTGGTCGGCGTTGCCCGCGACGGAAATGTTCCTGCGCGACAACCACCACGACAGCGATTTCTCGGCGTTCATGAGCGTGTGGTTCTTCGAGGAGCAGAAGCACTCGCTGGTGCTGATGGAGTACCTGCGCCGCTTCAAGCCGGAAATGATGCCGACCGAGGCCGAACTGCACGCGGTGCGCTTCGAGTTCGATCCGGCGCCGCCGCTCGAAACCCTGATGCTGCACTTCTGCGGCGAGATCCGCCTGAACCACTGGTATCGCCGTGCCGCCGAGTGGCACACCGAGCCGGTCATCAAGCACATCTACGAAACCATCTCGCGCGACGAAGCGCGTCATGGCGGCGCCTACCTGCGCTACATGAAGAAGGCCTTGGTGAACTGCGGCGATGTCGCGCGTTCGGCCTTCGCGAAGATCGGCGTGCTGATGGCGTCGGCGCGTCGCACCGAAAAGCCGCTGCACCCCACCAACCTGCACGTGAACCAGGCGCTGTTCCCGCGCGATACCGTGCAGTCGCGCCTGCCCGATCCGGAATGGCTCGAGGTCTGGCTCGACGAGCAGATCCGCTTCGACGGCGAGTGGGAAAAGAAGGTCGTGGACCGTATCCTCCACAACCTGTCGATCCTGTTCGAGCGCACCTTCGGCACCGCGCAGGAACTGAACCGCTATCGCAAGGAAGTCACGGCGCGTCTGCAGACGCCCGAAAGCGGCGCGGCCACGCAGCCCGCCTGATATCGCGCCACGCGCCGCGCACCAAGCCCGCCTGTTTCACGCGGGCTTTTTTCTTTGGGCGGCGCGATGCGCATCGTGTCGCCCCCTCAATCGCCTGTCCGTACCCGGAGCCGAATCCCGATGCCCGCCGCATTCGAACGCAAATTCATCACGCGCGAGGCGCTCGCCGCGCTGCGCCCGACCCTCGCCGCCCCGGTGGTGTTCACCAACGGCGTGTTCGACATCCTGCATCGCGGCCACGTCACCTACCTGGCCGACGCGAAGGCGCTCGGCGCCGTGCTGGTGGTGGGCGTGAACAGCGATGCGTCGGTGCGCATGCTCGGCAAGGGCGACGATCGCCCGATCAATCGCCAGGAAGATCGCATGGCGCTGCTGGCCGCGCTCGAATGCGTCGACTACGTGGTGGGTTTCGAGGAGCAGACGCCGATCGACCTGATCGCGGCGGTGCGCCCCGACGTGCTCGTGAAGGGCGGCGACTACGACATGGATGCGCTGCCGGAATCGGCGCTCGTGCGCGGCTGGGGCGGCACGGCGCTCGCGATTCCGTTCGAGTTCGAGCGTTCGACCACCGCGCTGCTGAAGAAGGTGCGCGCGCAGCAGTCCTGATACTCGCGGCGCGCGTCAGGCGCGCAGCTTGTGGTGATGGTGGCCCGGATGGGCGCCGGATCCGGCGCCGGCCAGCGGCGCGGCCTTGCCGGCTTGCTGGGCATGGGGCGCGGCGGGGGCTGAGGGAGCCGATGCAGCCGATGCACCCGACGTAGCCACCGGTGCAGAACCGGGCGCCGCAGCGGAAGCCGCAGCCGAGCTCGGTGCAGAGGCCGCGGCGCCGCTGGCCCCCGATGCCGCGGCCGGCGCGGATGCGCCGAGCGGCTGCGTGTCGATCGACGGCGACGCGATCGGCCCGCCGATCACCACCGGCTCGGCGGCCTGCGCCGTGGCCGTCACGCGCAGCGCCTGCGGCCGCACCTGACGCGTCAGATGCGAGGCCTCGCGCGGCCCGGCGGCCGGCGGCGGCCCGAACAGGCCCTGGATCGCGGCCAGCGCGATCAGGTTTGCGACCAGCAGCAATGCGATTAGCCAACGCAGCATCGTCCCAGCTCTCCGTAGATAGTTCGAATTCGGCCCGTGTGCCGCCTCATTGCCCGGCCTCGCACGCGATGCGTGCCAGCCCCGACAGTACCAGCGCATCGTGCCGTGTGTAAGGTACCGCGAGCGCCTGCGCCACCGCCTCCGCCGCGCCACCCGACAGCACCAGCCGCACCGGCTGCGTGCCGTCGCGCGACTGGTCGCGCCAGGCACGCTCGATCAGCCCGGCCTGCGCGTACAGGCAGCCGGCCGACAGCGAATGCTCGGTGTCCACCGCGAACGGCAGCCGCGCCGAGGCGTCGCCGAGTTCGTCCACGAGCTGCGTGGCCGCGTCGGTGGACAGCGTCGGCAATTGTGCCGTGTGCATGCCGAGCGCGCGCATCATCAGCGCCCAGCCCGGCGCGATCAGCCCGCCCGTGAAGCGACCGTCGGCGCTCAGCGATTCGAGCGTGGTGGCGGTGCCGAAGGTTGCGATCAGCAGCGCCTCGCCGGGATAGGCCGCGCGCGCGCCGATCAGGCCGCACCAGCGGTCGCTGCCGAGCCGGGCGGGCGTGGTGTAGCCGTTGCGCACGCCGCATTGGGCCTCGCGTGCCGTCACCACGGTGCGCGGCAGGCCCGGCCAGCGCGCCTCGATCAGCGCCTCGATGCGCGCCAGCGCGTCGGCGCCGGCCACGTTCGAGATCCATGCGCCACGCGGTGCCGCGTGATCGTTCCAGGGGGGGCGCGCGGCGGCCTCGACGTCCTCTGCGGCAGCGTGGTCGAACGCGGCGCTCGCCACGAGCGCGCCGCCAGCGTCGGCCAGCGCCCACTTGATGCGGCTGTTGCCCGCGTCGACGAGCAGCGCCGGTGCGCTCACCGCGCGGCTCCGCCGTCGCTGGCGGGCGTTTCGCGCAGCGACACGTCGCCGGCCGCGATCGCGAGCGGGCCGCCGGCCGTGTCGAGCAGCAACTGGCCGGTGTCGTCGATGCCGGTGGCGATGCCGCGTGCCACTTCCTTGCCCTGTTCCAGCAGCATCACCTCACGGCCCGCATGTGCGTGCAGCGCGGCCCAGCGCGGACGGAACGGCGCGAGGCCGGCCGCCGAGAAGTGTTCGAGCGCGGTGGCGAGCGGATCGAGCACGGCGGCCAGCGTGTCGGTCAGGTTCGCGGCCGGGCAGGCCGAGGACAGCGCGGCCGGCGGCAGCGCGCCGGCCAGTGCCGCATTGCGCGCGCGCAGCGCGTCGACCTCGGCGGCCACGGCCTCGGCGCCGCGCACGTTGATGCCGAAGCCGATCACGATCGCGGTTGCGTCGACGGTGTTCCACACCGTCTCGACGAGGATCCCGCCGAGCTTGCCGAGCGGTGTGTCGCCCTCCACCAGCAGCAGGTCGTTCGGCCATTTGAGGCGCACCAGCTGGCCGCGCAGCGGCAGCGTGCCGAGCCCCTCGGCCAGCGCCACGCCCACCGCGAGGCTCAGGCCCGCGAGCGCGTCCACCGGGCGCGGCAGCACGCAGCCGACCGAGCACAGCAGCGCATTGCCGGGCAGCGCGAACCACGGCCGGCCCTGGCGGCCGCGGCCGGCGGTCTGCTCGTAGGCCACCCGCACGATCGGCTTCGGCAGCGCCGTGCGGGTGCGCGGCAGCGTCTTCAAATGGGCGGCGAGGTCGGCATTGGTCGAGCCGGTCGCGTCGACGATGTCGAGCGGCCAGGGCTCGGGCGCCGAGGCGGGAAGCGATTGCGCGCGCGCGGGGTCGATCCGCGCGTCGTCGGGAACGGGAGGGGAGGCGGTCATGGCGGCTATTGTACGAGAGCCGGCGCGGCGCGCGACGACACGCCGAAAACGGGTGCGGATGACATGCGTGCCGAGGCGCCGCGTCCCGGTTTTTCGGCCGCCGTTCCTTGCCTGCGCAGTTATGCCGCGCACGCAGATGGGGTTCGATACAATGGTCGCTGTCATTTTTTCGAGACGCCTGCTCTCTTGGACTTCCAGACACCACCGGGCCTGTCGGTCGATGCCGGCAGCGACGGCAAGATCGTGCGCCTGTCCGGGCAATGGACGGCGCTCGCGCTCGCGCGCAACCGCGGCGCGGTGGTGCGGCGCGCCGAGAAGCTCGCGCGCGAGCCGAGGGGCCCGGCCGCCCGGCCGGGCGAGGGCGTGGCCGATGGCCCCGGCGGGCGCTGGGACCTGTCCGCGATCACGCGGCTCGACCACGTGGGCGGGCAGGCGCTGTGGCGCGCCTGGGGCCACCGGCTGCCGGCCGGCGTGGCGCTGACCGACAACCAGCGCATCATCTTCGAGCGGATCCAGCGGCTCGACGAGGCGCGCGAGGCGCCCGAGCCGGTGGTGCGGCACGATCCGATCACGCGGCTCGGCCTCGCGCTGATGCTGTTCGGCGAGCACCTGTACGGCGGCATCGGCATGTTCGGGCGGGTGATCCTCGACCTCTGCGCGATCGCGCGCCGCCCGAAGACGATGCCGTGGACCGAGATCTCGGCGAACGTCTACAACGCCGGCGCGCGGGCGCTGCCGATCACGGCGCTGGTGGCCTTCCTGATCGGCATCGTGCTGAGCTACCTGTCGGCGCAGCAGCTGCAGCAGTTCGGCGCGAACCGCTACATCGTGAACATCCTCGGGCTGTCGGTGATCCGCGAGCTCGGGCCGGTGCTGTCGGCGATCCTCGTGGCCGGGCGTTCCGGCTCGGCCATCACCGCCCAGATCGGCGTGATGCGCGTGACCGAGGAGCTCGACGCGATGCGCGTGATGGGCATTCCGCACGGGCTGCGCATCGTGCTGCCGCGGGTGCTCGCGCTCGGCGTGGCGATGCCGCTGCTCGTGATGTGGACCAACATCGTGGCGCTCGCGGGCGGCGCGATCGCGGCCAAGCTCGCGCTCGGCATCGACGTCAATTTCTTCGTGCGCTCGCTGCCCGGCGTGGTGCCGATCGCGAACCTCTGGATCGGGCTTGGCAAGGGCGTGGTGTTCGGCATGCTGATCGCGCTGGTGGGCTGCCATTTCGGCTTCCGCATCAAGGCGAATTCGCAGAGCCTCGGCGAGGGCACCACCACCTCGGTGGTCAGCTCGATCACGGTGGTGATCCTGGCCGACGCGGTATTCGCGATGCTGTTCCAGAACGTGGGGCTCGGATGATGGACGATCGCCGGACACCGGCCGATTTCGCCGCCGGCGGTGCGGCGGGGCACGCCGTGGCCGCACCCGATTACGTGATCGAGGTGCGCGACATGACCAAGCGCTACGGCCGCAACGTGATCCACGAGCATCTCGATTTCGACGTGCGGCAGGGCGAGATCGTCTCGATCGTGGGCGGCTCGGGCTCGGGCAAGACCACGCTGGTGCGCCAGATCCTCGGGCTCGAGAAACCCACCTCGGGCACCGTGCGAGTGTTCGGCGAGGACATCGCCACGCTCGATGGCGATGCCGCGCGGGTGTTCCGCAGCCGCTCGGGCATGCTGTTCCAGCACGGTGCGCTGTTCTCGTCGCTGACCGTGTTCGACAACATCGCCCAGCCGCTGCGCGAGCTCGGCCGCGTGCCGGCCGACCTGCTGCACGAGATCGTGATGCTCAAGCTCGAGATGGTGGGCCTGCCGTGCAAGCACGCCTCGAAGATGCCGTCGGCGCTGTCGGGCGGGATGGTCAAGCGCGTGGGCATCGCGCGCGCGATCGCGCTGGAGCCGGAGCTGCTGTTCCTCGACGAACCGACGGCCGGGCTCGACCCGCGCGCCTCGGACGAATTCGTCGACCTGATCGCCACGCTGCACCGCACGCTCGGCCTCACGGTGGTGATGATCACGCACGATCTGGACACGATGGTGGCGCTCTCCACGCGGGTGGCGGTGATCGCCGACCGCAAGGTGCTGGTGGCCGCGCCGGTGGAGGAGGCGGCCAGCGTCGATCATCCGTTCATCAAGGAGTACTTCCTCGGGCTGCGCGGCCGCCGCGCGCTGCAGGCCCTGCCGCCCGAGCGGCGCGCGAAGCTGCCGAAGGCGGCGCTCGAGCCGGCGCTCTCCAGCGTCGAGCTGTAACTGCAAGGAAACGCGAATGGAAAACAAGTCACATGCGTTCTGGGCCGGGCTGTTCGCGCTCGGGCTGCTGCTCGCGATCATCGGCACCGTGTTCTGGTTCAACGTGGACCGCACGGTACGGATCCCCTACGACCTCGTCGCGCGCACCAACGTGACGGGCCTGTTCCCCGACGCGGCGGTGCGCTACCGCGGCCTCGACGTCGGCAAGGTGGCCGAGATCCATTTCGACCACGTGCATCCGGGCGAGATCTCGATCCGCATCCTGGTCGACAAGGACGCGCCGATCACGCGCTCGACCTACGGCAGCCTCGGCTTCCAGGGCGTGACCGGGATCGCCTTCGTGCAGCTCGACGACACCGGCCGCGATCCGTCGCCGCTGCCCACCTCGGCGAAGTCGGTCGCGCAGATTCCGCTGCATCCGAGCCTGTTCGATCAGCTCCAGCAGCGCGGCGACGAGCTGCTCAAGCAGATGGAAGTGGCCGCGCAGAGCGTGAACGCGATGCTCTCGCCCGACATGCGCGATCAGCTCAAGGCCACGGCCGCGAGCGTGCAGCAGGCCGCCGACGGCGTGACCACGCTGACCAGGTCGCTCGAGCCGGTCACCGCGCAGCTGCCCGAAACCACCAGGCGCATGAATCAGGCGCTGGCCTCGGCCGATACGCTGCTCGCGCCGCACGGGCCGCTCTCGGCCAACCTGGATCGCGCCGGCCGCGCTGCCGAACAGGCGGGAACTGCGCTCACCGCGATGAATCAGACGCTGTCCGAACTCAATGCGAGCGTGCGCTACGAGACGCTGCCGCGGGTCAATTCGCTGGCCTCGAACATCGGCGACACCTCGCGCACGGTGCGCGACGCGGCCGACGAACTCACGCGCAACCCGCGCAGCCTGCTGTTCGGTGCGAGCGCCGGCCTGCCGGGCCCGGGGGAGGCCGGCTTCGCGTGGCCGCAGCAGGCCCGGCACTGAGTTCGGCCGAAGCAGCTCGATGCCTCGAGGTACGTGTCCGCCCGCCGAGTGCCACGGCGGCGGCGCGCGCAGCCGGACCGGGTTCGGCGGGCCAGGCCCCGACCGGACCGACGCGACGCGGCCCGAGCCGCGCGCCCCGACCACCGCTTACGAATTCACGACCATGCAGGAATCCGCGATGCCACGCTTCTTCTTCGCCACCGTCCGCCGCGCCGCGGCGCCCGTTGCCGTGCTGCTGGTCGCGCTGCTCGCCGGCTGCGCGAGCGATGCGGCGCGCGTGTCGAACCTCCGCTACGACCTCGGCCCGGCCGACCCGGCCACAGTCGCCGTGGCGCCGGCCGCCGGCACCGCGCTCAAGGTGCTCGACGTGCATGCGCCCGATGCGTTCGATTCGGACAAGTTCGTCTACCGGCTCGCCTATGCCGACGCGCAGCGCATCGCCACCTATCGCGACAGCCGCTGGACCGCGCCGCCCGCGCAGCTGCTGACGCAGCGCCTGCGCGCCGCGCTGGCCGCGCACGGCACCGTGCTCGACGGCGGCGACGCCGTGAACGCGCCGGTGCTGCACGTCGAGCTCAACAGCTTCGAGCAGGTGTTCGACGGCGAGGCGCAGAGCCACGGCGACGTGTCGGTGCGCGCCACGCTCACGCGCGACGGCAAGGTGCTCGGCCAGCGCAGCTTCGTGTCGCGCGCGCCGGCCGCCACGGCCGACGCGGCCGGCGGCGCGGCCGCGCTCGCCAACGCCAGCAACGATCTGGTGGCGCAACTGGTGGCATGGCTCGCGGTGCAGACCAGCGCCTCGCAGTGAGGCGCGTGCCGCCGGCCCTTCGCCGCGCGGTGCGGGTGCGATGAATCCGGTGCCGCCGCTGCCGCCGCCCGGGCAGCATTCGCGCGGGCCGTCCTCGCTCGGGCGGCAGTTGTTCGGCGCCTACGCGGCGCTGGTCGTGTATGCCTCGCTGTACCCGTTCATGGGCTGGCGCTCGCTCGGTGTCGGCCCGTTCGACTACCTGTTCGCGCCGATGCCGCGCTACTGGACCGGCTTCGACGTCGTGACCAACGTGCTCGGCTACCTGCCGCTCGGCGCGCTCGCGGTGGCGGCGCTGTATCCGCGCGTGCGCGGCGCGCCGGCCGTGGTGGCGGCCGCGGCCTTCGGCGCGTTCGTGTCCGGCACGATGGAGGCGCTGCAGACCTATCTGCCGACCCGCGTCGCCTCCAACCTCGATCTCGGCGCGAACGCGCTCGGCGCGCTCGTGGGCGCGCTGGTGGCGGCCCCCACGGTGGCTGCGCTGGTGGAACGTGGCGTGCTCAGGCGGGTGCGCGACCGCTGGTTCGACGGTGATGCGGCCACGCCGCTGCTGCTCTCCGCGCTGTGGCCGTTCGCCGTGCTGTTTCCGGCGCCCTATCTGTTCGGCATCGGCACCTGGCCGAGCGAGCTGTGGGCGCGCGCCGATTCCACCATGCGCGATGCGCTGCTGGCCTGGGCGCCGGCCGGCTGGCGCCCGGCGGCGTGGCCCGCCGCGCTCGACGCGCGGCTCGGCGACACCGGCTGGGAAAGCGTGGTGGCAGCGCTCGGCCTCTTCGCGGCGCTCGCGCTGGCCTCGCTGACGATGCGCCGCCAGGCGCCGCGCGCCCGGCTCGCGGTGGCCTTCGTGGCGGTGGCGCTGGCGCTGAAGGTGGCGGCCACGGTGCTGCAGCTGCGCAGCGGGCTGTCGTTCGACTGGGCCACGCCGGGCGCCTGCCGGGGCACCGCGCTGGGCCTGCTGGCCGCGCTCGCCGCGCTGCGGCTGCGCGCCGTGTGGCGGGCCACGGCAGCCGCCGTGGCGCTGGCCGTGTCGCTGGTGCTGGTGAACCTGCTGCCGGCCAATCCGTTCTTCGATTACGCGCTGTCGGGCTGGAGCCAGGGCCGCTACCTGCACTTCAACGGCATCGCGCGCTGGCTCGCCTGGAGCTGGCCTTACGCGGCGCTGATCTGGCTCGCGTGGCGCGCGGAAAGCGGCTGGCTCGGCCGGCGCGCGCGGGCCCGCGAGGCCGCGGGCGGCAGCAGGCGCGGCCCCCCGTCGCTATAATCGGTCCTCCCGAACCCCTCCGATCAGCCGGCGGCGCAGCGCGCACGCGGGCGGCCCCCACATCATGAACGCCAGCTACTACCAGCACCATGTGTTCTTCTGTCTGAACCAGCGCGATGCCGGCGCCGAGCGCCCGAGCTGCGCGAACTGCGACGCCCAGGCGATGCAGGAATACGCGAAGAAGCGCGTCAAGCAACTGGGCCTCGCCGGCGCCGGCAAGGTGCGCATCAACAAGGCCGGCTGCCTCGACCGCTGCGAGGAAGGCCCGGTGATGGTGGTCTATCCCGAAGGCACCTGGTACACCTACGTCGACCGGCAGGACATCGACGAGATCGTCGAATCGCACCTGCGCGACGGCAAGATTGTCGAGCGCCTGAAGATCTGAGCGCAGGCGCCCCTCATCCGTTTTCAGGATCGCAATGAACGCCCAAACGCAGAAGTCCCTGATCGACGGCCCGGCGGGCCGCATCGAGATCGCCGTCGACCTGCCGCCCGAGGAGGTCGCCACGCGCGGCATCGCGCTGGTCGCGCATCCGCATCCGCTGTTCGGCGGCACGATGGACAACAAGGTCGCGCAGACGCTCGCGCGCATCCTCACGCAGCTCGGCTACATCGTCACGCGCTCGAACTTCCGCGGCGTGGGCGCCACCGAGGGCACGCACGACAACGGCCAGGGCGAGGCCGAGGACCTGCTCGCGGTGCTCGCGCACATGCGCGCGCAGCCGGGCCAGGAGACGGTGCCGCTGGTGCTGGCGGGCTTCTCGTTCGGCACCTTCGTGTTGTCGCACGTCGCCGCGCGGCTGCGCGAGCGCGGCGACGCGGTGGAGCGGATGGTGTTCGTGGGCACCGCGGCGAGCCGCTGGTCGGTGGCCGAGGTGCCCGAGGACACCATCGTGATCCACGGCGAAACCGACGACACGGTGCCGATCGCGTCCGTCTACGACTGGGCGCGCCCGCAGGAGCTGCCGGTGATCGTGATCCCCGGCGCCGAGCATTTCTTCCATCGCAAGCTGCACATCCTCAAGCGGGTGATCGTCGACGCGTGGCGCTGAGCCGGGCGCGCGGCGCGGCGCGGCGCGCAACCGTCGTCGGGCCTTCGGCCGGCTGACGGGCCGCTTGCGGTGCGCCGGCCGGGCGCCGCACGCGACATAATCGGCCCGCACGGGCTCGGGCTGTCGCCACGCCCGTATAATGGCCGGGTTTGCCCGTGTCGCGCGGCCTCGTTCGGTGCGCGCGGCGGCGGCTCGTGACGCCGCGCGTCCTGCACGCGCCGCGAACCGACGCTGCCGCCGCCTGTCCAACCTCGCGCGCCGCGCCAGGCTCCGCCCAGGTGCCGGCCGGACCGCTCGCCGTCCCGGTTCCCCGATCTTGCGCCCCGTGCGCAGCACTTTCTGCCATCAGCCTGAATCGATCATGCGTTTGTCCTCCGTAGGCCTCAAGTCCCTCGCTTCCTCCACCGCCATCGCCACCGCCGCGCGCAACGTCGTGCTCGGCGTGGCGCTGCCCGCCGCGCTCGTGACCACGGCCGTCGTCGCGCAGGCCAAGCCCGCAAAGAAGGCAGCGGCGGCCGCAGCCGCGGCAGCGGCGCCCACCGGCGCGCCCGCGACCTACATGCCGGGCGCGGTGCCCCCGCCGGGCGTCAATGCGCGCTCGTGGGTGCTCGTCGACGCGAGCAGCAACCAGGTGCTCGCATCCGGCAACGCGGACGAGCGCGTCGAGCCGGCATCGCTGACCAAGCTCATGACGGCGTACCTCGTGTTCGAGGCGCTCTCCACGAAGAAGATCTCGATGGAGCAGATCGTCACGCCGAGCGAATCGGTGCGCCGCGTGGGCACCGACGAGTCGCGCATGTTCATCGAGGCGAACAAGCCCGTGTCGGTGCACGACCTCGTGTACGGCATGATCATCCAGTCGGGCAACGACGCGGCGATCGCGCTGGCCGAGCTGGTGGGCGGCAGCGAATCGCAGTTCGTCAACATGATGAACGCCGAGGCGCAGAAGCTCGGCATGTCGGGCACCCACTTCGCCGACGTGAACGGCATGCCCGACCCGCAGCACTACACCACGGCCGGCGACCTCGCCAGGCTGTCGGCGCGGCTGATCCGCGACTTCCCCGATTACTACAACATCTTCTCGGTGAAGGAGTTCAGCTACAACAACATCCGCCAGCCGAACCGCAACCGGCTGCTGTGGATCGACCCGACCGTGGACGGCCTGAAGACCGGCCACACGCAGGCGGCCGGCTACTGCCTGATCGCCTCGGCCAAGCGCGCGCTGCCCGGCGCCGACGGCGGCACGCGCCGCCTCGTCTCGGTCATGATGGGCGAGAACAAGGAAAGCGACCGCGTGCAGGACAGCATGAAGATGCTGAACTACGGCTACAGCGCGTTCGACGCGGTGCGCCTGTACAAGGGCGGTCAGGCGATCGACACGCCGCGCATCTACAAGGGCAAGTCGAACACGGTGCAGGTGGGCGTGCAGAAGGATCTGTTCGTCACGCTGCCGAAGGGCGTGGGCGACAAGGTCAAGCCGCAGGTCGCGCTGAACACGCCGCTGATCGCGCCGCTCGCCGCAGGCCAGCAGGTCGGCACGGTGCAGTTCGTGGCCGACGGCAAGACGGTCGCGCAGTTCCCGGTGGTGGCGCTGCAGGCGGTGCCGGAAGCGGGCCTGTTCGGCCGCATCTGGGATTCGATCCTGCTGATGTTCAGCAAGAAGTAAGCTTCGCGGCGCGCGGCGGCCCTCGGCGGCACGCCGCCGACGCGCCGTGCGCGGTAAGCTGTCGGCTCGGGCTCGCCGAGCCCGCCCCCACTTCCCGTTGATCGCCATGAACCCAGAAGATTTCGACCCGGTCGTCTACCTCAGCGTCTCGTCCGAGGAGCAGCGCGTGCCGCTGTCCGAGGCGCGCATCCCGGTGCTCGACCGTGGCTTCATCTTCGGCGACGGCGTGTACGAGGTCGTGCCGCTGTACCTGCAGGACGGCCGGCGCCTGCCGTTCCGGCTGCCCCAGCATCTGGCGCGACTCGAGCGCAGCCTGAAGAAGCTCGGCATCCCGAACCCGCGCGACGACGCGGGCTGGCGCGCGCTGATCGACGAGCTGCTCGAGGCCAACGCGGCCGGCCTCGGCGACGGCCACGCGAAGGTCTATCTGCAGATCACGCGCGGCGTGGCCAAGCGTGGCCACGCGTTTCCGGCCGGCATCGTGCCCACGGTGTTCATGATGGTGAGCCCGATGGTGCTGCCCGGCAACGAGATGCGCACGGCCGGCGTGCGCTGCGTGACGGCCGAGGATCGTCGCTGGCTGCATGCCGACATCAAGGTCACCTCGCTGCTCGGCAGCGTGCTGATGGCCCAGCATGCGGCCGAGCGCGAGGTGTTCGAGACCATCCAGCTGCGCGACGGCAACCTGACCGAAGCGTCGTCGTCGAACGTCTGGGTGGTGAAGAACGGCGAGCTGCTCGCGCCGCCGCGCAGCAACAAGATCCTCGAGGGCATCCGCTATGCGCTGATCGAGGAGCTGGCCGAGGAATGCGGCATTCCGTTCGTCGCGCGCGAGATCAACGAGGCCGAGCTGCGCGCGGCCGACGAGCTCATGCTGAGCTCGGCCACCAAGGAAATCCTGCCCGTCACCGCGCTCGACCAACTGCCGGTGCAGGACGGACGCCCCGGCCCGGTGTACATCGCGCTGTACGAGGCGTACCAGCGCGCCAGGGAGCGCGAGCTGGCCGCGCTCTGAGCGGCGCGCGCCCACGTTTTCATCGATTCCTTCTGGAGAAGCTTATGACCACCGACCCGTCCAAGACAGTCGAACTGACTGGCGCGATCGACACCAGGAAGGAGACGCTGCTCGAATTCCCCTGCGATTTCCCGATCAAGATCATGGGCAAGGCCCATCCCGAGTTCAAGGACACGATCTTCAAGGTGGTGGCCGTGCACGACAACGAGATCGACCTCGAGAAGATCGAGGAGCGCTCGTCGAGCGGCGGCAACTACACGGGGCTCACGATCACCGTGCGCGCCACGAGCCAGCAGCAGCTCGACGACATCTATCGCTCGCTGACCGGCCATCCGATGGTCAAGGTCGTGCTGTAACGGGCGTGCCGGCGCGGCCTCGACGGTCGCGCCGGGTGCCGCTCGCGGCTGACGGGCCTTTTCCGGCCTTTTCGCGCCTTTTCAGGCCGCTCCCGAATTTCCCGCCTCGCCGGCCTTCGCGCCGGCGCCTGCCCCGCGCCGCATCTCCCGCCATCGAGCCAGGTGCGCCGCATCGATGCGCGCCCAATCCTCCTCGAAACGCGCGAGCTGCTCGCGAATCCAGCTGCGGAACGCCTGCACGCGCGGCAGGTCCAGCCGCGACGGCGGACACACCAGATAGCAGTGCCACGGGCTCGGCCCCGCGATGTCGAACAGCCGCACGATGCGACCCGCCTCGAGTTCGGTGGCCGCCAGCGAGCGGCGCAGCAGCGCGATGCCCTGGCCGTCGATCGCGGCCTGCACGAGCTGTGACGAATCCTGGAACAGCAGCCCGCGCTTGGGCTCGGTCAGCGCCGGCAGCCCGGCGGCGTCGAACCACGGGCGCCATAGTTCGTCGTCGGAGCGCATCAGCGGGTAGTGCACGAGGTCGGCCGGCTCGCGGGGCAGCACGCCGCCGTTCAGCGTGGGCGCGCAGGCCGGGAAGAACAGCTCGTCGAACAGCTTCTCGACGTGCAGGCCCGGGTAGTTGCCGTGACCGAAGCGGATCGCGATGTCCACGTCGTCGCGCGCGAAGTCGGTCAGCGAGTTGGTGGATTGCAGCTCGAGGTCGATGTCGGGATGGCGATCGATGAACGAGCCGATGCGCGGCGTGATCCAGCGCGCCGCGAACGACTGCAGCGAGGACACCACGAGCCGGCTGCCGCGGTCGCTCTCGCGCACGTCGAGCGTGGCCTCGGCCAGCAGCGTGAGCGCGGCGCGCACCTGCCGCGCGTAGCGCTCGCCGGCCTCGGTCAGCGCGAGCCGGCGGCCGTTGCGCACGAACAGCGCCACGCCGAGCTCCTCCTCGAGCGCGCGCACCTGGTGGCTCACCGCGCCGTGCGTGACGAACAGCTCGTCGGCCGCGCGCGAGAAGCTCTCGTGGCGGGCCGCGGCCTCGAAGGCGCGCAGGGCGTTCAGCGGGGGCAGTTTGCGAAGATCCACTTGCTAATTTTTCTCACAAGAACGTGAAAACGTATCGCTTTGCGTAAACCCTTGATGTGCCTACGATTGTAGCCATTCCAACGTTGTTTCCGGAGCTCATCATGAGAGAAATATCATCAAGCGTGACGTTCGAGATCCAGGCCGGCGAGACCGTGCCGATGCGGGTGGCACGCAGCACGCGCCTGACGGTGCAGGGCGCGACCGTGTGGGCGACGCGCAGCGAGGACACCGACGACTACTTCCTCGCCTCCGGCGCGACGCTGCGCCTGCGCCGCGGCGAGCGGCTGTGGCTCGGCGTGGAGGGGCCGCTGTCCGCGCGCGTGTCGTTCAGCGTGGCGGCCACGCCGTGCCAGAAGGCCGGCTCGGCGCTCAAGCGCGTGGCGAGCTGGTTTTCGGCGCGACTGCACGACGGCTGGCGCGTGGTGTGACGCCCGACCGTGGCGTCGGCGCGATCGCGCCGCGTGCAGGCCCGGCGGCGCGGGGCGGATTTCGGTAAACTAGCGCCCATGTCAGCGTCGCCGGTCATCAACGTGTCCCCCATTTCATCCGAATCCGGCAGCGCCGCCGCGCCCGATGCCCCGGCATCGTCACGCGCCGCGGCGCTGCCGGCGCTCGCCGTGCGCTGGCTCGGCACCGCGCCGTACGCGCCGACCTTCGACGCGATGCGCGCGTTCACCGATGCGCGTACCGCCGACACGGCCGACGAGATCTGGCTGGTCGAACATCCCCCCGTCTACACGCTCGGTCAGGCCGGCGACCCCGCGCACCTGCTGGTGGCCGACAGCGGCGTGCCGCTCGTCAAGGTCGATCGCGGCGGCCAGATCACGTATCACGGCCCGGGCCAGATCGTGGCGTACCTGCTGGTCGACCTGCGTCGGCGCGGGCTGATGGTGCGCCCGATGGTGGAGCGCATCGAGCAGGCCGTGATCGAAACCCTCGCGGCGTATAATCTCGGGTCGGTCCGCAAGGCGGGCGCGCCCGGTATCTACGTGGAATCGGGGCCGCATGCGGGCGCGAAGATCGCCGCGCTCGGCCTGAAGATCCGCAACGGGTGCAGCTATCACGGGTTGAGCCTGAACGTCCGGATGGACCTCGGCCCGTTTCTCGCGATCAATCCGTGCGGCTACGCAGGGCTCGAGACGGTCGACATGGCGACCGTCGGCGTGGCTGCCGACTGGCGGGACGTGGCGAACACGCTCGTGCGCCGTCTGACCGCCAACCTCGACGGCACCCACGCCGCCGCTTTGCCGCAGGCAATGGAACATACGAATGAGTGACGTAACCGCAACCCCGGCACCGGCCGAACCGGCCGCCTACGATCCGACCGCGAAGCAGAAGGCGCAGGCGAAGACGGCGCGCATCCCCATCAAGATCGTCCCGATCGAGAAGCTCAAGAAGCCCGACTGGATCCGCGTGAAGGCGGCCACCGGCAGCTCGCGCTTCAACGAGATCAAGACGATCCTGCGCGAGCACAACCTGCACACCGTGTGCGAGGAAGCGAGCTGCCCGAACATCGGCGAGTGCTTCGGCAAGGGCACGGCCACGTTCATGATCATGGGCGACAAGTGCACGCGTCGCTGCCCGTTCTGCGACGTCGGCCACGGCCGCCCCGATCCGCTCGATCCGGAGGAGCCGGGCAATCTCGCGCGCACGATCGGCGCGCTCAAGCTCAAGTACGTGGTGATCACCAGCGTGGACCGCGACGATCTGCGCGACGGTGGCGCCGGCCACTTCGTCGAGTGCATCCGCCAGGTGCGCGAGCAGTCGCCGGACACGCGCATCGAGATCCTCACGCCCGACTTCCGTGGCCGTCTCGACCGCGCGATCGGCATTCTCAATGCCGCGCCGCCCGACGTGATGAACCACAACCTCGAAACCGTGCCGCGCCTGTACAAGGAAGCGCGCCCGGGCTCGGACTACGCGCATTCGCTGAAGCTGCTGAAGGATTTCAAGGCGCTGCATCCGGACGTCGCCACCAAGTCGGGCCTGATGGTGGGCCTCGGCGAAACGCCCGAGGAAATCCTGCAGGTGATGCGCGACCTGCGCGATCACGACGTGGACATGCTGACGATCGGCCAGTATCTGCAGCCGTCGGAGCACCATCTGCCGGTGCGCGAATACGTGCACCCGGACGTGTTCAGGATGTACGAGGAAGAGGCCTACAAGATGGGCTTCACGCACGCGGCGGTGGGCGCGATGGTGCGCTCGAGCTATCACGCGGATCTGCAGGCGCACGGCGCCGGCGTGGTGTAAGCGCGGCGCGTCTGGATTCACGGGATGGAAAGGAAGGGACGGCTCGATGCCGTCCCTTTTTCATTGGCGGCCTGCCGCAGCATCGCCCCCATCCGTTCGAACACGAAATGCATAGCGTCGGCAGCGTCAATTGCATCGCAGGATTTGTTGGAACCGGGCTGGCGCGAAGTCTCTATAGTCGGGCGTTTCCCTGCCATCGCATCCGACCCGAGAGGTGATTCATGCCGCGTTTCCGTCCCACCCGCCATGCCCTGAATGCCGCACTGGCCGGCGCCGTCGCCGCCGTCGCGCTGAGCTTTGCCGCCGTCACGCCGGCGCAGGCCGCGGACAAGGAGGTGGTGATCGCCTATCAGGACATGGTGGTGCCGTGGCGCTACGCGCAGGCCAGCGGCGAGGTGGAGAAGGCGACCGGCTACAAGGTCACGTTCCGCAAGCTCGGCAGCGGCGCCGACGTGATCCGCGCGCTCGCGTCGGGCTCCGTGCAACTCGGCGAGGCCGGTTCCGCGCCGATCGCAGCGGGGCTGTCGCAGGGCGTGGACCTCTCGTTGTTCTGGATCCTCGACAACATCAACGACGCCGAGGCGCTGGTCGCGCGCAACGGCTCGGGCGTGACCAGCGTGGCCGGCCTGAAGGGGCACAAGCTCGGCGTGCCGTTCGTCTCGACCTCGCATTTCCACGCGCTGGTCGCGCTGCAGCAGGCCGGCGTCGATCCGAATTCGGTGAAGATCCTGAACCTGCGTCCGCCCGAGGTGGCGGCCGCGTGGTCGCGTGGCGACATCGACGCGACCTACATCTGGGATCCCGTGCTGGCCAGGGTCAAGCAGAGCGGCAAGGTGCTGATCACCTCGGGGCAGGTCGCGAAGGAAAGCGGCAAGGCCACCTTCGACGGCTTCGTGGCGACGCGCGGCTTCGCGCGCGCGAACCCCGAGTTCGTCACGCGCTTCGTGAAGGTGCTCGCGGCGGCCGACGCCGATTACCGGGCGCATCCCGATGCATGGGGCAAGGGCTCGGCGCAGGCCGCGGCGGTGGCGAAGGAGTCGGGCGCGAACCCCGACGACGTACCGGCCAGCCTCGCGCTGTATGCGTTCCCGTCGGCGGCCGAGCAGGCCTCGAGCACCTGGCTCGGCGGCGGCGCGCAATCGGGCGCGGCGAAATCGCTGGCCGCGACGGCCGCCTTCCTGAAATCGCAGGGCACGATCCAGAACGTGCTGCCCGATTACTCGGTCGGCGTGGATCCGCAATTCGTGAAGGCCGCCGCGCACTGAGCGGTGTGCACGGCCGAACCAGGAGGCACGCGCCATGAGCATGCTTGACATCCGGCGGCTGTCGGTCGCCTATCCCGGTGCACGCGGCCGCGACGGCACGCAGGCGCTGGCCGACGTGAACCTGTCGATCGACGGCGGCGAGTTCGTGGTGGCGGTGGGCGCGTCGGGTTGCGGCAAGACCACGCTGCTGAACTGCATCGCGGGCTTCGTGGCGCCGAGCGCGGGCGAGGTGCGGCTCGACGGCGTGCCGGTGGCGGGCCCGGGCGCCGATCGTGGCGTGGTGTTCCAGAAATACGCGCTGCTGCCCTGGCTCGACGTGCTCGACAACGTCGCGCTCGGCCTGCGTTTCCAGGGCGTGCGGCGCGCCGAGCGGGAAGCGCATGCACGGCGCATGCTCGCGCTGGTCGGGCTCGAGCGCCACGCACATGCGCGCATCCACGAGCTGTCGGGCGGCATGCAGCAGCGCACCGGCATCGCGCGTGCGCTCGCGGGCGACCCGCGCGTGCTGCTGATGGACGAGCCGATGGGCGCGCTCGATGCGATGACGCGCGAGTCGATGCAGGCGCTCGTGCTGGACCTGTGGGCGCGCACCGGCAAGACGGTGTTCTTCATCACGCACGACGTGGAGGAGGCGCTGTTCCTCGGCACGCGCGTGGTGGTGATGACGCCGGGGCCGGGCCGCATCGCCGAGTCGCATGCGCTGCCGTTCGCGCGGCGCTACGTCGAGACGCGCGATGCGCGCGGCGTGAAGTCGTCGCCCGATTTCATCGAATGGCGCGAGCGGCTGATCGGGCTGCTGCACGGCGGTCGCGCGCAGGCGAAGGAGGCGGCATGAGTGCCCGTGACGAGGTGGCGATCGAGGGCGGCGCGGCCGTGCAGCGCGTGCCCTTGCCGGATCATGCGCGGGCACGGACCGTGACGTGGCAGACGCATCGCACTGCGAATGAAACGGATGAGGTGGCGACCCGCGGCAAGCCGGTCGAGGTTGCGGTCACGCCGTTCGCGACGGACACACCGACGGCCTCGCGCCGTCGCCGCGTCCTGCGTCACGATGCGCTGCGCCCCGGCGAAGGCCCCACCGCGGCGCTCAGCGTCGCATCGGTGACGGGCCTTGCGCTGCTGTGGTGGGCCGCGACGCGCCTCGGCTGGATCCCGCCGCTGTTCCTGCCGTCGCCGGCCACGGTGTGGCGCGCGTTCGTGGACGCATGGCACGGCAACATCCAGGGCGGCGTGCCGCTCGCGCAGCATCTGGGCTGGAGCGCGCTGCGCGTGTTCGGCGCGTTCGCGCTGGCGGCGATCGCGGGCGTGCCGGTCGGCATCCTGATGGGCGTGAACCGCATCGCGCGCGGCCTGCTCGATCCCCTGCTCGAGTTCTACCGGCCGCTGCCGCCGCTCGCCTATCTGCCGCTCGTGGTGATCTGGTTCGGCATCGACGAGACGGCCAAGATCGTGGTGATCTTCCTCGCATGCTTCGCGCCGATCGCGATGGCCGCGCGTGCCGGCGTGCGCAGCGCCACCAGCGAGCAGATCGCCGCGGCCTATTCGCTCGGCGGCAGCACGGCGCAGGTGGTGCGCCACGTGGTGCTTCCGGCCGCGCTGCCCGAGATCCTGACCGGCCTGCGGATCGCGATCGGCTTCGGCTGGACCACGCTGGTGGCCGCCGAGATGGTGGCGGCCACGGCCGGATTGGGACAGATGGTGCTCAATGCGTCGAGCTTCCTGCGTACCGACGTGGTGGTGATGGGCATCGTGCTGATCGGCCTGATCGCCTGGGGTTTCGATCTCGCGATGCGCGCGCTGGAACGGCGGCTGGTGCCATGGAAGGGGCGCGGGTAGGAGCGGGCAGGGTGTGACGCGCGCCTGTTTCACCTTGGCCACGCGTGCGTCGTTGTGCTCGCCGTCCGGCTGCGGCCTGCCACCGATCGTCGACGTATTTTTCGAGCAGCAATTCGTGTCTTTCCGCCCATTTGGGATCTTTCAGTATCCCTATCCCGCCCGCCCGCGCGACTCCACCTCCCGCCCCGACCGCCTCGCCGACTCCAGAATGAAGTCGATGAAGGTGGCCGTCGCGCGCGTGTGATGCCGGTTCGGCATGTACAGCATCGCCATGCGCGTGCCGAAGATGCTGAGCCGGTAGGCGTCGAGCGTCGTGACCACCGCGCCGCGCCGCAGGTCGTCCTGGATCACGTAGTCGGGCACGATGCCCACGCCGAGCCCGGCCAGCACGGCCTGCCGCAGGAACAGGAAATTCTCCGAGATCAGCGTGGGCGCGAGCAGCACCTCGTGGCGGTCGCCGTCGAGATAGGCGGCGATGCGCAGTTGCCGGCCCAGCACGGTGGCCGTGATCAGCGGCGAATCGGCCAGCGCGTCGAGCGTGGCCGGCATGCCGTGCGCGGCCGCGAACTCGGGCGACGCGCAGGCTACGTAGCGCACCGCGCCCATGTCGCGCGCCACGAGGTTCTGCGGCGGCTCGGACATCACGCGCACGGCGATGTCCACCTCGTCGCGCAGCAAGTCCTCCACCCGATTCTCGAACACCACGTCGAGCACGATGCCGGGATGGCGCCGCTTGAACTCGATCAGCCAGTCGGACATCACGATCTGCCCGTAGCCGCTCGGCACCGACAGCCGCACCCGGCCCTGCAGCGCCTGCCCCAGCGTGGCGACGGTTTCCTGGGCCGCGAGCAGCTCGTGCTGGATGCGCCGACCGTGCTCGACCAGTCGCAGCGCCACCTCGGTCGGCTCGATGCGCCGCGTGGTGCGCCGCACCAGTTGCAGTCCCACCGATTTCTCGAGCTGGTTGAGCCGGTAGCTGACGTTCGCGCGGCTCATCTTGAGCCGCCGCGCCGCGTTGCTCAGGTTGCCGGCGTCGAGGATCTCGACGAGCAGCGTCAGTGCATTGATGTCCATGGCCGCGTCCGCCAGCAAGGATTGTCAAGGAAATTTTGACAGATTGTAAAAGGATCCTGAGATTGTCAATCGGTCTCGATCAATCGAGAATCGGGAACACCGCGCCGCGCGCCACGCCGGTCCTGCGCGCCGGCCATGCCACCGACCAGGAGACGCGATGCCCACCCAGAATCCCGCCGCCGCCGCTTCGTCAGCCGCTTCGGCCACCGGCACCGTCACGCGCGAGCGCCGTGACCGGCTGCTCGTCGTCACGATCGATCATCCGCCCGTCAATGCGCTGTCCGTGGACGTGCGGCGCGGCCTGCTCGACGCGATCGATGCGGCCGCCGCCGACGATGCCGTGGACGCGCTGCTGATCGTGGGCGCGGGCCGCAACTTCATCGCCGGCGCCGACATCCGCGAATTCGGCAAGCCGCCGCAGCCGCCCACGCTGCCCGACGTATGCCGTCGCATCGAGGACAGCGCGAAGCCCGTGATCGCGGCGCTGCACGGCGCGACGCTCGGCGGCGGCCTCGAGGTGGCGCTCGCCGCGCATTACCGCATCGCCCTGCCGGGCGCCACGCTCGGCCTGCCCGAGGTGCTGCTGGGCCTGCTGCCCGGTGCCGGCGGCACGCAGCGCACGCCGCGGCTGATTGGCGCGGCCGCCGCGCTCGACCTGATGCTGAGCGGGCGGCACGTGCCCGCGAAGGAGGCGCTCGCGCTCGGGCTCGTCGATCGCGTGGCGGCCAGCGACGACACGCTGGCCGAAGGCATCGCCCATGCGCAGGCCCTGCTCGCCGAGCGCGCTCCGGTGCGCCGCACCCGCGACGCGCAGGCGCTGGCCGATCGCGCCGCCGCGCAGGCCGCGATCGATGCCGCGCGTGCCGACGTGGCGAAGCGCGCGCACGGCCTGTTCTCGCCGCAGCGCATCGTCGACGCGGTGGAGGCGGCGCTCGTGCTGCCGTTCGACGAGGGCATGAAGCGCGAGCGCGAGCTGTTCGTGGCCTGTCTCGACAGCCCGCAGCGCGCCGGCCTGATCCACGCCTTCTTCGCCGAGCGCGAGGCGGCCAAGGTGCCGGGTGCGGCCGGGCTCGCGCCGCGCACGATCGCGCGGGCCGGTGTGATCGGCGGCGGCACGATGGGCGCCGGCATCGCGGTGGCGGTGCTCGACGCGGGGCTGCCCGTCACGATGATCGAGCGCGACGACACGGCGCTCGCGCAGGGCCGCGCGCGCGTGGCGAAGGTCTACGACGCGCTGGTCGCGAAGGGGCGCCTGACCGATGCCGCGCGCGACGAGCGCCTCGCGCGCCTGGCCGGCAGCACCGTGTACGACGCGCTGGCCGACGCCGATCTCGTGATCGAGGCCGTGTTCGAGAACATGGAGGTCAAGCAGGCCGTGTTCGCCGAGCTGGCCGAGGTGGCCAGGCCGGGCGCGGTGCTCGCCACCAACACCTCCTATCTCGACATCGACGCGATCGCGGCGGCGGCCGGCGAGCGCGCCGGCGACGTGATCGGCCTGCATTTCTTCTCGCCCGCCAACGTGATGAAGCTGCTCGAGATCGTGGTGCCGGCGCGGGTCAGCCCCGACGTGGTGGGCACGGCCTTCGCGTTCGCGAAGCGGCTGCGCAAGGTGGCGGTGCGCGCCGGCGTGTGCGACGGCTTCATCGGCAACCGGCTGCTGGCCGTGTATCGCGGCGCGGCCGATCACCTGATGGAGGACGGCGCCTCGCCGTACCAGATCGACCGCGCGATCCGCGCCTTCGGCTTTCCGATGGGCCCGTACCAGGTGATCGACCTGGCCGGCGGCGACATCGGCTGGGCCACGCGCAAGCGCCGCGCGGCCACGCGCGACCCGGCGCAGCGCTACGTGGCGATCGCCGATCGGCTCTGCGAGCGCGGCTGGTTCGGCCAGAAGACGCAGCGCGGCTTCTACCGCTATCCCGAAGGCGCGCGCGTGGGCCAGCCCGATCCGGAAGTCGAGGCGATCGTGGCCGCCGAGCGCGCGGCCAGGGGTATCGTGCCGCGCGAATTCAGCGACGACGAGATCGTGCGCCGCTACCTCGCCGCGATGATCAACGAGGCCGCCAACGTGCTGCACGAGCAGATCGCGCTGCGCCCGCTCGATGTCGACGTGGTGCTGGTGCACGGCTACGGCTTTCCGCGCCATCGCGGCGGGCCGCTCCACTACGCGGACACGCTCGGCCTCGACACCGTGCTGGCCGACATCCGCCGCTACGCGCAGGAAGATCCGGTGTTCTGGCGCGCCTCGCCGCTGCTCGAGGCGCTGGTCGCGCGCGGCGAGCGCTTCGAGAGCCTGAACCGCGCGGGCTGAACGTCGTCGGCGAGATGCCGAACCGTCAGCCATCCTCAACGAATTCGCCCCGACACGGAGGCCATCCGATGAACCTCGATTTCTCCCCCGAAGAAGAAGCGTTCCGCGCCGAGGTGCGGCGCTTCCTGGCCGAATCGCTGCCGCCCGAGCTGTCGAGCCGGGTGCGCGGCGGCCGGCACCTGTCGCGTGACGACATGGCACGCTGGCACGCGATCCTGAACGCGCGCGGCTGGCTCGCGAGCCACTGGCCGCGCGAATACGGCGGCCCCGGCTGGAGCGTCGCGCAGAAATTCCTGTTCGACAACGAATGCGCGATCGCCGGCGCGCCGCGCATCGTGCCGTTCGGCGTGAACATGCTGGGCCCGGTGCTGATCAGGTACGGCAGCGAGGCGCAGAAGCGCCACTGGCTGCCGCGCATCCTCGACGGCTCCGACTGGTGGTGCCAGGGCTATTCGGAACCCGACGCGGGCTCCGATCTCGCCTCGCTGCGCACCACGGCCGTGCGCGACGGCGATCACTACGTCGTGAACGGCCAGAAGACCTGGACCACGCTCGGCCACTACGCGAACATGATCTTCTGCCTCGTGCGCACCGCCACCGACGTGCGCAAGCAGGAAGGCATCAGCTTCCTGCTGATCGACATGAACACGCCCGGCGTGGAGGTGCGGCCGATCGTGCTGCTCGACGGCGAGCACGAGGTGAACGAGGTGTTCCTCACCGACGTGCGCGTGCCGGTGGAGAACCTCGTGGGCGAGGAGAACCGCGGCTGGACCTGCGCGAAATTCCTGCTGACCTACGAACGCACCAACATCGCCGGAGTGGGCTTCTCGGTGGCCGCGCTCGACCGCCTGCGCGTGGTGGCGGGGAAGGTGCGCAAGGCGGGCCGCCCGCTCGCCGAGGATCCGCTGTTCGCGGCGCGGCTCGCGCGCGTGGAGATCGAGCTCGAGAACATGAAGACCACCAACCTGCGCGTGCTCGCGGCCGTGGCCGGCGGCGGCGCGCCCGGCGCGGAAAGCTCGATGCTGAAGATCCGCGGCACCGAGATCCGCCAGGAAATCTCGTCGCTGATGCGCCGCGCGCTGGGGCCGTACGCGCTGCCGTTCGCCGACGAGGCGCTCGGTGCGGAAGCACCGGACGCCGACGCCGCGCTCGGCCCGGCCGAGGCGCACGGCGCGGCCGCGCAGTATTTCAACAATCGCAAGCTGTCGATCTACGGCGGCTCCAACGAGATCCAGAAGAACATCATCGCGAAGATGATCGTCGGACTGTGAGAGGCAGGGAGAGACCAACATGGATTTCACGCATAGCGAAGACCGCCGGATGCTCGCCGACTCGCTGAACCGCTTCGTCGACGCGCAATACGGCTTTCCGGTACGCGAGCGCATCGCGCGCTCCGCGGCGGGCTACAGCGCCGAACTCTGGCAGCGCTTCGCCGAGCTCGGCGTGGTGGGCGCGCTGTTCGGCGAGGCCGACGGCGGCTACGGCGGCGCCGGTTTCGACCTCGCCGTGGTGTTCGAGTGCCTCGGCCGCGGGCTGGTGGTGGAGCCGTTCCTCGGCGCGCTGATGGCCGGGCGCGCGATCGCGGCGAGCGGCAATGCCGCGCAGCGCGCAAGGCTCGCGGCGCTGATCGACGGCAGTGCGACGGCCGCGTTCGCGCATGCCGAGCCGGGCGGGCATTACGAGCCGTATCGGGTGCATACGCGGGCCCGCGCCGACGGCGACGGCTGGCGTCTCGACGGCGCGAAGGCGGTGGTCGAGCACGGCGCGCAGGCGGCGTTCACGGTGGTGTCGGCGCGGCTCGACGGCGCCGAGGATGCGTCCGACGGGCTCGCGCTGTTCGTCGTGCCGCGCGACGCGGCCGGCGCGACCTGGCGCGACGGTGCGCGCATCGACGGCGGCCGCGCGGCCGAGCTGCGGCTCGACGGCGTGTGCGTGGACGCGAGCGCGCGGCTCGATGCGGGCGGCCGCGATGCCGCCGCGCTGCTCGAGCACGCGACCGGCTGCGGCCTGCTCGCGCTCTGTGCCGAGGCGCTGGGTGCGATGGACGTGGTGAAGACCCAGACGATCGACTACCTGCGCACGCGCCAGCAGTTCGGTGTGCCGATCGGTGGCTTCCAGGCGCTGCAGCATCGCGTGGCGGACCTGCTGCTCGAGATCGAGCAGGCGCGCTCCGCCGTGATCAATGCGGCGGCCGCGCTCGATGCGGGTGATCAATCCGATGCGGCACGGCGCGCCCGCGAGCGTGCGCTGTCGGCCGCGAAGGTCACGATCGGCCGCGTCGGCACGCGCGTGGCAGAGGAGGCGATCCAGCTGCACGGCGGGATCGGCATGACCTGGGAGCTGCCGCTCGCGCACTACGCGAAGCGGCTCGTGATGATCGATCACCAGCTCGGCGACGAGGATCATCACCTGCAGCGCTACATCGCGCTGGGCCGGGAAGGCGCCGCGCCAGCCTTGGCCTGAGCGGCCGGGCGCGGCCCGCTCAGCCGGCCGCTTCGTCGAGCACCAGCAGGTTCTCGTGCGCAAAACCGAGCGTGACCGGCTGGCCGCGCTCGGGCAGCTGCCGGCCCGGATCGTTGAACACGTCGAGCGACACCACGGCATCCTGCACGCGCGTCCTGATGCGCACCACCGCGCCGTGGAAATCCACGTCCTCCACGACGGCCGCGAGCGTGTTGCGGCCCGGCACCGGCGGCTCGAGCGAGATCGCCTCGGGCCGCACCGCGAGCGTGCGTTCGCGCCCCGCGTCGCCGGGGGCGAGTGGGCGGGTGGTCACGAGCTCCTGGCCGTCCACGCGCATCCGGCCGCTGGCCGGATCCACCACCTGCCCCGACAGCAGGTTCAACGTGCCCACGAACGAGGCCACGAAGCGCGTGCGCGGGAAGTTGTAGATCTCCGACGGCGTGCCCACCTGCTCGACGCGCCCGTCGTTCATCACCACGATCCGGTCCGACACCGACAGCGCTTCCTCCTGATCGTGCGTGACGAAGATCGAGGTGATGCCGAGCTCGCGCTGCAGCAGCCGGATGTCCTGACGCAGCGCCACGCGGATCTTCGCGTCGAGCGCCGAAAGCGGCTCGTCGAGCAGCAGCACTTGCGGCTTGCCGGCGATCGCGC
The DNA here is from genome assembly GCA_030151225.1 of Burkholderia sp. Taxonomy (GTDB): domain Bacteria; phylum Pseudomonadota; class Gammaproteobacteria; order Burkholderiales; family Burkholderiaceae; genus Burkholderia. The sequence goes on along the minus strand of JASLEG010000230.1, from coordinate 24,410 downwards.
GCGCGAGCGCGACGCGCTGCTGCTGGCCGCCCGAGAGCTGCCACGGAAAGCGATCGCCGAGCGCGGGCAGCTTGATCAGGTCCAGCATCTCGCCCACGCGCCGGCGGATTTCGGCTTCGGGGCGTTTGGCCACGCGCAGCCCGAAGCCGATGTTGTCGGCCACCGTCATGTTCGGGAACAGCGCATAGGCCTGGAACACCATGCCCACGTTGCGCTGCCGCGTGGGCAGCCGCGTGACGTCGCGCCCGTCGATGCGGATCGTGCCGCGCGTGGGCGTCTCGAAGCCGGCGATCATGCGCAGCACGGTGGTCTTGCCGCAGCCCGACGGGCCGAGAAAGGTGATGAATTCGCCGCGTTCGATCTGCATGTCGAAGCGATGCAGCGCGACGTGGGCGCCGAAGGATTTGTGCAGGTCGTCGATTGCGAGAAAGCTCATGGCCTTGGTCTCGGAATTCAGGGAGCCGGGCGCGCCTGGGCGCGCGATTGTCGGCGGGCGGAACCGAACACCTGTATCAGGCCCATCGAGGCCCAGGTGATCGCGAACGCGATGATCGCGAGCGCCGACGGTTCGTAGGCGCGATTCGCGCCGATCAGCTGCAGGTAGGGGCCGAACGCGGGCCGGTCGAGCAGGCTCGCGAAGGTGAATTCGCCGATCACCACCGCGAGCGTGAGGAACGCGCCCGACAGGATCGCCGAGCGGATGTTCGGCAGGATCACGCGGAACAGGATGGTGGGCCAGCCCGCGCCGAGGCACTCGGCGGCCTCGGTCAGCGCGCGGATGTCCACGGCGCGCAGCCCCGAATCGACGGCGCGATACATGTAGGGCAGCGCGAGCGTCACGTATCCGCACACCAGCAGCAGGTCGGTGCCGCGTTCGTTGCCGGTCAGCGGCAGGATCGAGCCGCTGTTGTAGATGCGCAGATAACCGAACACGATCACGATCGCCGGGATCACGAGCGGCAGCAGCGTGACGAATTCGAGCAGCGGGCGCAGCTGCGGCAGCTTGATGCGTACCCAGTACGCGGTGGGCACCACCAGCAGGATGCCGATCACGATCGTGAGCGCGGCCATCGCGAGCGAGTAGCCGAACGAGGCCTGGAAACGCGGGTCGCCGAGCACGATGCGATACGCGTCGAGGCTGTAGCCGTCGCGGTGGATGCGCAGGCTGAACTCGAAGGTCGCGATCAGCGGCAGCAGGAAGTACAGGGCGCCGAGCGTGGTGGCGAGCCACGCGCCCGAGCGGGAGGATTGCGTCATTGGCGTCCCCTTTCGGCACGGGCGCGCAGCCAGATGTAGCCGCCGTTGGAAAGCGCGGTCACCGCGATCATGCCGAGCGCGAGCGCGTAGCCGAGGTTCTGGTTGTGCAGCACGTCGCCGCGAATCTGCGCGTACAGCACGATCGGCACGATGTTCAGCGAGCTGCCGGTCAGCGCGTAGGCGGTGGCCACGGCGCCGAACGCGTTGGCGAACAGCAGCAGCGTGGCGCCGAGCACGCTCGGCCACAGCACCGGCAGCGCGATGTGCCGCCAGTACTGCAGCGCGGTGCCGCCGAGGCTGTCGCAGGCCTCGCGCCATTCGCGCCTGAGCCCGTCGAGCGCCGGCGTGACGATCAGCACCATCAGCGGAATCTGGAAGTACAGGTAGGTCAGCGTGAGGCCCCAGAAGCTCAGGATGCTGAAGCCGGTCGAATACAGGTTGAAGCCGAGATACTTCTTCAGCAGCACCGTGACGAGGCCCACGCGCCCGAGCGTGCAGATGAACGCGAACGCGAGCGGCACGCCGGCGAAGTTCGAGGCCACGCCCGAGAAGGTGGTGAGCGTGGGGCGCACCCAGCCCGGCAGCCGGCCCTGCACGGCGGCCCACGCGAGCAGCGTGCCGAGCAGCGCGCCGCCGAGCGCCGAGGCGGCGCTGACCTTGAAGCTGATCCAGTACGCGTCGAGGATGCCCGGGTCCATCAGCCCGGCGAAATTGGCCAGCGTGAAATGGCCGTTCGCGTCCTGGAACGCGCCCACCATCAGATACGCGGTGGGCACGATCAGGAACAGCATCGCGAACAGGAAGAACGGCACCACGCCGAGCCACGTGGTCCAGCTCGCGCTCGCCCGTGGCGCGCCGCGCGGCGCGAGCGTCTCGAGCTCGGCCGCGCCGAGATCCGGCGATCCATTCATCGATCGATCCTGCGGGGAAGTGATGACGGGAGGTGCCCGTCGCACGCGGCACGGCCTGCGGGCCGTGCCGTCCATGACACGTATGGCGCGCTTACTTGACGTTCGCGCCCACCACGTCGTCCCAGTGCTTCGTGATCGTCTCCTTGTACGCGTCCTGCTGGGCGAGCGTCGGGAAGATCGCGGTCTGATAGGCGGAGGCCGGCGGCAGCTTGGCGAGCAGCGCGGCGGGCACCTTCTTCTGGTCGACCAGTTCCTTGTAGCGGATCGGGTGGCAGTAGCCGGCCAGCCAGCCGAGCTGGCCTTCGTCCGAATACAGGTATTCGAGCCACAGCTTCGCCGCGTTCGGGTGCGGTGCGTAGGCGCTGATCGCCTGCACGTAGACGCCGGCCACCACGCCCGTCTTCGGCACCACCACCTCCACCTTCGGGTTGCCCTTCAGCGTGTCGCGATCGGCCAGCGCGTTGTAGTCCCAGCGCACGATCACCGGCGTGGTGCCCTGCGCGAGCGAGGCGGCCTTGCCGATCACCGGCACGAAGTTGCCGTTCTTGTTCAGCGAGGCGAAGAACTTGAGGCCCGCCTGATCGGCTTTCGAGGCATCGCCCCTGGTCACCGACAGGCCGGCCGCGTACACCGCCTGGATCGCCTGGTTGGCGGCGCGCGGGTCGCCGGCGAGCGACACGGCATTGCGGAAGTCGGCCTTCTGCAGGTCGCTCCAGTCGGCGGGTGCCTTGTCGATCATGTCGGCGTTGACCTCGAACGCGAGCACGCCGTAATAGTCGCCGGCCCAGTAGCCGTCCGGATCCTTGGCCGTGTCGGGGATCGACTTCCAGGTCGACACCTTGTACGGCTGCAGCAGCCCGGCCGCCTTCGCGGTGGGACCGAACGACAGGCCCACGTCGATCACGTCCGGTGCCTGCGGGCCCTTGTTGCCCTTGTTGGCCTTGATCGCCTCCACTTCGTCGCCCGAGCCCGCGTCGGGGTTCAGCTCGTTGATGTGGATGCCGTATTTCTTCTGGAAGGCGGCGATCACCGCGCCGTAGCCGCACCAGTCGTGCGGCAGCGCGATCACGGTCAGCTGTCCTTCCTTCTTCGCCGCGGCGACCAGCGCGTCGGGCGGGGCGGCCACGGCGCTCGCGGCCACGCCGGCGGCGGCGGCCGCGAAGCCGAAGTGGGCGATACGGTTCAGGCACATGCGATTCATGAGGCGTCCCTTCTCTTCTGTGGATTCAGGATTGACGTTAGGAATGCTTGCGAAGCTGAAAGGATTGCGGCCGGCAATCCATCGATGTCTCGTTTCGTCACGGCGGCACCGGCGCGCTCAGTCGGGCGGCGCGACCACCTGGTCGGGCCGGTCGGTGCAGATCAGGTCCACGCCCCAGCCGGCCAGCTCGGCCGCGCGCGCCGGCTCGTTGACGGTGTAGGCCAGCACGCGGCGCCCCGAGGCGTGGATCGCCTCGACCTGGGCGGCCGCGAGCGTGACGTGATCGACGTGCACCGACACGCAGCCGAGCGCATCGGCCGTCTCGCGCCAGTCGGCCGGCAGCGCCTCGAACAGGATCGCACGCGGCAGTGACGGTGCGGTGTCGCGTGCGGCGGCCAGGGCCTCGACCGAGAACGACGAGAGCAGCGGCGCGGCCTGATCGCGCCACAGCGCGAGCACGGCCTCGGCCACGCGCGCGCCGGTGCGTGCCTCGGTGCCGGGGCAGGGCTTGATTTCGATGTTGGCGGCAATCGCATGCGCGGCGCAGCGCGCGGCGATCGCCGCGAGGCTCGGCAGCGGCTCGCCCGCGTACGTGGCGTCGAACCAGCTGCCCGCGTCGAGCGCGGCGAGTTCGTGCCAGCGGCGCGTGACGGCGGGGCCCTGGCCGTTGGTGGTGCGGTCGAGATCGTCGTCGTGCAGCAGGTAGACGTGATCGTCGGCGGACAGCTTCGCGTCGAATTCGACGTAGCGCGCGCCAAGCCGGGCGCCGGCCTCGAGCGCGGCCAGCGTGTTCTCGGGTGCGAGCGTGCCGCCGCAGCGATGCACGACGATGCGCGTGCCGCGCCACGTCGCCGAACCCGCTTCACCGCGTGCCCATCCGTTGTCCACGTCCGTGCATCCTCGTTCGAGATCTGCCGCATTGCGGCGCCGGTTCCGGCCCGCCCGTCGTCGCGCGCGTGGCTGCAGCGGCCCGCCGGTCGATCGTGTGCGAAGGCTAAGTTCAAATACACAAATTTGCAAGCCAACAAAAAAATGCAAAACTGTGCGCCGATCATCGCCGTGTCATCGACGCATGGCATGCGTGGGCGAACCGCCTCCGGGCCCGCGCCGCGGGCCGCACGCACGCTACCGACAGGACCTTCATCATGTGGCAGGAAGACCGACATCAACGCATCCGCACGCTGCTCGGCACGCTGCATCGCGTCTCGACCGAACGCATCATGGCCGACCTCGGCGTGTCGCGCGAAACGGTGCGCCGCGACCTGCTCGACCTCGAGGCGGCGGGTGAGCTCAAGCGCGTGCACGGCGGCGCGATCAAGCCCGGCACCGAGGCGCCGATCGAGGAGCGCGCGCAGACCCGCGTGCGCGCCAAGAGCGCCATCGCGCGCGCCTCGGCGGGCCTGCTCGCGGCCGGGCAGACGCTGTTCCTCGACGCGGGCACCACCACCGCGGCGCTGGCCGAGGAGCTCGCGAAGCTCGAGAACCTCACGATCGTCACGAACTCGCTGGACGTGGTGATCCGCCTGCGCGTGCCGGATGCGCAGGCGCGCCGCGCCAACGAGGTGATCCTGCTCGGCGGCCCGATCGGCGAGCGCGCGCTCGCCACCTGCGGCGCGGAAACGGTGCGCGAGATCCAGCGCTATCGCGCCGACTTCGCGATGCTGTCGCCGGTCGGCCTCGACGCGCGGCACGGCGCGAGCAACTTCGATCGCGGCGAGGCCGAGATCGCGCGCGCGATGTGCGAGTGCGCCGACCGCGTCGTGATCCTGGCCGACTACAGCAAGATCGGCCAGTGCAGCCGCGTGACCTACTGCCCGACCGACACGATCGACACGCTCGTGACCAACCGCAAGGCCGGCGACGCGACGCTCGCCGCCGAGCTCGCCGCGCTGAAGAAGCGCGGCCCGCGCGTGGTGCTGGCCTGACGCGCGGCGGGGCGGCCGCGCGTGCATTTGTTTGCGGATTTGTATTTTTGGGTATTTGTCGATAGGATTTTCGCCGTCCACCGCCCGTCCTTCAGGAAGCCACCCGATGAGCCGCCATCTCGCGCTGTTCGATCTCGACCACACGCTGATCCCGCTCGACAGCGACCAGACGTGGTCGCATTTCCTCGTGCGCCTCGGCGTGGAGGGCGCCGCGCAGCACGTCGAGGCCACCGATCGCTTCTATCGCGACTACGCGGCCGGCGCGCTCGACATGGACGGCTACCTGCGCCACTCGCTCGCGCCGCTCGCGCGCTTCGAGCGCGCGCAGCTCGATGCGTGGCACGCGCGCTACATGCGCGAGGTGATCGAGCCGGCGATCATGCCGGCCGCGCGCGAGCTGATCGCGCGTCACATGGATGCGGGCGACCTGTGCTGCATCGTCACCGCGTCGAACGCGTTCGTCACCACGCCGATCGGGCGCGCGCTCGGCTTCGAGCATCTGCTCGCGATCGATCTCGGCACCGAGGGCGGCGATCCGGCCGCGCGCTACACCGGGCTGCCGATCGGCGTGCCGTCGTTCCGCGAGGGCAAGATCACGCGCACCGAGCAGTGGCTCGGCTCGCTCGGCCACAGCCTCGACGGCTTCGCGCGCAGCTTCTTCTACAGCGATTCGATCAACGATCTGCCGCTGCTCGAACGGGTGACGGATCCGATCGCGACCAATCCCGACGCGCGCCTGCGCGCGGTGGCGGCCGAGCGCGGCTGGCCCGTGCTCGATCTGTTCGCCTGAGGCGCGACGCGATGCACGCCGCCGCTCGCCTCGCGCGGTTCGCCGGGAGCCGGTGGTGAAGGCGCGCGCCACCGTGCTGTGCCGCCGCGCGGGCAAGATCCTGTTCGTCACGCGCGATCGCGATCGCTGGTCGCTGCCGGGCGGCACGATCGACGCCGGCGAGACGCCGCACCAGGCCGCCTGCCGGGAGCTGGCCGAGGAAGTGCGGATCGACGCGCTGCCGCTGCATTACGCATTCCAGTTCGGCGGCCTGAGCAAGTGCCACCACGTGTTCGTGGTGGACGTGCCGGCCGGCGTGCGCGCGGTGGCGAACCGCGAGATCGCCGACTGCCGATGGGTGGGCGCGCGGCGCTTCCGCGCGCTGGCCGTCAGCATTCCCACGCGCCGCATCGTCGAACTCGTGGCGGGCCTGAAGCTGGCCTGACGCTGGCCTGAGCCGCCCGGCGCGGCATTGCCCCGACACGATTCGCCCCGATCGTCCGGATTGCCGGACGCCGCGCTTTCCGGATTTCCGGAAACCCGGATTCGCCGCCGCGCACGTTTATCTCGAAATCCTTGCAAATCAAGCGCTTGGCGTCTGTCATGCGGCTGGCATCGAGCTTGCGTATATCTGTCGCAAGGCCGCCCCCCGGCCGGACAACGACAGCAGCAAGGAGACAGACGATGATGCCCCACCCCCGATCCTTCCCCCGGATGACCTGAGGCCGTCGCTTGTTGCGGCGCGGCAGTCGCGCGCCCCCAAGGCTCACTTCACTTCACCATTCTGGAAACTGGACCCATCGTGAAGAAGAAACCGTTCTACAAAGTGCTCTACGTGCAGGTGATCTTCGCCATCGTCGTCGGCGTGATCCTCGGCCATTTCTACCCCTCGCTCGCGGTCGACATGAAGCCGCTCGGCGACGGCTTCATCAAGCTGATCAAGATGGTGATCGGGCCGATCATCTTCTGTACCGTGGTGACCGGCATCGCCGGCATGCAGGACATGAAGAAGGTGGGCCGCGTCGGCGGCAAGGCGCTGCTGTACTTCGAGATCGTGTCGACCTTCGCGCTCGTGCTCGGCCTCGCCGCCACGCACCTGCTGCGTCCGGGCGCCGGCTTCAACATCGATCCGGCCACGCTGAACGGCAAGGAAGTGGCCTCGTATGCCGCGAAGGCGCACGGCCAGACCACGGTCGACTTCCTGATGCACATCATCCCGAACACCATGTTCGACGCGTTCGGCCAGGGCGAGATCCTGCAGATCCTGCTGATCGCGCTGCTGTTCGGCAGCGTGCTCGCGCACCTCGGCGAGCGCGGCAAGGTGGTCACCGACTTCATCGAGGGCACCAGCCGCGTGCTGTTCGGCATCGTGCACATCGTCACGAAGCTGGCTCCGATCGGCGCGTTCGGCGCGATGGCCTTCACCATCGGCAAGTACGGCTTGGGCTCGCTGATCCCGCTGCTGAAGCTGATCGGCACCTTCTACCTGACCTCGATCGTGTTCGTGCTCGTGGTGCTCGGCGCGGTGGCGCGCTACACGGGCTTCTCGATCGTGCGCTTCGTGGCCTACATCAAGGAAGAGATGCTGATCGTGCTCGGCACGAGCTCGTCGGAAGCGGCGCTGCCGCAACTGATGGAGAAGCTCGAGAAGGCGGGCTGCTCGCGCTCGGTGGTGGGCCTCGTGGTGCCGACCGGTTACTCGTTCAACCTCGACGGCACCAACATCTACATGACGATGGCCGTGCTGTTCATCGCCCAGGCCACCAACATCGAACTGAGCTGGATGCAGCAGCTCACGCTGCTGGCGGTCGCGATGCTGACCTCGAAGGGCGCGAGCGGCGTGACCGGCGCGGGCTTCATCACGCTGGCGGCGACGCTGGCCGTGGTGCCCACCATCCCGCTCACGGGCATGGTGCTGATCCTCGGCATCGACCGCTTCATGAGCGAGTGCCGTGCGCTGACCAACATCGTCGGCAACGGCGTGGCCACGATCGTGGTGTCGGCCTGGGAGAAGGAGCTCGACCGCAACAAGCTGCGCGCGGCGCTGAACGGCGAAGTGACGGTCGGCGACACCACCGCGAAGGCGTGAGATGAAGCATGACGCAGCGGCGCGCGAGACGCCGCCGCTGCCCGGCGGGGCCGGTTCCGGGAGCGCGCACGCGCTCGACGGGGCCGGCCCCGCCCGCATTTCCGGCCCCGGTGAAGCGGGCGCGGGCGCGGCGGACGATCCGCACGGCTATGCCACAATAGGCGATTCCCATTTTCCGGACATCGCGAACGTGAAGCGCCGCCTGCTCGTTCTGCTCGTGCTCGTCGCGATGCTGGCCGCCGCCTGCGCGCTGACCTGGACGATCACCTGGCAGCGCGGCGTGGACGAGCTGCGCCGCAACGCGGCGGTGCGCGTCGATCGCACCACCAGCGCGCTGAAGAGCACGCTCGACCGCTACGAATCGCTGCCCTACCTGCTCGCCGGCCATCCGTTCGTGCAGGACGTGCTTGCCAACCCCGGCGCGCCCGACCAGGTGGCGCGCGCGAACCGCTACCTCGAAGACCTGAACCGCCACGCGCACGCCACCACCACCTACATCATCGGTGCCGACGGGCGCTGCGTGGCCGCCAGCAACTGGCGCGAGCCCGACAGCTTCGTGGGCATCGGATACCGCTTCCGGCCGTACTTCATCGACGCGTTCCAGGGCGGCGTGGGCCGCTTCTTCGGGATCGGCACGGTGTCGCACGATCCCGGCTACTACATCTCGCAACCGGTGCGCCGCGACGGCCGCATCGTCGGCGTGGCCGTGGTCAAGCTCAATCTCGAGTGGTTCCAGGGCGCCGATGCGTCGGAGCCGCTGGTGGTGGCCGACGATCACGGCGTGATCTTCCTGTCGTCGGTGCCGGGCTGGAAATACCACACGCTCAAGCCGCTCACCGGCAGCGTGACCGATTCGATCTACGCGACGCGCCAGTACGCGCGGCAGCCCGTCACGCCGGTGCCGATCCGTGTCGAGCGCGTGCTCGGCGCCGATGCGGAGATCGTGCGGATCGGCCGCGGCATGCGCGCGCCGCGCTATCTGGCCACCGAGCGGCGCCTGGGCGAGCCCGACTGGCAGCTCGTCACGCTCGCGCCGATCGAGCCGGTGGATACCGACGCGCGCAATGCCACGGTGGTGACCGGCTTCGGTTTCGTGTCGCTCTGCCTGCTGGCGTTCTACTGGCGCATGCGCCGCGCGCGCGTGAACGAGATGATCCGCGGGCGCACGCTGCTGCAGAACGCCTACGCGGAGCTGAACCAGCGCGTGGCCGAGCGCACGGCCGACCTGTCGCAGGCCAACGAACAGCTGCAGAAGGAGGTCGGCGACCGGATCCGCGCCGAGATGGAGCTGCGCGCCGCGCACGACGAGCTCGTGCAGGCCAGCAAGCTCGCCGCGCTCGGCCAGATGGCGGCCGGCATCACGCACGAGCTCAATCAGCCGCTCGCGGCGCTGCGCAGCTTCTCCGACAACACGCGCGTGCTGCTCGAGCGCGGCGAACAGGCGGCCGCGCGCGACAACCTCGAGGCGATCGCCTCGCTGACCGACCGGATGGGCAAGATCACGAACCAGCTCAAGCTGTTCGTGGGGCGCGCGCGGCCTCGCAACGAGCGCGCGCAGGTGGCACGCGCGCTGCGCAACGTGGCGTCGCTGCTGCGCGAGCGGCTGCAGGGCGTGGCGCTGGAGGTGCGGGTGGACGACGCGATGCATCCGGGCCGCGCCGCGCCGCTCGATCCGTCGAGCGAATATCCGGATCTGGTCGCGATCTGCGAGGACCTGCGCCTCGAGCAGGTGCTGATCAACCTGCTCGGCAACGCGCTCGACGCGGTGGCCGGCGTGCCCGCGCCGCGCATCGTGGTGAGCATCGAGGCCTCGGCCGGCAGCATCGCGATCACGGTGGCCGACAACGGCCCCGGCGTGCCGCCCGAGCTGCTGCCGCGCCTGTTCGAGCCGTTCTTCACCACCAAGGAGATGGGGCGCGGCCTCGGGCTCGGGCTGGCGATCTCGTCGTCGATCGCCAGCGACGCGGGCGGCGCGCTCGCCGCGCGCAACGCGCCCGAGGGCGGCGCGGTGTTCGTCTTGACGCTGCGCCGCGCCCGCACGCATCATCCGCAGACGCTGGCCGTCGGCCGCTGAGCGCGCGCCGGCCGGCCGCGCCGTCGATACACTGCGACCATCGCGAAGCACCGAACCACGTCGGGTGACACATACATGACCAACCGCCTCCAGGTTATCTACATCGAAGACGACGAACTCGTGCGCCGCGCGGCCGTGCAGAGCCTGCAGCTGGCCGGCTTCGAGGTGACCGGCTTCGGCTCGGCCGAGGCGGCCGAGCGGGCGATTCCGGGCGAGCGCGTGGGCGTGGTGGTGTCCGACATCCGCCTGCCCGGCGCGAGCGGGCTCGAACTGCTCGCGCAGTGCCGCGAGCGCGTGCCCGACGTGCCGGTGATCCTGGTCACGGGCCACGGCGACATCACCATGGCGGTGCAGGCGATGCGCGACGGCGCCTACGATTTCATCGAGAAGCCGTTCGCCACCGAACGGCTGGTGGAGACGGTGCGCCGCGCGCTCGAACGGCGCGAGCTGGTGCTCGAGAATCTGGCGCTGCGCCGCGAGCTGGCCGTGCAGGGCGTGGTGGCACCGCGCATCATCGGCCGCAGCCCCGCGATCGAACAGGTGCGGCGGCTGATCGCCAACGTCGCGCCGACCGACGCGTCGGTGCTGATCAACGGCGACACGGGCGCGGGCAAGGAGCTGATCGCGCGCAGCCTGCACGAGATGTCGCCGCGCCGCGACAAGCCCTTCATCGCCGTGAACTGCGGCGCGCTGCCCGAGCCGATGTTCGAGTCGGAGATGTTCGGCTACGAGTCCGGTGCCTTCACGGGCGCGGCCAAGCGCCGGGTCGGCAAGCTCGAATACGCGTCGGGCGGCACGCTGTTCCTCGACGAGATCGAGAGCATGCCGCTCGCGCTGCAGGTGAAGCTGCTGCGCGTGCTGCAGGACGGCGTGCTCGAACGGCTCGGCTCGAACCAGCCGATCCGCGTGAACTGCCGCGTGGTGGCCGCCGCCAAAGGCGACATGAGCGAGCACGTGGCGGCCGGCACGTTCCGCCAGGATCTGCTGTACCGGCTCAACGTGGTGACGATCGCGCTGCCGCCGCTGGCCGAGCGGCGCGAGGACATCGTGCCGCTGTTCGAGCACTTCATGCTCGACGCGGCCGTGCGCTACGGTCGGCCCGCGCCGCACCTGACCGACCGGCAGCGCGAGGGCCTGATGCAGCGCGACTGGCCCGGCAACGTGCGCGAGCTGCGCAACGCGGCCGACCGCTTCGTGCTGGGCGTGATCGAGGGCACGGTGGAGGCGGGCGCGGGCGCCGCCGAGATGCGCGACGCGGCGGCCGGCGAGCCGTCGCTGAAGGAACGCGTCGAGCAGTTCGAGCGCGCCGTGATCGCCGACACGCTGACGCAGACGGGCGGCGCGGTGGCCGCCACGGCCGATCGCCTGCACGTGGGCAAGGCCACGCTGTACGAGAAGATCAAGCGCTACGGGCTGTCGACGAAGGGCGACGGCGAGCGTTGAGCGGGTGCGCTCGCCGGGCCAATGAAAAAGCCGGTGGCGCCATCCGAGGCGCGCACCGGCTTTTTCGCGGGATGCGTGAGGAAGCGGTGGGGCGCGTCGCTCAGGCGTTCGTGCCGAGCGCCTTCTGCAGCAACTGGTCGAGTTCCGCGAATTGCGGCTCGCCCACGTAGCGCTTGAGGATCTTGCCGTCCTTGTCCACCACGAAGGTGGTGGGCGTGAGCTGGACGTTGCCGAACTGCTTGGCCACCGAACCGTCGTCGAACGCGACCTTGAACGGCAGCTGGCGCGTCTGCGTGTAGTTCTTCACGTAGGCCGGCGAGTCGTAATTCATCGCCACCGCCACGAATTCGAGCCCGCGGCCCTTGAAGCGGTTGTAGGTGTCGACCATCTGCGGCATTTCCTTCATGCAGGTTTCGCAGCTGGTGGCCCAGAAGTTGACGAGATAGACCTTGCCCTTCAGATCCGAGCCGGTGGAGACCTTCTGGCCCGAGAGCAGCGTGAAGGTGGCGTCGGGCACGTTCGACTTGCCGTTCAGCGCGAAATAGCCGGCGACGGCGATCGCCGCGGCAATCACCGCGATCACGATGTAGCGCAACGGGCTCGCGCGGCGGGTGGGGGCAGGGGCTTGGCTCATGGGGTACCTCGAATGCGGGTGGCCCGCGCGGCACGGGGGCACACGGGGCGGGCGGCGCTTATTGTAGCTGCAAAACGCGCGGACCATGGCGCCCGCACGTGCGGCCCGCGGTGGCCGGATGCACCGCCCGGCAAGGATTGCGGGCCGCCCGCATCGTCATCTTTCGGTCATTTTCAGGCGGCGCTTATGGCGCGTATTTCGGTGCATGCCGTTTCGTCGGGCATCGATAATGGCGGCTCGCCCGCTCCCGATTGGTTCGATGGCCGCTCCATGTTCGTTCCCGAATTTCCCCGTGATCTTTCCCGAGCCGCGCTCGCCCGCTTCGGCGCCCGCCTGCTGATCGCCGTCGCGCTTGCGGTCGCCGGCTGCACGCCGGCGCTCGACTGGCGCACGGTGCGCGACGAGGCCGGCTACACGATCGACCTGCCGGCCAGGCCGACGCTCGACGCCCGCGAGATCGCGATCGCCGGCGCCACGATGACGATGCGCATGCAGGCCGCCCACGTGGACGGCGCCGTGTTCGCGGTCGGCACGGTGATGCTGCCCGACGCGCGCGAGGCCACCCGGCGCGCGGTGCTCGATGCGCTGGCCGGCGCGCTGTCGCGCAATCTCGACGCGCGGCCCGCGACGCACGCCGTGGCCGTGCCGCTCGCGGGCGGCGGCGCGGTGGCCGGCATCGAGATCGCGTTGCAGGGGCGGCCGGCCAGCGCGTCGGGCACTGCCGCGCCGCGCTCGGTGGCGGCTCGGCTGGTGGCGCGCGGCGCGCACGTCTACCAGGCCGTCGTGATCTCCGACGCGCCGCTGCCGGCCGAGGCGCTCGAGCAGTTTTTCGGCTCGCTGAAGCTCGACTGACGGATACGAAAAGGGTGGAAAAAGGGCACAAAAGGGTGCGCGCAGGCCCGGACGCGCGCCGGCGAATTGAGGCGACGCTCGAAGAAAGCCGCGCCAATGGCCCGATTTCCCTCGACTTTTCCCTGTCCACACCGGGTGTGGATAACTTTGTTGACAAACCCTGGGAACGGCGCCGGTTGGCCCTTCCCGGAGCCTTTCAAACGCGTTTCATCTTTTGAGCGACGTCAAAAACGCTTGACAATTCAGTACCTTGCGCAGGGCCTTTCAGGGACTTCCGATGCGTTGCGCAGACGGGGCCGGGTACGAGTAAATGTGCATAAGTCAAGTCTTGACAGTCAATATTTCCGACTCAGACGAGCTCGATGGCGCGCCGGTAGCGGATCGCCTCGCCGATCTGGGCCGCGTCGGGCTGGGCATCGCCGGCAAGATCGGCGATCGTGCGCGCAACTTTCAGCACCCGGTAATACGCCCGCGCGGACCAGTGGAAGCGCTCGCCTGCCTCGCGCAGCAGCGTTTCGCCCTCGGCACCCGGCTGGCACACGGTGTCCGTCTCGCGGCCGTTCAGCATCTGGTTGGTCTTGCCCTGCCGCACGAGCTGGCGCTCGCGTGCCGCGGCTACGCGTCGCGCCACCACGGCGCTCGGCTCGGCCGGCGTGGTGCCGCGCTCGGCCAGTTCGGCCGGCGACAGCGCCGACAGCGCCACCTGCAGGTCGATGCGGTCCATCAGCGGGCCCGACAGCTTGCGCAGATAGCGCGCGGCCACGTCGGGCGAGCAGCGGCAGCGGCCCGACGGATCGCCGCGCCAGCCGCACGGGCAGGGGTTCATCGCCGCCACGAGCTGGCAGGCGGCGGGGAAGTCCGTCTGCAGCGCGACGCGTGAAATGGTGATGCGACCTGCTTCGAGCGGCTCACGCAGCATTTCGAGCACGTGGCGGTCGAATTCGGGCAGTTCATCGAGGAACAGCACCCCGTGGTGCGCGAGCGTGATCTCGCCGGGCTGCGGCGGATTGCGGCCGCCGACCAGCGCCGCCGCGCTCGACGAGTGGTGCGGCGTGCGGAACGGCCGGCGCCGCCACTGCGCCGGCGAAAAGCCGAGGCGGCTCGCCGACAGCAGCGCGGCCGAAGTCAGCGCCTCGTCGTCGGTCATCGGCGGCAGCAGGCCGGGCAGGCGCGCGGCCAGCATCGACTTGCCGGCGCCGGGCGGCCCGATCATCAGCAGGTGATGCGCGCCCGCCGCCGCGATTTCGAGCGCGCGCTTCGCGCCTTGCTGGCCCACCACGTCGGCGAGGTCCGGTGCGGTGGCATCGGGGGCGGAATCGATCGCGGGCGTGGCGGTTGGCGCAAGGCGCGCGTCCGGGGCACCGGCGAGGTGCGCGCACAGCGCGGGCAGATCGGGCGCACCATACACGGTCACGCCCGGTGCCAGCGCCGCCTCGGCCGCGCTGGCGAGCGGCAGGTACAACTCCAGGTCGCGCGCGGGCGCCGACTCGGATGAATCCGCCACGGCGCCGTCGGCCATCCCGGCGGCACGGGAGGCGAGCGCATCGCGCGCCATGCCGCTGGCCATCGCGAACGCGCCGCGCATCGGCCGCAGCGCGCCCGTCAGCGACAGCTCGCCCGCGAATTCGCGGCCGTCGAGCACGCCGGGCGGCAACTGCCCGTTCGCGGCCAGGATGCCGAGCGCGATGGGCAGGTCGAAACGGCCCGATTCCTTGGGCAGGTCGGCCGGTGCCAGATTGACGGTGATGCGACGCACCGGGAATTCGTAGCCGCAGTTCTGCAGCGCCGCACGCACGCGCTCGCGGCTCTCGCGCACTTCGAGATCGGGCAGGCCGACGATCGAGAACGACGGCAGGCCGTTCGCGAGATGCACTTCGACGGTGACTTCCGGCGCACGGCCGGCAGCGGGCGCGCGCGAACGCACGACGGCAAGCGACATGGAGCACTCCGTGGAATGAGCCGCGGGGCGGAACGACGCCCGGCGGGGATGCCGATGAGGTGCGCACGTGGCCGGCGTGGCGCGAGCGGATGAGGCGGATGTTGCGGTACGTCGGGTGAAGCAGGCGGTGAGGCGGGTGGTGCGAGTGGGGCGAGTCGTGCGGTTACGTCGGACGTTACGGGTGTGACGTGCGTGACGTGAAGCGGGGCGCACGACGCGCGCCGCGGCCGGGGCCGCGGCGGCGCGCTCGATCAGACGCCGGCGGGACGCTCGGCAAGCTTGCGCTCGAGATCGGCCACGCGGCGCTCGAGTTCCTCGAGGCGCGCGCGGGTGCGGGCGAGCACCTGCGTCTGGGTATCGAATTCGTCGCGGGTCACGAGATCGAGCTTCGAGAAGCCCTGCGTGAGCATGGCCTTCACGTTGCGCTCGACGTCCTTGGCCGGCGAGTTCTTGAGCAGATCGCCGACGCGCGACTGCAGATCGTTGAATACGTCGCTGGGTTGCTTCATGTGATTCCCCTTCGTTGCACAAAAAATGTGCAATTTTCGTTGCGTTCGTGCCCGCGATGCACGCATGAGCGGATTTGGTGCGTGCCGCCGGCCCGTTTCCGGGCATGACGCGCCCCCGTTGCGGCGCGCCGGATGCCTCCGATGTCCGTGCACTCTAACAACCTTCCATGACGCGCGCCAGCGAACGCCCCCCGCGTTAGCCGTTCGGCCGGGCTTTGCGCCGTGCCCGCGCACGCTTTTTCGTCCCGGAAAAGCGTTCCGTCGACGACATGGCACGCGAGTTGCTGAGTGTGTTCCGCTACCCACGGAACGCGGTTGATCGGACCACCGACCGGAAACAACCAGAAAGCGAGAGGACTTCATGAAACTGATTACCGCAATCATCAAGCCGTTCAAGCTCGATGAGACGCGCGAGGCGCTCTCGGCGCTCGGCGTCTCGGGCATCACGGTGACCGAGGTGAAGGGCTTCGGCCGTCAGAAGGGTCACACCGAGCTGTATCGCGGCGCCGAATACGTCGTCGACTTCCTGCCGAAGATGAAGATCGAGGCAGCGGTGTCCGACGATCTCGTCGACCAGGCGGTCGAGGCGATCGAGCGCGCGGCACGCACGGGCAAGATTGGCGACGGCAAGATCTTCGTCACGCCGATCGAACAGGTTATCCGGATTCGCACCGGGGAGACGGGCGCCGACGCCCTGTAAGACACAGAACGACAAGCGACTAGAGGAAACCCAAGATGCGCAAACTTTTGATGTCACTGCTGATGGCCGGCTCGCTGATCGCGAGCGGTGTCGGCGCCGCCATGGCCGACGACGCGTCGTCCGCGCCTGCCGCAGCCTCGGCTGCCGTTGCCTCCGACGCTGCCGCCAGCGCCGCGCCGGCCCCGGCCGCCGCCTCCGCGCCCGACGCGAGCGCCGCTGCCGCCGCACCGGCCTCGGGAGCCGCTGCCGCCGCACCGGCCTCGGGTGCCTCGGCCGCCGCACCGGCCGCGCCGACCGCACCGGTTTCGGTCGATTCGTCGAAGATCAACTCGGGTGACACCGCCTGGATGCTGACCTCGGTCGCACTCGTGCTGTTCATGACGATCCCCGGCCTGGCGCTGTTCTACGGCGGCATGGTCCGCAAGAAGAACGTGCTCGCGACGGTGATGCAGAGCTTTGCGATCACCTGCGTGATCACGGTGCTCTGGACGGTGGTGGGCTACAGCCTCGCGTTCACGCCGGGCAGCGGTTTCATCGGCGGTTTCTCGCGCGTCCTGCTGTCGGGCATGGCCTACGTGAAGGGCGACACCGCCACGACGCTGACGGTCAGCCACCTGGCCACGACGATCCCGGAATCGGTCTACTGCGTGTTCCAGATGACCTTCGCGATCATCACGCCGGCCCTGATCTGCGGTGCGTTCGCCGATCGCATGAAGTTCTCGGCGATGCTGGTGTTCATGACGATCTGGTCGCTGGTGGTGTACGTGCCGATCGCCCACATGGTCTGGGAACCGACCGGCTGGCTGGCTGCGGACGGCGTGCTCGACTTCGCAGGCGGCATGGTGGTGCACATCAACGCCGGTATCGCGGGCCTGGTCTGCGCCCTGGTGCTCGGCAAGCGGGTTGGCTACGGCCGCGAAGCGATGGCGCCGCACAACCTGGTGCTGACGCTGATCGGTGGCGCGATGCTGTGGGTGGGCTGGTTCGGCTTCAACGCGGGTTCGGCAGTGGCGGCTGACGGCCGTGCCGGTTTCGCCATGCTGACGACGCAGATCGCCACGGCCTGTGCCGCACTGGGCTGGATGTTCGCCGAGTGGATCGCGAAGGGCAAGCCCTCCGTGCTGGGCATCGTGTCGGGCGCGGTGGCCGGTCTGGTGGCCATCACCCCGGCAGCCGGCTTCGTCGGCGTGGGCGGTGCACTGGTGATCGGTATCGCGGCCGGCGTGGTCTGCTTCTGGTCGGCCACCTGGCTCAAGATCAAGCTCGGCTACGACGACTCGCTCGACGCATTCGGCGTGCACGGCGTGGGCGGTATCCTCGGCGCGCTGCTGACGGGCGTGTTCGCGGTCAAGGACATCGGCGGCTTCGACGGCAGCCTGCTGGTCCAGGCCAAGGGCGTGCTGATCACGCTGGTCTACAGCGGCGTGGTGACCTTCATCATCCTGAAGGTGATCGACATGGTGATGGGCCTGCGCGTGACGGAAGAGGAAGAGCGCGAAGGTCTGGACGTGATCCTGCACGGCGAACACGTCGAGTAATGGTCTGAACATATCCGGCAAGGGCGGTGCCAGCGAGCGCCGCCCGGCCGACAGAATGAGCGCAGCGACTTCGGCCCGCCTTCCCGGCGGGTTTTTTTTCGCCTGCGAACCGGCTCGGCGAGCGACCCGATAACCCTGTCGGCTATCGGGTCAATAGCGAGAAAAAGAGACGGATACGTCTTGTGGACGCGGCAATCACCCCCAGATGGGCGCAGTAATTGCTCTACAATCCTCTTTCTCCTGTTCGCGAGTGATTCATGGTTCCCCACCTCGTTACGGCGTTAAACGGTCCGCTGCTCGAGCTGGAGCGGAAGATACTCGACGCGACGCCGGCGATCGAACGCTGGTTCCGCCTCGAGTGGCAGGAACACACGCCGCCGTTCTACTGTTCGGTCGACCTGCGCAACGCCGGCTTCAAGCTCGCGCCCGTCGACGCCAATCTGTTCCCCGGCAGCTTCAACAACCTGCCGGCCGAAGTGCTGCCGCTCGCCGTGCAGGCGGCGATGGCCGCGATTGAAAAAATTTGCCCGGATGCGAAGGGCCTGCTCGTGATTCCCGAGCTCCCCACGCGCAATGCGTTCTATCTCGAAAACGTCGCGCGGCTGGCCACGATCATGCGTCAGGCCGGCCTGAACGTGCGCTTCGGCTCGCTCGATCCGAGCGTGACCGACACCACGCCGATCACGCTGGCCGACGGCCAGAAGATCGTGCTCGAGCCGCTCGAGCGCTCGCAGCGCCGCCTGGGTCTGAAGAATTTCGATCCCTGCTCGATCCTGCTCAACAACGATCTGTCGGGCGGGATCCCGGACGTGCTGGAAAACCTGCACGAGCAATATCTGCTGCCGCCGCTGCACGCGGGTTGGGCCGTGCGCCGCAAGTCCACGCACTTCGCCTGCTACGACGACGTGGCCAAGAAGTTCGCGAAGCTGGTGGGTGTCGACCCGTGGATGGTGAACCCGTATTTCGCCCAGGTGGGCGATATCGACTGGCAGGCCGGCAACGGCGGCGAGGCGCTGGCCGATGCGATCGACGCGGTGCTCAAGAAGATCGCGCGCAAGTATCGCGAGTACGGCATCAGCGAGAAGCCGTACGTGGTGGTGAAGGCCGATGCGGGCACCGCGGGCCGCGGCGTGATGACGGTGCACGATGCCTCCGAGATCGTCGGCATGACCAAGCTCGAGCGCGCGCAGATGTCCGAAACCAAGGCCGGGCTGCCGGTCAGCGACGTGATCGTGCAGGAAGGCGTGTACACCTTCGAGCGGATCGGCGACGACGTGGCCGAGCCGGTCGTGTACATGATCGACCGCTACGTGGTGGGCGGCTTCTACCGTACTCACGCGGCGCGCGAGCGCGACCAGAACCTCAACGCGCCGGGCATGCACTACGTGCCGCTCGGTTTCGAGCACACGGCGCTGCCCGATGCGCACGCGAAGCCGGGCGCGGCGCCGCCGAACCGCTTCTACATGTATGGCGTGGTCGGCCGGCTCGGCCTGCTCGCCTCGTCGATCGAGCTCGAGAAGACCGATCCCGAGGCGATCCAGGTCTGACGACCGCCGCCCTCAATCGCCAGTCATCATCAGGACCCGCATGGACATTCTCTTTATCGCCGACCCGCTCGAGCGATTCCGGATCTACAAGGATTCGACCTACGCGATGATGGCCGAGGCCGCGCGCCGCGGCCATGCGATCTACGCCTGCGAGCCGTGGCAGCTCGCCTGGACGGGCAGCTCGGTCGAGGCTGACGTGCGCCGCGTGACGATGGTGGGCGACACGGCCGACCTGCACCGCGCGACCTGGTTCGAGGCCGGCGCGTTCGCATCGCGCGCGCTGACCTCGTTCGGCGCCGTGCTGATGCGCAAGGATCCGCCGTTCGACATGGAATACGTGACGTCGACCTGGCTGCTCGAGATGGCCGAGCGCGCCGGGGCGAAGATCGTGAACCGCCCGCAGTCGATCCGCGATCACTCGGAAAAGCTCGCGATCGGCGAATTTCCGCAGTTCGTGGCGCCCACGCTGGTCACGCGCGACGCCGCGCGGCTGCGCGCATTCCACGCCGAGCACGGCGACGTGATCGTCAAGCCGCTGGACGGCATGGGCGGGATGGGCGTGTTCCGAGTCAAGGCGGACGGCATGAATCTCGGCTCGATCGTCGAGATGCTGGGCGAGGACGGCCGACGCTCGCTGATGATCCAGAAGTTCATTCCCGAGATCAAGGCCGGCGACAAGCGCATCCTGCTGATCGGCGGCGAGCCCGTGCCGTATTCGCTCGCGCGGATTCCGCAGGGCAACGAGGTGCGCGGCAACCTGGCTGCGGGCGGCGTGGGCGTGGCCCAGCCGCTCACGGCGCGCGATCGCGAGATCGCCGCGGCGCTCGGGCCGGTGCTGGCCGCGCGCGGGCTGCTGCTGGTGGGGCTCGACGCGATCGGCGACTGGCTGACCGAGGTCAACGTGACGAGCCCGACGTGCTTCCGCGAGATCATGGAACAGACCGGCTTCGACGTGGCGGCGATGTTCGTCGACGCGCTGGAGCGCGTGGCCGGCTGAGCCGGCGCATCGTGTGATGACCGGCGGCGGCCGCGCAGGCCCCCCGCCGCCGGATCGGCATCGTGGCCGCCCGCCAACAGGTGGGCTTCGCCACGAAACCGGCCTGCTACAATGCCCGCACGCCCGGTAGGTTGATTCCTGGCCCAGGTCCGGCGGTCGGGCCGACATTGTTGCAAGGTTGACATGGCAGGCATCCTGATCATCGCTCATGCTCCGCTCGCCACCGCATTGCGGGACTGTATCTCCCATATCTATGGGGGCTTGCCGGCGCGCATCGGCGGCATCGACGTACTCCCCGACAGCGACCCCGCGCAGGTCATGGCGTTCGCCCATTCCGAAATCTCGCGGCTGCGCGAGGAAAACGGCGTGCTCGTGCTGACCGACATGTACGGCGCGACCCCGGCCAACATCGCGGGCCAGCTCGCCAAGCTCGCCGGCGTGCGCGTGCTGGCCGGCGTGAACCTGCCGATGCTGGTGCGCTCCGTGTGCTACCGCACCACGCCGATCGACACGCTCGTCGAGAAGGCGCTGGCCGGTTCCACCAAGGGCATCCACGAGATCGCGGCCGGCACGCCGCCGCCGCGTCCGGGCCTCGGCTGCGGCGAGTGCGCGCCGATTCCGCCCGAACCGAAACCTCAGACCGAAACGCATTGAGCCGGCGGTCGCCTCGGGCGGCGCGCCGGTTCGTTCCCGCCGGCGGCGCGTGCCGCGAGCGCCGGCTGTCTCAACCTGAACGGAACACCATGCTTCAGCAAGAAACGACCATCGTGAACAAATTGGGGCTGCATGCCCGCGCGTCGGCCAAGCTGACCCAGCTGGCCGGCAACTTCCAGTCGGAAGTCTGGATGACCCGCAACGGCCGGCGCATCAATGCGAAGAGCATCATGGGCGTGATGATGCTGGCGGCCGGGATCGGCAGCACGGTGACGATCGAGACCGAGGGCGCCGACGAGAAGGAGGCGATGGACGCGCTGCTCGCGCTGATCGCCGACAAGTTCGGCGAAGGCCAGTAAGCCCGCGCGGCGGCGGGCCGGTACAGGCCCGCCCGAATCGCTTCGCAACCGTCGATGCCGCGTGTTCATGCGGCATTTCTGTTTTTTCAGACAACAGATCATTGCTCGCCGATGCTGCGCCGCATGCAGCCAAGCGCGGTGTACGGAATTTATAATTGCGAGTCGGGGTCATATGCGCAGTGCGGCGTTGGGCCGCAGCAGACCTGACTCACAGGAGGCACGGGTGTCGTTCACGCTGCAGGGAATTCCCGTTTCGAGAGGCATCGCGATCGGTCGTGCGTATCTGATCGCGCCGGCGGCGCTCGACGTCGCGCACTACCTCGTCGACGCGTCGCAGCTCGACGCCGAGGTCGAGCGCCTGCGCGCCGCGCTGCTCGTGGTGCGCGGCGAGCTCGATGCGCTGCGCGCCGACCTGACGGAGGACACGCCGAGCGAGGTGGCCGCCTTCATCGACGTGCATTCGATGATCCTGAACGACGCGATGCTCGTGCAGGAAACCATCGACCTGATCCGCGAGCGCCGCTACAACGCCGAGTGGGCGCTGACCGAGCAGCTCGACGTGATCACCGGCCATTTCGACGACATCGAGGACGAATACCTGCGCGAGCGCAAGGCCGACATCGAGCAGGTGGTGGAGCGCGTGCTGAAGGCGCTGGCCGGCGCGCCGTCGCCGTCGCAGGCGCTGAACGGCGCGGCCAGCTGCAAGGACGACATGATCGTGGTGGCGCACGACATCGCGCCGGCCGACATGATGCAGTTCAAGAACCAGGCGTTCCGCGCCTTCGTGACCGATCTCGGCGGGCGTACCTCGCACACCGCGATCGTGGCGCGCAGCCTCGGCATTCCGGCCGCGGTGGGCATGCAGCACGCTGCCACGCTGATCCGCCAGAACGATCTGATCATCGTGGACGGCGAGCGCGGCATCGTGATCGTCGATCCGGCGCCGATCGTGCTCGAGGAATACTCGTATCGCCAATCGGAGATGGCGCTCGAGCAGCGCAAGCTGCAGCGCCTGAAGTTCTCGCCCACGCAAACCCTCTGCGGCACGCGCATCGAACTGTGCGCGAACATCGAACTGCCCGAGGACGCCAAGGCGGCCGTGGATGCCGGCGCGATGGGCGTGGGCCTGTTCCGCTCCGAATTCCTGTTCATGAACGACGTGCGCGCACTGGCCGAGGAGGAGGAGCAGTTCCGCGCTTACCGCCGCGCGGTCGAGCTCATGAACGGCATGCCGGTCACGATCCGCACGATCGACGTGGGCGCCGACAAGCCGCTCGAGGCGCTCGACGAGGAGGGCTACGAAACCGCGCCGAACCCGGCGCTGGGGCTGCGCGCGATCCGCTGGAGCCTGTCCGAGCCGCAGATGTTCCTGACCCAGCTGCGCGCGATCCTGCGCGCGTCGGCCACCGGCCCGGTCAAGATCCTGATCCCGATGCTGGCGCACGCGCAGGAGATCGACCAGACCCTCGACCTGATCCGCGAAGCCAAGCGCCAGCTCGACGATGCCGGGCTCGCCTACGATCCGAACGTGCGCGTGGGCGCGATGATCGAGATCCCGGCCGCCGCGATCGCGCTGCCGCTGTTCCTGAAGCGCGTCGATTTCCTGTCGATCGGCACCAACGACCTGATCCAGTACACGCTCGCGATCGATCGCGCCGACAACGAGGTCGCGCATCTGTACGACCCGCTGCATCCGGCCGTGCTGCACCTGATCGCCTACACGCTGCGCGAGGCGAAACGCGCCGGCGTGCCGGTGTCGGTGTGCGGGGAGATGGCCGGCGATCCGGCCATGACGCGCCTGCTGCTCGGCATGGGCCTGACCGAATTCTCGATGCATCCGAGCCAGTTGCTGGTGGTCAAGCAGGAAATCCTGCGCGCGCACCTGAAGGCGCTGGAAAAGCCGACCGCCGACGTGCTCGCGTCCTACGAGCCCGAGGACGTGCAGCTCGCGCTCCGGCAGCTCGCGGCGGCCGAGCCGAAGGCGGATCTGGCGGCCTGAACCCGGGCGCCGCGCGGTGTCAGTGACGGCCGCCGCAGACCGGGCAATCGGGCTGCCGCGCGATCCGCATCGTGTTCCATTCCATGCGCAGCGCGTCGAGCATCATCAGGCGGCCCACCAGCGGCTCGCCGATGCCGCCCACCACGCGCAGCGCCTCGGCCGCCTGAATCGCGCCGATGATGCCGACCGTCGGCGCGAACACGCCCATCGTCGAGCAGGCCACTTCCTCGAACGGCTGATCCTCGGGAAACACGCAGGCGTAGCACGGCGAGGCCGCATCGCGGAAATCGAAGGTGCTGATCTGGCCGTCGAAGCGCAGCGCCGCGCCCGACACGAGCGGTATGCCGTGCTTCACGCAGGCGCGATTGATGGCGTGGCGGGTGGCGAAATTATCGGTGCAGTCGAGCACGACGCTCGCGCGCGGCACCTGCTCGTCGAGCCAGGCGTCGTCGATGCGCGCCTGCACGGCATTCACCTTGACCTCGGGATTCAGGCGCGCGATGGCATCGCGGCCCGACTCGACCTTCGCGCGGCCAATCGATGCCGTCTCGTGCATGATCTGCCGCTGCAGATTGGTGAGATCGACGGTGTCGTTATCGACGAGCGTGAGCGTGCCCACGCCCGAAGCCGCCAGATACATGGCCGCCGGCGAGCCCAGGCCGCCAGCGCCGATCACGAGCGCGTGCGCGTCGAGAAAGCGCTGCTGCGCCTCGATGCCGATCTCGTCAACGAGGATATGGCGGGAATAGCGGAGGAGTTGGTCGTCGTTCATCGCGTTGCGCACGGTGCTGGCGCTGCGATCGGGCCGGGAGGCCGTGACGCGCGCCGAAAGTACAGACTGCTCATTGTACCGGCGTCGGCGTAAACGGCCTTGCGGCCCTTGGCGCGTGACGCGCAAAGGGCCGCAAGTACGGGTACTGCTGTGGCTGGCGGCTTACTTCGCCGGAGCCGAGGCCGGAGCCGGCGTGGACGCGCCCGGCACGGCCGAGGCCGAAGGCTTCACGGCGATCGGC
>JASLEG010000366.1 GCA_030151225.1 Burkholderia sp. | reverse complement strand
GCAGGCACACGAGGTGCTGGCCGCCCTTTATGACCGCACGGATGAATTGCTGATCCAAGCCGCCATTCTCAACAATCCTTCACCGGATGCTGATGGCTGGGCCGGCACTGTGTTGTCGTGGCCGCAAGCCTTGGCCCTGCTGACCCAAGCCGATCCGCTGCTGCTGGCCGCGCTTGCCTCTAACCCCAACTTGGCACCGGAAGGGCTGCTGGACATTCTGGCCAAAACCGGGCCTGCCGCGCATTTCCCCGACACCGGCTATGCCGCGATCTTCGACGGCTTGGCGCACCACCCCTACGTCCACAGCCTCTTTGATACTCAACGTCGCCACAGGTCTGCATCTTCACGAGCGCACTGTCCCGACGCGCTTCTGTCCGTGATCGCCCGCCTTGAGCCGAGCGCGAAGAATGCCCGACCACTGGCGCAGCTACTGGCTCACTGGCAAGCCTTGCGCCTACCCGGCTCCATCCTTGAAGCCCCCGACCTTGCTGCCTTGCTCACCCATTGGCACGGGGGTCCGCAGGCCGACAACCCAGCGGATCCCCGCTTCCAAGTCGTGATGAATTTGCGCTTGCTCTGCGGGTCAGTGGATACCGCGGTATTGGCCCACCCCTATCTCGCGGTGAAGGCGGCTTACTTCGCAGGCACGTCCTTCGTGGACAAAGACAGCATCGACGCGCTGGTCGCCAAATACCCCGGCCCCTATGTGCTCGGCATCATCCACAACCCTCAACTTCTGGATGGATCCGACTTGGCGGATGAACTGGCCAGCCAGCTCTTTTATCTCGACCCGTCTTCGATCACGCATTACCAAGACCTGATTGATGAGCGCACTGCTCGCCAGAACCTTGATCGCCCAGTGACGATTGAGCACTTCAATCGGGCCAACGCGCAGCTGTTTAAGCGTTTGTCCGAGATGGAAAGGCCGTATACCCCAGCCATCTCATCGCCCGAGCCGCTGACAGTCGACTCGTTGCCTGCCGACGAGTACGCGCATCCAACCCTCGACGAGCCGCCGGCACCACCGGACAAGACAGCCAGCCCGTCATGGTCGCCCGCGCACATCGTCAAACCCATGCTCTGGCTGCTGGCCGGGATCCTCATCGGAGCTGCTGCGGGGCGTCTGACCTGACCAGTTGCCAGAATTGAAGGCTATGGCATCTATGGACCGTCACAGGAGACGTTTCATGGCCGCCAATAACCAGCAGCACCCATCGAAGGCGGATCACCTGCCGCTGCATCTCGACGCGCTGAACCAATGGTTCGCCCGTATCGGCATGGGCCAGCCCCTCAGCGATTTGGAATTCTACGTCCTACAGCGTCACCCCCACTTTTCGCGCCTCGGCGATGCCTTGGATTGCGCGGTGGGGATGGATCCTCGCAAGGCCAAGGACGCCCGAAATTTCATCGCAAAGATTCTGGACGACAGTTGCACCGCCGCACGGAAAAATCCGCCGCCGCCGCCGCCCTTCAATTTCCCGAAAACGCTGGGCCAGTTCAATTCCTTCATCCAGCACCACATGCTGGGTCCGCTGCTGTCCAAGGATGGTGCCGATGCCTTGAAGGAACGCCTCGGACACGAGCATCTGGAATCGCTCATGGATCGCATCCACCGCGACGACACCTCGGCATCCGAGGCCTGCGCGGAGCTATCCGATGCCATCAAAGCGGTGCAGCGCCGGCAGCAGGAGAAAGCTCGCACGCCTGCACCGGCTCCGCGTGAATCCGTCAAGCCGGCAGCACCGGATGTGCATCCGCAACAGCCCGCTGCAAGCCACGAGGCCGCCACAGCCAGTGCCGCAGCACCCGGCGCACCGGCGACCAGTAGCGGCGCTCAGGGCGGGCCTGTGCGCCACCAAGCACGGGCCTACGGCAAGCGATTCGCCATGTGCGCCGAAATCGCTTACACCGCCGGGGACATCCCGACCATCAAGGTCGAAATGGCCCCGGCCATTCCCGGCAAGGATCGCGCCTACAGCTGGTCCGAAAAACTCATTTTCCAGCTCACGCGGAAGGAACTGCTGGTCATGACCGCCGTTCTGCTGGGCATGGCCGACTCATGCCGCTTCGACAACCACGGCGTGAGCAAGGTAAAGTGGCTGCAAGTGGCGATGCAGGACCGCGGGGTGCTTTATCTGTCCATGGGGGACAAGGGCATCAAGCCGATGGGTGTTCCCGTGTCCGAGCCTGATGTGAAAGCCGACTTGTATGTGCTGGCTGTTACCGCCATCCAGCAGGCGTATCACGTCAATGACATCGCCCTGATGATCCCCTTCATCCGATCACAAGTCGCTGCGTTCATCGCTCCGGCGCGGGCCAAGTCGGGTGAACAGTGAAATCTCAATAGAAGCCCGAAAGGGCTTTTATAGCGAAACTCCACCATGAAACTTGAACGCACCCATCGCGCTCGCCGCGTCCTCGACACGCTGTTCAAAACATTGCCTCGTATAGCCGGCAGATGTGCAGTAACCTGTATGGCCCAGCACTCCGGTACCGCATATCCGTAATGCCCACTGGCTCACTTTCCTGAGTGGGCCGAGAAAGGGCGCCGATGGGGAGCAGATCCCGGCCGCCGATCAGGCCCGTCAGCTCCGCTGGCTCCCGCCAATCTCGGTCAATCTCAACGACATCGAGGCGTTGCCGTCAGTAGTTCGTCCAGTACGGAAATAGTGCATCCGGGTTTGGCTTTGTTCCAGCCTGATTCCAGCTGAAATCGTCATGCACCGTCAAACCCGGATTACAATGAGCGCGGCGAGTTCTATCTGAAATGGACGTTTCGGCGGTTTGTGATTAGAACCGCTTCAATGAAAACACAGCGCTGGAGTCAGGGCCGATGATGGTTGACAACTACATTGAGGACGCCCGCCACCTCCTAAGCAAGTGGGGAGTGCAGCACGTCACCGAAGTGTGGGCTTTTACGGACGTGGCCACGGCACGCGGGGCCTATATCCACCACTCAAGCTGGCCGGCGGCGCTCTGCGCCTACTCGGCTGTTGACCCGACGTTTGCCCGTAGTCGGTTCCCTGACGAGACACTGATATCGCTTTGCCACAAAGTGTCGAGTATGGATGGCGCGGAGCTTACGGCCTTGGCTTTCGCCTGCGGTGCCCCGGCACCGGTCTTGGACAGCCAGCAGTCGCCAGTGATTTTCGGGAAGTCCGTTTGGGACATCATCAGCACCTACGACCTTGGGGCGATATTTGAGCGGGTCAAAGACACCGGCGCCTTGGGAGAGCACTACCAGTGCAGGCCGCGTGGCATGGACTGGGCGGGGGACTGGGGGCCGATTCCCGTGGACTTGAAGGCCATGCGCAAGGCGTACAAGGCACTGGACCCCGTGAGCCAGATTATGGCGCTGACCATCTTGCATCTTTACCTCAATCGGCCGGATAAATATTTCCTGCTGGGTGGATGCCCCACCAAGATCCGAGCATCAGAAGCGATTGACATACTTCGACATCATGACCTCGCACTCAGCACATGGGGACACCTCATTTCCCACTACTACAGTTGGTAACTGCGGCCATCCGGATATCCCGGAACAGTAGCGCCAGCCCGTGTAATGCCAAAAAGCGCTTTCACCGGCCGCCGTGAGCGGCTGCGCCAGTTGCCAGAACTGGACCATATGCAATCATTCAAATGCGGGTTGAGAGTTGGTATCGCGCCCACTCCCGATCCCCCCCCCGCCGGATCAAATCTATGGGCATTGAACTCAAAGCCGACCTCACCATCATCTGCCGCGAAATTCGCCACGGCGACGAAACGGGTTTCTTCGATGGGCCGGCCTTACGCACTGAGGCATATCGAGTCGCCTTGGCTCACGATATGGCCTATTCGACGGCGGTCTCCGTAGTCAAGGATATGGCTCGCAAAGCTGCGATGGACTACCTGCTCGCTCAGATGGCACACGCCTCCGTCGAGGTGCAAGCATGACCGACGAACAGAAGCTGCGGGATGAGTTTGACGCGCTGGATGTAGGGCGATGAGTAGCGGCCTGCCGCGCGAGGCGCACCGCTACAAGGTCGTGCCGCACTATCGAGACCGGAAGACATTCTTCACGGTCGAGTCCTACGTCGACATCGACACACGCAAGGACAGTACCCCGCGCTCTTTCAAGAGCGCGGCACGGGCCGAAGCACGGGCGGCCAAAATGAACCAATTGCTGGATGAAGCCAGCGCAGTCAAGCACGAGTATCAGAACGATGAGTGACGAGGGTGAACTCTGGCGCGCTGGTGGGGATTCCAGTAAAGAGCGCAGACAGCACAACAAGCAAAGCTCTACGCAGATCCTGCTGGACAACCGGATCGACTTCGAGTCACACAACAAAGGGGGGCACTTGGTCGTGCATGTCGGTGGCGATGTTGTGGACTTCTGGCCAAGCACTGGGCTGTGGATCGGACGGATAGGCGGCGCAATAGGTTGCGGTGTCTTCAACATGCTCCACGCCCACGGTGTCGATCCGAAGGGCTTGGTGCTTCGCGCTGAGTAAGATAAGGATCGTCAATGAATATTGACTTTGAGATACGAGCCTACGCATTCGCACGCCAAGCGCATGAAGGGCAGGTCCGCAAATATACGGGCGATCCGTACATTCTCCACCCTATATCGGTGGCATCGATAGTAAGTAAGGTGCCACACACCAAGGAGATGATCGCTGCCGCATTCCTTCACGACGTCGTGGAGGACACCGACACAACGCTGGATGATATCCGCAAGTGTTTTGGCGATCAGGTAGCGATGCTTGTTGAGTCGCTTACCAACCTATCCCGCCCCGAGGACGGGAATCGAACGGAGCGCAAGCGCATCGACAGGGAGCATCTGGCAAAAGCCAGCCCGCAAGCCATGACGATCAAGCTGGCCGACCTGATTAACAACGCGCAGAGCATCTCCATCCATGATCCGAAGTTCGCAAGGAGCTATCTGGCCGAAATGCGGCTTTTGCTGGATGTGCTCACCGCCGGCAACGAATCCCTTTGGCACAGAGCCAAACAGCTTACGCTGTAACGATCAGAGCTAACACTGCTTTCACGCGCGGCAGTAGCTTGCCTTGAAGATTTATCCAATCCACATGGCCCGCCACCAGCCAAGGCCCGATGCGGCAGCGTCGTGGTGCATTCCACCTATCCAAAAAAATACCCCGCCACCTAAAAGGTGGCGGGGTCGGTATAACGTGAACGTGAAAGTTCATGCAACCCTTGTTTCAACAGACTGCACTACCTTTCCCGAAAGAAACGATTCACGGATGGATGAAACCTGATAGATACTTTCCGTCCCGTGCCGATTATAAATATCGGCCCAATCGACTGATTTAGATCCAGCAGGAACAT
>JASLEG010000154.1 GCA_030151225.1 Burkholderia sp. | reverse complement strand
CTTCTCAATCTGCCGGCGCCAGGAATGGTCCGTCTTTTCCTCGAGCAGCGGCAGCAGCGCCCGCAACGTCTCGGCCGAGTCGCCGGTGAGGTTGACTTCCATCGGATAGCGCAGGCTCAGCATGTCCGGCCTGATGTCGATCTGCACCCCGCGCGCCTGGCCTTCCTTGGGCAGGAACTCGGAATAGGGAAAGCCCGAGCCGATCATCAGCAGCGTGTCGCAGCCCGTCATCAGCTCCCACGACGGCTTGGTGCCGAGGAGGCCGATCGAGCCGGTCACCCACGGCAGGTCGTCGGGCAGCGCCGCCTTGCCGAGCAGCGCCTTGGCGGCGCCCGCGCCGAGCCGGTCGGCCACGGCGATCACCTCGTCGGTCGCGCCCAGCGCCCCGGCCCCCACCAGCAGCGCGACCTTCGAGCCCGCGTTGAGCACCTCGGCCGCGCGCAGCAGATCCTCCTCGTACGGCACAATCTTCGGCCGCGTATAGCCGACGCCCGAATGCGCGGTGCCGTGCGCGCGCTTCGGCGGCTCGTAATCGAGCGCCTGCAGATCGTTCGGCAGCACGATCGCCGTGACGGTGCGCGTCGCGATCGCGGTGCGCACCGCCCGATCGACCAGATGGCGCACCTGCGCGGGCACCGTGGCGGTCTGCACGAAGGCGCCGGCGACATCCTTGAACATCGCGGCCAGGTCGAGCTCCTGCTGGTAATGCGCGCCGAGCGCGGCGCGCGCCTGCTGGCCCACCAGGGCGAGCACCGGCATGTGGTCGAGACGCGCATCGTAGAGGCCGGTGATCAGATGCGAGGCACCGGGGCCGGAGGTGGCGATGCACACGCCAAGCTCGCCTGTAAATTTTGCATGCGCGCTGGCCATGAACGCGGCCATCTCCTCGTGGCGGGCCTGCACGAAATCGATCCTGCCCTCGGCCCGGTTCAGTGCGCCGAACACGCCGTTGATGCCGTCGCCCGGGTAACCGTAGATGCGCCGCACGCCCCACTGCGCCAGGCGTTCGACGATGAAATCTCCGACTGTGGCCATCGTGATGTTCCTCCTTGCTCGCGGCGACGCACCGACGGGGGTCGGCCGCCTCTGCCGCGCGGGTTTCGCCGTGACATGCGCAAGCATCGTGCCGCCATCGCGTTGCGCGACGAAACATGCCGAAACGTGGCGGCGATCCTTCGGGTACGCGCCTTGCCGCTCAGGACGGCAACGCAACCGACGGCCCCGTCGAGCGCCGGCAGGCGAGGCTTCGCCGCGCACCCGCGACGACACGCCGATTCACGACACGAAACACGACACAGGAGACACCCATGCCGCCCATTCAGGGCCCCGCCCGCAGCACGCGCCACCGCCTCGGCGACTGGCTCGCCGAGGAAGAGCTGCACATGACCGCCTACCGGCGCCAGCTTGCCCACGACGCCTATGCGCTGGCCGGCCGGCATCCGCGCGCCGCGGCAGTGGCCGAACTGGCGGCGCTGTTCGAGCGCGATGCGGTGCTGCGCATGAGCCTGAGCCGCGCCATCGAACAGGCCGTGGATGCCGGTTACGCGCTCGGCTACACGACGATCGACGACCTGATGACGATTCTCGATTCGGTGATGCGCTACGCACCGCCGTTCAGCGAAACCGGCATGATCGTGTGCCCGGTCAACGCCCTGCTCGACTGGCCGATGTGCATGCCGGCCGGCTACCCACTGTTCCGCGACGAGACCGTGAACGCGCACCTGGGCCGGCTGCTGGGCGCGTGGTCCGAATTCCTGTCCGGCCCGCACTCGCGCACGCACCTGCACGAGCACGGCCCGAACGGCTGGTTCTGTCCCGAGGCGCGACGGCGCATGCGGCTCGACGACTTCGTCTGTCGTCCCGACGAACCGCACTGGGGCTTCGAATCGTGGAACCACTTCTTCACGCGACGCCTGCGCGACGACGCGCGCCCGGTCGCGAGCACCGACGACCCGCGCGTCGTGGTCAGTGCCTGCGAGGCGGCCCCCTATCAGATCGCGAGCCGCGTACGACGCGTCGACGACTTCTGGATCAAGTCGCAGCCGTACTCGATCCGCGACATGCTGACTCCCGATCATGCCCTGATGGCGGACCGCTTCGTCGGCGGCGACGTCTATCAGGCCTATCTGAGCGCATGGAACTATCATCGCTGGCATGCACCGGTCGGCGGCACGGTCACGCATGCCTATCGCGTGCCGGGCAGCTACTTTTCGGCGGCCGACGTGGAAGGTCGCGATCCGGCCGGCCTCAACGATTCCCAGGGCTACATGACGGCGGTGGCCACCCGCGCGGTGGTGGTGATCGAATGCGAGGACCCGGGCATGGGCTCGGTCGCCTGCATCTTCGTCGGCATGGGCGACGTGTCGTCGTGCGTGATCGACGCGCATCCGGGCCAGCGGGTGAACAAGGGCGACGAACTCGGCTACTTCCAGTACGGGGGCTCGACGTACTGCCTGCTGTTCGAGCCGGACGTGATCGGACGCTTCCTGGTCGAGGCGGCGCCCGATCGCGTCTCGCCCGTGCTGCCGGTCAACGCCGCACTGGCCATCGCGCGCTGAACGGGCGCCCCGGCCGCGGAAGCCGAGCGCGAGCGGCGCCGGCTTTCAATCGAGCTGGCCGATCGCCCTCGACACGGCTTCCTGCGTGTCGTATTCGCGATCGGGCAGCCGGATCAGCAGATCGACGACCGCGTCGTCGGCCGCGCCGTCGCGCGCTTGCCGGACCAGATCGGCCTTCGTGGCCGGAAAGCCGACCTCGCTCAGCGCCTTGCCGAGATCGAGCGGGCGGGCATGGCCCTCGGCCGATTCGCCGTGGCCTGCCTGTCGGGGACGAGATTGGGATGTCATGGTGAAACCTCCTCGAGAATGGAAAGGGTCTGGCGTTCAATGCCGGCGCAACGCAGCGACGAACATGCCGATGCCCGCCACGGCACTCACCGCGCACACGATCCGCGCCGCCACGGCCCAGGGTGGGTCGCCTGCCGCGCCGAAACCGCGCACGGCCGCCATGCCGGCCACCAGCAGACAGGCTGCCGCGTAACGCACCCGGTTTGCGCGAACCGTCGCGCCGTGCGCCCGCTCAGGCATGAGCGGCTCCGACACGGGCGCGCGCCGCATGGATCGGCAGCGGCGGCACGCGCTCGGGGTTGCGCAGCGGCTCCGGCGGCAGATCGGGAAGATCGTCCCGACCGGGCGGATCGACCGGGTCGGGGTCGGGCAACGGCGGGATGTGCCAGGGACTCATGGCGAACAGGGTGCGGGGGGATGCGTTCATCGTTTCTCCGGTGAAGGATCGCGGCGGATGCCCGATCACCGTCGCGCAATGTGCGTGCCACCGCGCACGACGCGCTGCGACCGCCGGATCGAAGCCTGTCCTGCCGGTCCGCCCTCGCCCTCGCGCAACGATCCGCCCGGCATTGAAAAAAATGCAGCGATTGCATGATTTTCCGCGCACGGTGTCGATCACACCGCGACCCGCGCCACACCACGCGCAGGAGCGTCACGGCTCGGCGCGGCACGCTGCATGCTTGAGACATGTCGATACCGACCCGAACGCCAAGGACACGACATGCCGAACACGCAGCCATCGCCCCCCAGCCGCAACGGCCCCTCGTTCGCGCCACGCATTCAACTCGCCGCCTCGCGGGCGCCCGCTTCCCTGCCGGCGCGACACAACGCGCCACCCGATGCGCCACCCTCGGCGCCGCGCCTCGACGCCGTGCTCGACGAACTGCCCGTGCCGCTCGACGCCGCCACGCTGCCTGCGGCGGCCCGCCGCCTGGCCGCGATGGCGCGCGCGCTGCCTCGGCCCGGCGGCGGCGACACGCTCGCGCGCTGGCGCTTTCTCGCCGACGTGGCGGCGTGCGACCTGCCGCTGGTGAAGCTCGTCGAAGCGCATGCCGATGCCACGGCGATCCTGGCCGAACTCGAGGTGCCGTCGATCGGCCCGCTCCGTGCACGTGCCGACCCGCACGACGATGCGCTGCTCGCGGTGTGGGCCGCGCGAGCGCCCGGCATGACCTTGCGAGCCTCGACGCAGGCCGGGCACGACGCACCGGCTCGCCTCGTGGGCACCCAGGCCTGGTGCTCGGGCGCGGCGTGCGTGGACGTCGCGCTGGTGACCTGCGTGGACGACGACGGCCACGACCGGCTCGCCGCCGTCGCGATGCGTCAGCCCGGCGTGACGATCAGCTCGCGCGGCTGGGAAGCGACCGGCATGCGCGCGACAGGCAGCGTGGAGGTGGATTTCGACGGCGCCGCCGCCGAGCTGCTCGGTCCGCCCGGCGCCTATCTGCATCGCCCGGGCTTCTGGCAAGGGGGCGCGGGCATCGCGGCCTGCTGGTACGGCGCCGCGGCCGCGCTCGCCCGGCGCCTGCACGCGGTGGCGGGGCAACGCGACGATCCGCATCTGCACGCGCACCTCGGCGCCGCCGATGTGGCGCTCGGTGCCGCTCGCGCCCTGTTGCGCGAGGCGGCCGCCACGATCGATGCCGCCCCGCTCGCCGACGCGATGCCGATCGCGCTGCGCGCGCGCTGCGCGGTCGAGCACGCCGCCGACGCCGTGCAGCGCGCCACCCTGCGCGGCCTCGGTGCAGGCCCGCTCTGCCGCGACCGGTGGTTCGCGCAAATGGCCGCCGACCTGCCCGTGTTCCTGCGACAAAGCCATGCCGAGCGCGATCTGGCCGCGCTCGGCAAGGTACTGGCGGCCTCTCCTCAGGCGTGGCGACTGTGAGCGCGGGCCGCCATCCGAACGACCAGGCCGGCTCGGCGGACCTCGACCGGCCGGGCGCGTTCGACGCGAAATTCGTCGAGCACGACGATCCGTGGCGCTATCGCAGCAGCTGGTACGAGGCGCGCAAGCGCGAGTTGCTGCTCGCGACGCTGCCTCGCCGGCAGTATCGGCACGGGTTCGAACCCGGCTGCGCCAACGGCGAGCTGTCGGCCCGGCTCGCCACGCGGTGTACCGCGCTGCTGTGCGCCGATTTCGCGCCGCACGCCGTCGCCCTGGCGCGCAGCCGACTCGCGGCGTTCCCGAACGCCGCCGCGGAGGCCCGCACGATGCCGCGCGACTGGCCCAACGCACGCTTCGATCTGATCGTCGTCAGCGAATTCGGCTATTACCTCGACGAACCGGACTGCACCGCGATGGCCCGGCTCGCCTGCGCGTCGCTCGACGACGACGGCACGATCGCCTGCTGCCACTGGCGCCACGGCGCCGACGATTTCCGCATCGGGGGCGGCGCGGTGCACGCCATCTTCGCCCGGGCAGCACGGCGCGCATCGCTGAGCCTCGTGGCTCACGTCGACGACGCGGATTTCCTGCTCGACGTCTGGAGCGCGGAGCCCGGCAGCGTGGCCAGCCGCGAGCGGCAGCGGCCAGCCACGCTCGTCGGGCGACCCGACTGAATCGCGCCGGCACGCGGCCGGACAGCGTCAGGTCGCCACCGGTGCCGCGCCACGTCGCACGTGCCAGTAGCGCTCGGGGCGATCGAGTTCGGCGAGCACACCGCAGCCGAAGGCACGCAGCTGGCTCGCGTACGCCGCCACCGCACGGCGCTTGCGG
Organism: Burkholderia sp.; assembly: GCA_030151225.1. Classification (GTDB taxonomy): domain Bacteria; phylum Pseudomonadota; class Gammaproteobacteria; order Burkholderiales; family Burkholderiaceae; genus Burkholderia. The sequence goes on along the minus strand of JASLEG010000154.1, from coordinate 19,236 downwards.
CAGCGCGCGAGAACGCCGAGCCGCGCGCCGCACCAGGCGTCGCCGAGCGGTGTGACGATCGCGCCGGCGCGCTCGAGCCGATCGAGGCGCTCGACACGTTCGTCGCCCGCGACCCGGTGGATCGCTTCCTCGTAGACGAGACACGCATCGATTCGGCCGGCACGCAACAACATGAGCCATGCATCCGCCACCCGGTGATGGTCGGGGTGGCGCAGGCCCAGCGGCAGCACCGGCACGGCGCCGGTCGCGCGCGCCAGTTGCGCATCCAGCGCCCGGGCCAGCGTGGGCACGTCGGGCGATGCTTCGTACTGCGCATCGAGAAAGGCCAGACCGACACCGCGCGCCTCGCAGCACGCGAGCGCGCGCGCGTCCTCGCGCCGACGCTCCGCCATCGCCGCACGCGAATCCTCGAACCCCGCCGCGCGATCCCACGCGCGGCATTGCGGCGTGGCCGGCGTGCCGGCGAACACCGTGCAGACGGTGGCCCCGGGTCGCGTCGCGAGCAGCGCCGCGCAGCTGAACACGGCATCGTCGAGATGCGGCGAAACCACGAACAGCGGCGCACGGGCGTCGAGCGTCCGGTCCGGGGGCTCGCTGCAGGCTCGCGCGCCGGTGCGCTCGATCAACGGCTCCACCGCGGCCGTGTTCACGGTGCCTCCGGCGCCGTCGCGGACAGGTCGGGCATCGCGTCGCGCGGACCCGCCCAGGCATCGAGCGTGTCGCCGAAACCGCCGCGCACGCGCGCGTCGCCACGTGCACTCGTGACCACCCGCGGCGCCGCGCTCCAGGCGATCGACGCACCGGTCGCGCTCAGCAGGTCGACGAGCGCCACGTCCTCGCGACACGCGAGCGGCGGAAAACCGCCGGCGCGCCGGTAAGCCCGGGCCGCGACGCCGAGATTGGCGCCGTGCACGTGGCGATGGCCGTCCTCGTCGCGATAGGTGTGCCGCCAGCGCGCGAGCACGCTGGCAGGACGGCCATGCCAGTCGTCGACGGCCACCGTTCCGCACACGGCGTCGACATCCAGCGCCAGTTGCGCGACCAGCCAGTCTGGCGCGACACGGCTGTCCGCATCGGTGAAGGCGAGCCAGCGCGCGCCGAGCCCGAGCAGATGGGTCGCGCCGCTCGCACGTGCCACGCCGACGTTGCGTGCCTGTATCGACAGCCTCGTCACGTCGAAGCCTGCCGCGATCCGTTCCGAGCCGTCGCTGCAACTGTCGAGCACGGCCACGATCCGCACCGGCTCGCCCCGCAGCGCAGGATGACGCGCAGCCGCGATCGCAGCTGACAGGCACGACGCGAGCAACCGCGCCTCGTTATGTACGGGAATTACAACACCGATCATGGTCGATCCCTGGAAAGAGCTGTCCGATGAACCCACACAGCAAGTTCGGTGCCCGTCTCCCCCGTGTCGGCGCGGGGCGGCTCTCGGCAGTCGGGTGCGAGTTTTTACATCGTTTGTAATACGGCAGCCGACCGCGCCCTCCGCACGGAAGGTGCATCGCCGCGACGCGGGCCGTTTCGCGCCCCTCCCACCGCGGCACGTGTGTTGCTGAACCGGTCATGCCTGCCGGAGCCGTCGCTTCCGGCCCTGCCACCCTTCATCGAGGAGCCGTTCATGTCCGACTCGCGAGACCAGACCACCCTGCAGGATCCGCTGACCCAGTATCCGCGCCCCGACTTCGACCGACAACCGCAGGACGCACCCGGCCTGGCCAGGGCAATGCGCCCGAAGCCGGACCACGGCGAGGAAAGCTACCGCGGCTCGGGGCGACTGAAGGGCCGGCGTGCGCTGATCACGGGCGCCGACAGCGGCATCGGCCGCGCCACCGCGATCGCCTTCGCGCGTGAAGGCGCCGACGTCGCGCTGAACTATCTGCCGAGCGAGGAGGCCGATGCGCGCGAGGTCGTGACGTGGGTGGAGCAGGCCGGCCGCCAGGCCGTGGCGCTGCCCGGCGACATTTCCGACGAGGCGTTCTGCAACACGCTCGTGAGCGACGCGGTGGCGAAACTCGGCGGTCTGGACATCCTCGTCAACGTCGCCGGCAAGCAGGTGTACGTCGAGAAGATCGCCGACCTGAGCACGGCTCAGCTCGAGGCCACCTATCGCACCAACGTGTTCGCGATGTTCTGGCTCTGCAAGGCGGCGCTGCCGCATCTGCCGCGTGGCGGCACGATCATCAACACCACCTCGATCCAGAGCTACCAGCCGAGCCCGGGCCTGCTCGACTACGCGTCCACCAAGGCCGCGATCACGGCGTTCACCCACGCGTTCGCCAAGCAGGTGATCGATCTGGGCGTGCGTGTGAATGCCGTGGCCCCGGGCCCGATCTGGACACCGTTGCAGCCGAGTGGCGGCCAGCCTCAGGAAAAGGTCGAGGTGTTCGGCTCGGAGGCGCCGATGAAGCGCCCCGGTCAGCCGGCGGAACTCGCGCCGATCTACGTCGTGCTGGCCTCGCAGGAATCGAGCTACGTGACCGGCGAGGTGTACGGCGTGACCGGCGGCCTGCATCTGCCCTGAGCGGGACGCCCGCCGACCGGGCCGGGCGATGAACCCTGCACGCTCGGCCCTTCGGGCCCGAGCGCGCCATACGTCACCGCTTGGCGAACTGATCGCGCAGATCGCGGATGCGATCGTGGTTCTGCAGCACACCCAGGTATTGCCGTTCGACCAGCGCGCGAACGTCGGCAGGCAGTTCGCCATTCTCGAGCGCGTCGTGATAGCGCTTCTTGGCGACGTCCTCGCCGCGTTCGCACTCGGCCAGGATGTCGTGATCGCTGCGATCGGTCACGGCAGATTTCAGGTTGACCCAGCCGCGATGCAGCGCACCGGACGTCGATCCACCTGTTTGCGGATCGCCACCGAGACGCTGCACTTGCGACTGCAACTCGCCGGCGCTGCGCGTGCAGTCGGTCGCGCGCGACTGGAACAGGGTCTTCAGTTGCGGATCGTGGGCATCCTGTGCCGCCTTTTCGAATCCCATCTGACCGTCCTTCGAGGTTTCGACCAGATCATTCAGAACGGAAACCGCGTCTTTGCTCATGGTGTATCTCCTTCGTGTTGAAAAGGGCATGTGCCGTCAGACGGCACAACCCGTTCCGCAAGGCGCGTACCCACGCGACGGCACGCGCCGTGTCGCACGTTGCGCGGCGAAGGGGCAACCGTCACGCGCCGGGCCGCCGGTAACCCCTCGCCCGGCGTTGAAGAAAATTCACGGTCCGTCGGGATGGCCGACGCGACGTCCGCGGACCGACGAATCGAGCGCCTCGCGGACGGCCCGCGAAAGATCGTCCATCCCGTACGGCTTTCCGAGCAGCAGAACGCCGTCGTCGAGGCGCCCGTCGTGAAAGATCACGTCGCGGGTGTAGCCCGACACGAACAGCACGCTGGCGTTGTAGGGCGGCGCGCTGGCGAGCCTGGCGAGTTCGCTGCTGCGCAGCGTGCCGGGCATCACCACATCGGTGAACAGCAGATCGACGGGTTCGCCGGCCTGCAGGATGCGCCACGCCTCGTCGCCGTCGCTGGCCGAAACGACGCGATAGCCGAGCTGCGACAGCATCTCGATCGCGCCCAGGCGAACGTCCGCGTTGTCCTCCACCACGAGGATGCGCTCGCCGCCACGATAGCGGGTTCGATCCGCGGCGAACTCGCTCGCCACCTCGCACTCGAGCGAGCGCGGGAAATACAGCATGATGGTCGTGCCGTGATGCAGTTCCGTCTCGATCTCCACATGCCCCGCACTCTGTCGCACGAAGCCGAACACCATGCTCAGGCCGAGCCCCGTGCCGTGACCGTCGGGCTTGGTCGAAAAGAACGGCTCGAACGCGCGTGCCTTCACGGATTCCGGCATGCCGCTGCCGTCATCCGACACGGCCACGCGCACGTACTCGTCGCCCGGCGACGCCAGGCCCGACAGGCGTGCGTCCGTGGCCGGCGTCACGTTCGCCACCTCGATGGCGATGCGCCCCTGATCGGCGATCGCGTCTCGCGCATTGATGACGAGATTCAGCAGGGCATTCTCGAGCTGACTGCGATCGACCTTGAAATTCCAGGGCGCCTCGCACAGCGTCGTTTCGAGGTGGATGTTTTCCGGCACCGTGCGCAGCAGGAGTTCATGAATCGAGTCGAGCAACGCCGCCGGACTCACGACGGTCGGACTCAGCGGCTGACGCCGCGCGAACGCCAGCAATTGCGAAATGAGCTTCGCGGCCCGTGCGACCGCGGCATTCGCGCGGCCCACCCGCTGCTTGACGAACGGTTCGTCGCGCGGCCCCATTTCGATCAGCTGGAGATTGGACGAAATCGTCTGCAGGACGTTGTTGAAGTCGTGGGCGATGCCGCCGGTCAGGCCGCCGATGGCTTCGAGCCGTTGCGCCTGACGCAGGCGCCCCTCGGCATCGGCACGCGCGCGTACCTCCTGGGCCACGCGCACTTCCAGCGCGCGTGTCAGCTCGCGCAGGCCGTCCTCCGCGACCTTGCGTTCGTGGATGTCCACGATGACGCCCGCCATGCGCGAGGCACTGCCGTCGCCGTTCGTCTCGCGCGTGCCGCTGACGAGCACCCAGCGGCAGTCGGCGTTCGGCATGCGCAGACGACATTCATGCCGGTAGGTCGCGAAGTCCGGCCGCGACGCACGCAACTGCGCCAGGATGTCGGCGCGCTCGATCGGCTCCATGGCGCGCAGAAACCGACGGATCGACTGCCCGGCGCCCGCGTCGGCCGGGATCCCCAGCGTGCGATTGAACCGCTCGTCGCCGACCAGGGCACCCGATTGCGCCTCCCATACCCAGGTTCCGAGCACGAGGTCGGTGGCGAGCGCCAGTTGCAGCCGCTCGCCCGTCTGCCTGAGGGCCCGCTCGGCATGCTCGCGCTGGCGTTGCGCCAGCACCCGGTCGGTCGTCTCGAAGACGATGGCCATCACGCCGGCCGGGCTTCCGTCGTCCTCGGCGACGGGGCTGTAATGGAGATCCATCCAGACCTCCTCGGGCAGCCCGCTGCGGTGCAGCGTCAGCTGCTTGTCGGTGTAGGACAGCGTTCCCCCCGACAACCCCGTATCGACCACGTGACGATTGAAGGCGGCGATCTCGGGCCAGCCTTCCTCGACGGGCTTGCCGAGCAGAAAGGGATGTCGGCCACCCGCGAAGCCCGAATAGGCGTCGTTGTAGATCATCGTACCGGCGCGCCCCCACAGCATGACCAGCGGCACCGGCGACGCCAGCAGCATCTGCACGGCTGCGTTGAGGCTGCGCGACCAGGCAGCCCGCGGGCCCAGGGCCGTGTTCGACCAGTCGAATTCCGCGATGCGGTTCGCCATCTCGCCACGCCAGCCGCGGCATCCATGGCTGTGCGCGGGCCACTGATTCTGGGCGTTCATGGGCGCGGGCTCCTTTGAGGGCGACGGAGCAGCCGGGCGCGCGGCGGTGGAACAGCTACTCGTGAGGCGATCGGGGACAAAGCTTGCGCGTCATGATGCGTCGAAGTGTCGCCGGGCGCAAATTTTCCTGCGGAGCACGCCGTCGGCGGGGAAATACGCGGCCAGGTCGCCTAGCCGGGTTCGCCATCGACTGGTGGCCGTGGTTTGCCGGCGTCAGCCCGTCCAGCGATGTTTTCGGCCGCGCCTCGTACTCGCGACGCGGCCATCACCACCACGCGCACCGTCTCGCCCATGCGTTCGTCGTAATGCGCGGCGAGCACGGCTTGCGCGTCGCCGCGGGTGCGCGCGTGCACCCGATACAGCGCCGCGGCCACCTCGGACAGCCGCAGCGTCTCGGCACCGCAGACGATCACCCACACGCCCGACGCGCAGGCGAGCGCCTCGGCGCTCACGGCGTCGACAGCTTCGTCGGTTGCCCTGACGATACGCTGCTCGCCCGACGCGTGGCCGGCGCCCACGGCCGCGCGGCTCGCATCCTGCAACATCGCTCTCAGGTCCAGGAATTCGCTGGCGGCCGACGCGGCGACCGGCCCGTCTCCGGTGGCGAGCCGATAGGCGCGCAGGACGCCGTCGAGCAGTGACAAGTGAGGATATTCAGGCGTCACGACGATCGCGTCGGCCAGCGCTGCCAGGCCTTCGCCGGCCCGTTGCACGGCGGCGCGATCCGGGCCGGCGGCATGCATGAGGATCACGACGACCCGTGCGCCACGCGCTTGCCGAGCCATGCAGGCCGCCTCGGCAAGACGCAGCGCGCCCGGTTCGCCCGCGGCGACGAACAGGAACACGAGCTCGGTGCCGACGGCATCGCCCGGCTCGTGCGCGAGGTCCCGCGCGACATCGTGCGTCGGCCGCCACGTCGGGCCGGTGTCGACATCGGCACGCCACCGCAGCGCACGCGCGATCTCCGCACCGATCCGGCCGACGCCGACGATCTCGGCCACCGCCCCTTCGCCACGTCGATCGCGCGGCAGGCAAACCGTCCGCGCGGGATCGCGGCGCGACAGCGTCACCGCGTTCTCGTTGAATGAAGACATCGTGGATTTTCCTCGTGAGGCCACGGCGGCGCCCGACATGGCTGGCGAATGGTTCTGTTGCACGACAGCACTTCGCCGGCAAAACGCGCATGGCGCACATTGTTTTCCACCTTAAAAGCGCATGTCAAGCGCACCTTGAAATCAAAAAGAGCGTGCCATGCGCTTTTCTCCCGACTCGGGGCGCGGAGACGACATCGTCGCGGCGCCTGTGGGAAGATCGCGCAGCCATTCATGTCCGGAGATCGAATGCACGAGCAACAACACGAGGCGGACGACGCGGCGTCCGTCGCGCAGCGCGTCAGGCAGTTGCTGGAGGCGCACGGCGTCTCGAAGCGCCAGTACGCGACGGAAATACAGCGGATTCTCGGGCTCAGCTATTCGCAGGCACTGCGCAAGATCAAGGGAGAAAACCCGTGGACGATCCTGCAGCTGCGTGCGGTGGCCGCGGAATACGGCGAGTCGGCCTCCCAGCTGGTGGCCGACCATCCGCCGCAGGCCACCGAGGCGGAGCCGCCCGACGGCACCGTCAAGGCCTTGCTGACGATCGGCGGCAAGGACCACGAATGCCATGCGGAGATCGGCAACCGCCTGTCGGCAAGCCGCAGCCCGGAGTTCGTCGCGACGCGCACCGGCGATCGCTGGCACGTCTTCACGCGCGATGCGGCGCCGCACGGCGAGAAGTTCGAGGTCTACCGGATCTCGATCCCGGTGCGCGAGATCAGCGACCCGGCCGTCGCCGTGGTGGACGACGACCCGGCAATCACCGAGCAGATCTGCGCATACCTGAATCGCACCGGTTTCATCGCCAAGGGCTATACCGGCCATCGAAGCTTCCTGGCCGACCTGAAGACGGCGAGCTTCGACGCCGTGGTGATCGACTGGCTGCTCGACGGCGTGACCGCGCGCGCCTCGATCGAGACCATCGCCACGAGCGCCACGCATGCGCCGCTCGTCTATCTGCTGACGGGCAAGATCGCCACTGGCGAAGCCAGCGAAGTGGAGATGACCGAGCTGATCGAGAAATACGACGTCTCGCCGCTCGAGAAACCGGTGCGGTTGTCGTGGCTCGTGGCCGACCTGAATCGGCGCCTCGCGCAGCGTCGCGAGTAGCGCCGCGACGACCGGCGGCCAGACGCCTCAGCGCAGGCCCTTCGCATGCGCGGCACGGGACAGCGACGCGAACAGCTCGCTCGCGCGCAAGGGCTTGCTCAGGAACGCGTCGAACATGCCCTTGTCCCATTTGTCGAACAGCAGCGGGCTGTAGGCGCTCAGCGCCACCACCACCGTGTCGCCGTCGATCAGCCCCGTCCGACGCGCCGATTCGAGCAGTTCGAAGCCGCTCGTCTCCGGCATCTGGATGTCGAGCACCACCGCCTGGTAACGCCGCGAGGCGAGTTGCCGTCGCGCGGCGGCCACCGAACTCGCGCCGTCGACGGCCACGCCGTTCGACTCGAACACGGACACGAGCGTCGCCACGATCTCCGGGTTGTCGTCCACCACCAGCACGTGGCGCAACCAGCCGATGTCGTCGGCATGGCTCGACCTGGCGAGGGGCGCCTGCCCGAACGACGCGTCGTCGTCCGGCCGCCCTTCGCACGGAATCGAGATCGTGAAGGCCGAGCCGGCGCCCGTGCGGCTTCGCAGCTCGATCGTGCCGTCGAGCAGGCCCACGATCTCGCTGACGATCGCGAGGCCCATGCCGATGCCGGGCACCGGGTTGGCGCGTGCGTCGGTCAGCCGGACGAAGGGCTTGAAGATCTGCTGCTGGTCGGCCTCGCTGATGCCGCCGCCCCGATCCCTCACCTCGACCACGAGCGTGTAGCGCGCCCGGCCGCCCGGCCTGCCCGCCTGCAGCGCGGCCGAGACCTGCACGAGCACCGGCCCCGCCTCGGAATACTTGATCGCGTTGGAGATCAGGTTGGTCATGATCTGTTGCAGGCGGTTGCCGTCCGAGAAGATCAGCGGGAAATCGGGGCTGAAGCCGACGTCGATGCCGATGCCCTTCTTCTGCGAGATTTCACGCTGCGATTCCAGTGCCACGCCGACCACGTCGGCCATGCGGAACCAGTCCCGGACGATCTTCAGGCGACTCGATCCGAGCAAGGCGAAATCGGTGATGTCGCGCAACTGGATGTCGATCGCCTGCGCGGCACGCTCGAGCGCGAACACGCCCTTCATGGCCGAGCGCGTCAGCTCCTCGTGCATCAGGTTGTCGGTCACCGAGGTCACGACCTGCAGCGGCGAGCGCAGCTCGTGCCCGACCATGCCGAGAAAGGCGGCCTTGACGTCGCGCAGCTCGGTCTCGCGTCGGATATTGGCGCGCAATTGATGCAACAGACGCAGCCAGCCGACGAAGCCCAGCAGGATGATCACCACCAGGCCCGTGCTGAGCTTCAGGAAGAAGAACTGCTTGCTCTTGAAGTCGTCGATCGCCAGTTGCCGGCGCTGCACCTCGGCGTCGCCGATGCTGTGCACGAGGCGGCTCACGTCCGGCTCCATCGCGTTGAGCGTGGCGAGGATACGCGGCGCGTCCTCGCGCGTGATGCGCTGCCGGTCGAAAAACGGCGACACGCTGTAGAGCGGCCCGCGCAGGTCCGCCAGCGCGTTCCGGTATTCGGGCACGGCCATCGCCGCACGGGTCGCGTCGCCGGTGACCGACAGGATGAAATACTTCGACAGCAGCACGTTGTAGGACAGCTCGAGGTCGTCGAAGCCGAGGTTGCCGGCGAACGCGTACTGGGCGAGATCGCTCTTGAATTGCTCGAGCTTGATTTCGAACTGGGCGGTGCCCCAGTAATAGTTCTCCTGCGGACCGGTCAGCGCATAGACGCCTTTCGGGCTCAGCCAGGACAGGGCCGCATAGGTCCAGAAGCACACCGACACGGTGATGACCGCGACCACCGACAGGATCGTGAACCGTTGGGATTCCTTGACACCGAGCGCGCTCAGGTCGGGCATCCGCAGGCCGAACAGTCTGGCGCTCACGATTGACTCGGCGGGCGCAGCACTTCGCCCGGCACCGCCGTCCAGCCGATCGGCTCACGCGTCAGCCACGCGGGCAGCGGCATGCCGTCGTGCCAGGCGAGGTGGAGCCCGCGCGAGTAATGATGCACGCGCATCTCGTGGCGACCGAACAGGATCGACAGCCCTCGGCGCGAGTGCACGGTGACGTGTCCGTTGCGCGGCGAGATGTACCAGTGGTCGATCGTGACGTCGGTCTCGAAGTCGAGCACGTAGGTCGAGAACAGTATCGCGCCGCCGGTGGCGAGCCGGCCGACCATGTCGGCCACCGTGCCATCCGGGTCGACCGTGTGCTCGAGCACCTCGAAGGACGCGATGAAGTCGTAGCGATCGCGTAGCGCGGCGGTGGCGGTCGCGGAAACCGCATCGGCCGCGGGATCGCCATACGGATCCCAGCTGTCCGCCGAAAAGCCGCCGTCGCGCAGCATGCGGCTCAGGTAGCCGGCATGGCCGCCGTAGTCGAGGATCGACACGCCACGGTCCACCACCAGATCCGCGATCAGCTGCGCGTTGTGGCGTGGCCGCGCCTCCACCACGTCGGTGTCGATCAGCACGTATTCGTCGTTGTAGATCCTCCGCGCGAAGTCCTGGCTCGTCCACGCATCGAAATCGGCCGTGAAGATCGTGCCGCAATGCTCGCACTTCACGTAGGTCACGACCTCGGCGTGCGGCGGCAGGATCAGGCCACGCCGTTCCTCGCAATTCTTGTTGAAATTCGCGGCGCCGAAAAAGGCGGTCGGCCCGCGACAGATCTTGCATTCCACAGCGTTCTCCCATTGACGTGACGGCCGCACCGACGGCGCGCAAGGCTGCGCTTCAATCGACGATCAAAGCCTTGATTTGCCGGGCGAAGCTCGCCTCGAAGCGATAGTTGTCGAATACGCCCGGGTAGCGATCCCGGGGAAAGATCGTGAAGATCGGCCCGAAGTTCCGGATCTGCAGCACGTCCCCGTTCATCGAGGTGGCGAAGATCGGATGGTAGGCGAGCACGTCCGTCACGTAGATGGTTTGCGAAATGAAACCGTCGTAGGCCGCCAGCTTGAAGGAGCCGGCACCGACGTGCACCGCCTTCAGGATGTCTTCCACGCGCACGCCCACGAAGGTGGATCTCGCCGTCCACGGCGTGGACGTCACGATGGTGACTTGCGGCATCGCACCGAGATCGGCGGCGGAGAAATGGCGCAGCAAGCGCGCCTGCTGCCCGGGCCGGCCCGCCTGGTAGACGTCGAGCGCCAACGGCGGCAGCTTCGCGGCCGCCGGCCGGGCGAACGGCAGGCTCGCGATCAACGCGAGGGCGGCGACGCTGAAGACGCTGAACAACGATCGGGAGGTTCGAAACGTTCGGGCGGACATGGTGGCTCGGGTGGCGTGCTGGCAATGAACCGGCGCACCGTACCCAGTGACGTGACGTGGCGCGGTGCGTCGATCGCGCATCATCGCATACCCGAATCGCGATCATCGACGCGTGTCGCCTCCGCATGCCCGTTACAGGCCATGCGAGCGCAATAACCGATACAAGGTCGCTCGTGAAACGCCAAGTTCGCTCGCCGCCTTGACGTGCTGGTTCCGATGTCGCAACAGCGCCGCTTCAATCGTGCTTTTCTCCGCCCCCTGTCGCGCTTGTGCGAGCGTCGTCAGCCGCGGTGTGACGAACTGGTCGAGGCCCAGGTCCGCAGCCGAGATCAGTCGGCTGTCCGTCATGACGATGGCGCGCCGGACCCGGTTGATCAACTCGCGTACGTTGCCGGGCCACGAGTACGCGTGCATGGATTCGTGCGCGCACTCCGTGAAGCCACGAATCATGCGGTCGGCGTCGCCGTGAAATTTTCTCAATATCTGATGGGCGATCAATTCGATATCGTTTCCACGTTCACGCAAGGGCGGTTCGTCGATGTGGAATACGCATAAACGATAAAACAGATCCGCTCGGAAGCGCCCGTCGTCGATTGCGGCGCCGAGATCGACATGCGTGGCCGAGATGACGCGAACGTCGATTGGAATCGACTCATGGCCACCCAGTCGCTCGATTTTTCCGTCCTGCATGAAGCGCAGCAGGCTCGCCCCGCTCTCAAGCGGCAGGTCGCCGATTTCGTCGAGAAACAGCGTGCCGCCCTGCGCAGCCTCGATACGGCCGGTCTTTCGTGCGTTCGCGCCCGTGAAGGCGCCGCGTTCGTAGCCGAACAGCTCGGACTGCAGCAGATGTGGTGATATCGCACCGCAATTGATGGCGACGAACGGTGCCCGGCCGCGCGCCGATCGTGCGTGGATGGCGAGCGCCGTCAACTCCTTGCCGGTGCCCGATTCGCCGGAGATGAACACCGGTGCATCGACCGTCGCGACCTTCTCGATCGACCGATACAGCTGCTGCATCGCCGCGCTCGCGCCCACCATGCCGTTGCGCCCGAGCGCGGCGCCGCCGGCCCCGCTCTCGAGCGAACGCAGCTCGGCCATCCGGTACACGTGGGCCACGGCGCGCTCGATCGCCGCGAGTGCCAGCGGCCGCGTGACGTAGTCCACGCAATACCGGCGAATGAGTTGACACGTCTCGTGGCTGTCGAGGCTCGCACGTGCCACCAGCGCGATCCATCCGTGCTGCCCGCTGCGCAGCACGGGTTCGAGTTCCGTGAGCGTGGATGCACCGAGCCCGTCGAGGTCGACGATGCCGGCATGCGCGAGGTCGGATCCGACGTGCCGCAACGCCGCGGCCGGCGACGTCGCGCAGGTCACCACCCAGTGGCGCGCCGTCAGGAACGCCACCAGTTCGGCATCGGGTCTGCGCGCCAGGTAAAGGCATCGACGAACGGCCGGCGTCGGCACCTGCGCCTCGGTCGTCGCGTCGGTCTGCGATCGAGCCGGTCGGCATTCGATCGGGCAATCGTCACGTCGGATTTCTCGCATTGCGCCTTGATCCGGCGTCGGGCGCCCCGGCGCGCGCCCGACACAATTCGTTCACTTCGTGTGAGGACGCGTCGCCGAGCCGCGTGACCGGTGATACGCACCGCGCAATACCGGATTGCAGTGCAGTACCGCCTACCGATCGTCGCGACGGTATCCGGTTCGTCAAAACCGTTCGGGGACGCCCGATCAATACCGTGAAACGGCGGGCATTCGGCAGGCAATCGCCCCTTCGCCCATTCCGTTGATTCCCGGGGCCGCCAGGCACATGGCTTCCCCGGATTCACGAGGCATGGCTTCGTGCCGGCGAACTATCTGGCATTTCCCTGGACGGGTCTGTACGACGCGCGTCGGCCCGATGCGCCGGCCGGCCCCCAACGCGCCACGCGCGGGCCCGCTATCTGGCCGATGATCCGCATCCCGGCTCGCAAAAGTTCGAAGAATCGACCCTCGCCCGGCATATCCACCTTGTGCATGCAAGGATTACCGATCGTCAGGGCGGTGTGCCGCGCACCGAATTGTCAAATTTGATTGACGTTATTTCCCTGACGATTGGCCCGGCACGAAATCAGCGCTGCCTGAGCAGCCGCTCGCTCTCCTGGCGTACCACCAGATAGCACTCGCACACGTAGCGCTCCAAGGCGGCGCGGTCGATCACCTCGATCACGCCGCGCGAATAGCGGATGAGGCCCGCCTCCTGAAGCTTCCTGGCGGTCTCGGTCACGCTCGCGCGCCGCACGCCGAGCATGTTGGCGATCAGTTCCTGCGTCATCCGCACGTTGTTCGAATCGAGCCGGTCGAGGCTCAGCAACAGCCAGCGGCAGAACTGCTGGGCGATCGAGTGGTGACGGTTGCAGACCGCCGTCTGGGCCATCTGCGTGATGAGCGCCTGCGTGTAGCGCAGGAACAGGCGCTGCAGCGCGCCGCCGCGCGCGAACTCCTGTCGCACGATCTGGCCGCCCAGCTGATAGGCCGCGCCGCTGCTCTGCACGATCGCGCGGTTCGGCATCGTGTCGCCCCCCATGAACAGCGCCACGCCCACCAGGCCGTCGCGTCCCACCACGGCGATTTCCGCCGACGCGCCGTTCTCCATGACGTAGAGCATCGAGATGATCGCGGTCGTGGGCAGATAGACGTGGCTGAGGTGGTCGCCCGATTCGTAGACGACATGGCCGAGCGGCATCGTGACCGGCGTGAGGTGCGGCTCGATGCGACGGCGCTCGTCAGCGGGCAGCGCGGCCAGCAGGTGATTCAGGTCCGCTCCGGCATCGCCGGAAGCCGGTGGTGCATCGCGCTCGGATTCGTGGCGTCTGACGCGCTCGATCAGTTGGGCCTGCAGCTTCGCGTGCTCGTCGTAGTGCTTGCTCGGCAGCAGGCTCAACACGGTGGAGCGCAGTGTGTCGTGACCGAGCGCATCGAGGATCCGGATCTTGGTCAACACCCCGAGATCGCTCTTGCCGTTGCGCCAGGCCGAAATCTGCGCACGCGTCAGCGCGAGACTTTCCGCCAGTTGCGCGTCGCTGGAAAATCGTCCCTTGCGCTTCAACTCGTCAAACTTTTCCTGCCAATTGAATTGCATGAGTCGCGAACTGAGAAAATGTCAAATTCATTTGACGAGATGGCTGCGATCGTGGAGAATACCTGCGCAGCAGGCTTGATCCGGATTTGCCGGACATATATAGCACAGGTCGCGCCGGTCGAAACGTGCATTTCACGTCTCACGCGCGATCATGCATCCGACCAGGCGAATGCGTGAACGACAAGGCCTCGTATTTCCAGATTCCGACGCCCCCGTTTCAGCGGGCACTCGCGATCGTCCCGGCGCCGATCGACGACGAAGTGTTTGCCGCGCACCTCGTCGACTTCTCCCGCTACGTATTCGCGCACGCCGAACATCTGCGTGCCCACCAGCGCACCACGCCGCTCTCCGACGCCTTTCTCGACGCATTCGTCGGCCTGCTCGAAATCGTCGACATGAACTCCCCCGAAGACGCCACGCGCTGCATGGCACGGTTTCGGGAAATCGTCGCGACGCCGGCTCCGCCCGAGGGGCCGACACCGCCAGCCGCGGAACCGGCAGGGCCATCTCCCGAGTAGGCCCCGTCCCGGCGCGACACATGCGCCCCCGGACGGCCGCGACACGCCCTTCGTACGTTGCCGTACCGATTCCCGCCCTCGATGCGCGCATCGTCGCCTCGAGGCGTGGATGGCACTCGCATGACGGCACTGCGGGCCCGTGCGCGCCGCGCGGCTTGCCATGCCCACCGGCAGCCCCATCGCCATCGCCACGCAGGCGCGGCCCGCCCCGCGCACCGGGCACATCCCTTCATCGAATCCTCCCTGCCGATCGAATCGCACGGGCCGGCAATCAAAATAGCGTCAAATACATTTGACGATCTGTATCGAAATCGGGACAATCAAAATGCGCCGTCCACCATGCCGAATGTGCGTGACATGGGCGAAACGCTCGCGCATGGCCGCCTGCCTCACCGCTTCGCGCGCACGTCGCGTTCGTGCATCCACCCAGAGCCATGCATGAGCGATCCGATTGCGTCTTTCCGCCTTCCCGCATCCTTGTCCCGACAGGCCCTCGTGGCCATTCCCGCGCCGATCGGCGACGACGACTTCTCCACCGCCCAGATCGAGTTCATGCAGCAGGTGTTCGCGTATGCCGAGCATCTGCGCGTGGCGGGGCGACCCACGCCGCTCTCCGATGCCTTTCTCGGCGCGTTCGTGGGCCTGTTCGAAGTGATCGACATGAACTCGCGCGAGGACGCACTGCGCTGCGCGTCGCAGTTTCGCGAGATCGTGACGCTGCTCGTGCCGAATGCGACCCCTGCCGGGAAGCCGCGTCCGCCGGTCGCACCGGACACGCCGCAATGAACGGCTCGCGACGACACTGAGGCGAGCGAGACGACCGCCTCGACCTCGCCGTCACCGCCACGTACACCGTACAGAGTTCACGCGTGCGGCGGGCGCACACTGGCATCAGCTTTGCCTCTCGTCGGCGCAGTGTGCGCGTCGGGGCACGCGCAGGATGCGTGCCGTGCCACGGCAATCGTACGGCCCCGTCCGCCCCGTGCCTCGCCGGATCCTCCCGCGTCTCGCGACGCTCGATCGCCACGCGCGATGCCATCGCGCCACGGCGCGCAAACGCCACCCACGCCGCCCACGCGCGGCCCCCTCCTGCCTCGCGCAGGCTTCCGTCAGTCAATCCGGCATTCGAACAGGACCGGTGCATGCACGCTCCCCCCAGCCTCATCGACAACCGTCTGCTCGCCGCGCTGCCGGACGCCGAACGCGCGCACCTCGCCCCCCATCTGACGCACGTCGAGATGCCGCTGGGCAAGGTGCTTCATGAATCCGGCGCGAAGCAGCCCCACGTGTATTTCCCGACCACCTCGATCGTGTCGTTGCTGTACGTCATGGAAAACGGCGCATCGGCGGAAATCGCGATCGTCGGGCACGAAGGCATGATCGGCGTGTCGCTGTTCATGGGCGGCGACACCACGCCGAGCCGCGCGATCGTGCAGAGCGCCGGGCATGCGTACCGGCTCGACGCGCGCATCCTGCTGCTGGAGTTCCGGCGCGGCGCCATGCTGCAACGCGCATTGCTGCGCTACACGCATGCCTTGATCACCCAGATGGCGCAGACCGCCGTCTGCAATCGTCACCACTCCATCGATCAGCAGCTCTGCCGCTGGCTGCTGATGAGCCTCGACCGGCTGCCGTCGAACCAGCTGCGCATGACCCAGGAACTGATCGCGAACATGCTCGGCGTGCGTCGCTCGGGCGTGACCGAGGCCGCGCTGAAGCTGCAGGACGCGGGCCTGATCCGCTACAACTACGGACACATCGAGGTCCTCGACCGGCCGGGCCTGGAACAGCGCGCCTGCGAATGCTATCGCGTCGTCAGACGCGAGTACGACCGGCTGCTGCCCGGGCGCGATGTGCCCTAGCCCCGCGGCCTGGCCCCGCGCACGACACTCGCCGAGATTGCATGCCAGCGTACCGACTCGCCGCACCGGGCCGCTCATCATGGCCCGGGAGGGCGGCACCGATTCCGATGCGCAAGACGCGCGCCGGACGGCCACGCCGCTGGTATCCGGAGGATCCATGGCACCCTACACTCACCGCACGATCGATCAGCACGACCGGTCGATCCGGCAGAAGCAGCGCGACGACAACGCACGCGCCGACATCGACCGCATGCAGCAGCGGCGGCGCGACGACGCCACGCTCGACTCGAATGCAACCAAGTGGCGCTACCCCCCCATTTCCCAACGCGACGCGACCCGCTGACGGGCCCCGACGGACACGAACGCGCGGGCATCGCGACACGCGATCCCGCACACGCTTTCTTCACAGACAGGAGGTACCGCATGACAACCGCAATGTGGGGCATCGCACTCGGCATGGCACTGATGTTCGGATTCTCGTGGCGCCGTGCCAGGCCACGCGCGGTCTGACGCGCGAAGGCAATTCGACCGGTGACCGATGACGGCGCCGGCAACCGCGAGGGTTTCATGCAGCGAACGATCGCATATCGCGGCTTCGAGATTCACGTCGAGCTGACGCCGGCCACGCCGGACACGTTCGACGTGAGCTTCCAGATCCGACGCCAAACCCACCTCGACGTGCAGGCCGTGCAGGCACGCCGCATCCCGCTGCACGACGGCCCCTTCACCGAACGATGGGCCTATCTGGTCGCCGAAGTGGCGGGGCAGGCCGCGGTCGACGTGATGCTCGGTCCGCTCGACTGAGCGCCGCGCGCCCCGCCTTCGCGCTCTGCCCGCCCTTTCTGCCTGCCCGTTCCGTCTCCCCTTCCGCTGGAGGAACCTCGATGAATTTCCGTGTCGGCTTCGACCTGTCGTACACCTGCGCACAGCCCACGCCGATGCTGCTGATGCTCAACACGCATTTCTCGCATGCGCATGAGATCGTGGTGCCGGACGTGCTCGTCACCGATCCGCCGCTGCCGGTCCACACCTATCGCGACGGCTTCGGCAACCTGTGCAGCCGGATCGTCGCGCCGGCCGGGCAGCTGGCCTTGCGGACCTCCGCGCTGCTGAACCTGTCGGACGAGATGGAGCGACGCGACGAGCCGGCGTGGGGCCACCCGGTGGAACAGTTGCCCGACGACACGCTGGTATTCCTGCTCGGCAGCCGCTATTGCGAGACCGACCTGCTGGTCGACGCCGCCTGGCAGCGGTTCGGCGCAAGTGCGCCGGGACGCGACACGGTGCTGAACATCTGCGACTTCGTGCATCGACACATCAGCTTCGACCACGATCACGCGCGGCCGACGAAAACCGCGTGGGACGTCTATCGCGAACGCCGCGGCGTGTGTCGCGACTTCGCGCACCTGGGCATCGCGCTGTGCCGCGCGATGAACATCCCCGCCCGTTATTGCACCGGCTACGTCAGCGACGTGGGCCTTCCGCCCGTGACCGCGCCCATGGATTTCGCCGGCTGGTTCCAGGCCTATGTGGGCGGCAGCTGGCAGACCTTCGACCCGCGCAACAACGCGCCACGCATCGGCCGCGTGCTGATGGCCTGCGGCCGCGACGCCACCGACGTGGCGATCAGCAATGCGTTCGGCGCCGCAGAGCTGACGCACTTCGAGGTGCACTGCGACCGCGCATGAGCGCGCCGCTGGCTCAGCACACGCTCGCGAGCGCCCAGGCGCAGCGCTGCGGCACCGCCTGCGGCGGCGCCGTCCACCAGCGATCGAGCAGAATGTCGTGCGTCTCGCGCAGCCGGGCCGACACGTGGAAGGCGAACAGCCGCCCCTCGGCGTCGCACTTGGCGATCGACGCCTCGAGCCGCGGATCCCGCCGGCAGTGACAGACGTCGGCCGCGATGCCGAGCCTGCGCCCCGACACATCGCGAGCCCCCGATCGGGCGTACCAACGGATTCGACGAACTCGTTGCGTGGGCACTTACCGAAGCAGCAACAACGCACGGAAGCCGTGCCGATTTGAGTTGCCAACGCGTGTTCCAGTTGATGGGCTGGTGACCTGCGGCGGGATTTTGTAGCCAGTCAGGCAGTGAGTCGCATGTCGATATTATCGGACTCCAGCCAGGCTCGACGGACCGTGGCTGGAGGTTGGTAACGATGAGCGCTATGTGGCCGCCTCTCGTTGTAGAACTGACGCCATTGCTCGATGAGCATTTTTGCCTCGGCGCGGCTGCGGAACCATTCGCGATTCAGCAGTTCGTCACGCAGTTTGCCGTTGAAGCTTTCGACGAAGCCATTCTGCCAAGGGCTGCCCGGCGTGATGAAGGCCGGGCCAATCGAGGCGTCACGCAGCCAGCGCATGACCCGGGCGGCGGTAAATTCCGCGCCGTTGTCCGACCGGATGAATGCCGGCTTTCCATACAGCCGCATCAGTCTCGACAGCACCAGAATCACGTCCTGCGAACGCAGGCTGGCACCGACATCGATTGCCAGGCATTCCCGGGTGTACTCGTCGATCACGCACAGCAATTTTCAAGACACGGCCGTCGACCAGTTGATCGTGGACGAAGTCGTAACTCCAGACCGAATTGGGCTTTGTCGCGCCAGGCAGGCGAATATCGCTGCCGCAACGCCGCCGGCGCGGCCGCCGCTTCGGGATGTTCAGCTTCAGCGCACGCCACATCCGGCGCACGCGCGATTCGCCCAACGACAACCAGGCCGAGATCCGGCGGTAGCCAAAGCGCGGCACTTCCTGGGACGCCGCGATCAACCGTTCGCCCAGGCTCCGGTCTTTCTCCGGTTGCCTGAGTGCGTAGGTCGCCACCCGGCGGCTCAGCCCCAGGTAACGACATGCCTTGCGTTGCGATAATCCCCGCCGGGTCAGGACTTC
>JASLEG010000122.1 GCA_030151225.1 Burkholderia sp. | reverse complement strand
CCGGCACGAACGGCTCGGCCACCGCCGCGCCGTCGACCGTCAGCACCACGTCGTAGCGGAACTGCGTCAGCTCGTTCCTCGCCTGCCCCGCCTTGGCCAGCACCGCCACGTGGCGGATCCGCGGCAGGCGCTGCGCGAGCGCGAAGAAGCCGTTGGGGTCGACCAGCAGCTCGGCCTCGCGCCGCGCGCCGAGTTCGATCGATTCGCGCAGCTCGGAGGCGAGCATCGAGCCCGGCGCGTTGAACAGCTCCACCGAGGCATGGAACAGATCGAGCAGCCCCGCGTGGCGGATGTCGCCGAGGAACACGCTGCCGCCGTCGGGCAGGGCGCCCAATGCGGCCTCGACCACCTGCCCGAGGTAGTCGGCGTTCGGGAAATACTGGGCGACCGAGTTGATCACCACGGTGTCGAACGCGTGGGTGCCGGCCAGCGTGGCGGCCTCGTCGGCCGCGCCCTGCTGCAGCGTCACGCGATCGCGCAGCGCCGCCTGTGCCTCCACCTCGGCCCGCAGCTTGCCGATCGCCACGGCCGACAGGTCGGTGCCGTGATAGTGCTCGCACAGCGGCGCCAGCCGATGCAGCAGCAGCCCGGTGCCGCAGCCGATCTCGAGGATGCGCTTCGGCGCCAGCGCCGCGATGCGGCCCACCACCTGCTCCACCCACTCGCGCATCTCGTGGCGCGCGATCGGCTGCTGGTCGTAGCGGCTGGTCCAGCCGACGAAGTCGTCGTGGCCGTGTTCGCGCGCCTCGGTCTCCCCGTAGATCTGGTCGAAGGTCTCGTTCCAGAACGCCACCTGCTCGCCGTCGGCACCGGCCGGGCCCCCGCCCTGCGCCGCGTCGCCCGTGTGGCGCACCACGTAGGCGGCCAGATATTTCTCGCCGGGCCGGTCCTCGCGCGCCATCACGATCGCGTCCTGCACCTCGGGCAGCGCCTGCAGCACCGCCTCCACCTCGCCCAGCTCGATGCGGAAGCCGCGCAGCTTGACCTGGTGATCGATGCGGCCCAGGTAGTCGATCGCGCCGTCGGCGCGCCAGCGCACCAGGTCGCCGGTGCGATACATGAGGCTGCCGGGCGCGCCGAACGGATTCGGCACGAAGCGCTCGGCGGTCAGGTCGGCACGATTCAGGTAGCCGCGCGCGAGCCCCTCCCCGGCCAGATACAGCTCGCCGCCCACGCCCACCGGCACCGGCTGCGCGGCCGCGTCGAGCACGTAGGCCCGGGTGTTGGCCAGCGGCCCGCCCACCGTGACGTGGCGCAGGTCCTCGGCATCGAGCCGCGCGCAGGTCGAATAGGTGGTGTCCTCGGTCGGCCCGTACAGGTTGCGGATCAGCGTGTCGGGCAGCGCCTCGCGCAGCTCGCGCACCAGCAGCAGCGGCAGCGCCTCGCCGGCCAGGTTCAGCGCGCGCACCGTCGGCGGAATCGCCGCCTGGCGCAGCAGCTCGGCGATCGCCGAGGGCACCGTGTTGATCAGCGTGACCGGGAAGCGGCCGCGGTGCTCGAGCAGGTCCAGCACGTTGTGCGCGATGTGCACGGTGCCGCCGCCGCACAGCGGCACGAACATCTCGAACACCGACAGATCGAAGCAGTTCGAGGTGGACGCGAGCACGTGGCGCAGGCTGGCCGCGTCGAATTCGTGCAGCGCCCAGGCGATGAAGGTGCGCAGGCTCGCGTGTTCGAGCATCACGCCCTTCGGGCGGCCCGTGGAGCCCGAGGTGTAGAGCACGTAGGCGAGGTTCTCGGCCGTGGCGAGCGGCACGGGATCGGCCTCGGAGCCTTCCGGCCAGCCCGCGTCGAGATCGATCGCCGGCAGCGCGGCATCGCCGTAGCGGCGCTGGTGCGACTGGGTGAGCAGCACGCCGGGCTTGCCGTGGCCGATCATGTACTTGAGCCGATCGGGCGGATACATCGGATCGAACGGGATGTAGGCGCCGCCCGCCTTCAGCACGGCCAGATGCGCGGCCAGCAGGTCCAGCGAGCGGTCGAGGCAGATCGCCACGCGCACCTCGGGGCCCACGCCGAGCTCGCGCAGCCGATGCGCGAGCCGGTTGGCGCGCGCGTTGAGCGCGCGATAGCTCAGCGATTCGCCGTCGCAGATCGCGGCCACGGCGTCGGGCGTGCGCCGTACCTGGGCCTCGAACAGTTGCGGCAGCAACGGCGCCGGCACCTCGAGCGCGGTGCGGTTGAACTCGTGCAGCAGCTGCTCGCGCTGCCGCTCGGGCAGCAGCGGCAGTTCCACCACCGTTGCGTCGGGGCGCGCGCAGATGCCGTCGAGCAGCACCTGCAGGTTCTCCGCGAGCCGCGCGATGGTGGCCGCGTCGAACAGGTCGGTGTTGTACTCGAAATGGCAGGCGAGGCTGTCGTCGGCCATCTCCATCACGTACAGCGACAGGTCGAACTTCGCGGTGGTGCCGGCATTGCCGAAATAGCCGAGCTCGACGCCGGGCAGCGCGAGATCCTGCATCGGCGCGTTCTGCAGCACCAGCAGCACCTGGAACAGCGGCGTGTAGGCCACCGAACGCTCCTGGTTCAGCACGTCCACCAGATGCTCGAACGGCAGGTGCTGGTGCGCGTAGGCGCCGAGCGTGGTGTCGCGCACCTGGTCGAGCAGCGCGCGGAACGAGGCGTTCGGATCGATGCGCTGACGCAGCACCAGCGTGTTGACGAAGAAGCCGATCAGGTCTTCCGTGTCGGCCTGGGTGCGGTTCGCGATCGGCGTGCCCACGCACACGTCGTACTGCTCGGACCAGCGCGCGAGCAGCACGCCGTAGGCGGCGTTGAGCACCATGAACAGCGTGGCCCGCGCGTCGCGCGCGAGCGCCTGCAGGCCGTCGCGCACCGGCTTGCCGAGCCGGAAGCCGTGCAGGCTGCCGCGATAGGTCTGCACCGCCGGCCGCGGCCGGTCGGTCGGCAGCGCCAGCAGCTCGGGCGCGCCGCGCAGCGCCTCGGTCCAGTAGGCGAGCTGGGTGTCGAGCACCGCGCCGTCGAGCCAGCCGCGCTGCCACACCGAGAAGTCGGCGTACTGCACCGCGAGCGGCGCGAGGCCGTCCGGCTCGCCGCTCAGCACCGACGCGTAGAGCGCGGCGAATTCCTTGACCAGCAGGCCCATCGACCAGCCGTCGGACACGATGTGGTGCAGCGTGAACAGCACCACGTGGCGCTCGGCATCGATGCGCAGCAGCTTCGCGCGCAGCAGCGGGCCGCGCACCAGGTCGAAGCGCCGTTCGGTTTCCTCGCGCGCCAGATCGCGCGCGGCCGGCTCCCGTTCGGCCTCGGGCAGCACCGACAGATCGACCACCGGCAGCGCGATCGCGAGCGTGTCGGCGATGTGCTGCACCGGCTGCCCCTCGCAGGTGCCGAAGGTGGTGCGCAGCACCTCGTGGCGTGCCACCAGCCGGTTCAGCGCGGCCTGCATCGCGCCGTGATCGAGCGCGCCGCGCATGGTCAGCGCCTCGCAGATGTTGTAGGCGGCGCTGTCGCCCTCGAACTGGTCGAGGAACCACAGCCGCTGCTGCGCGAACGACAGCGGCAGCCGCGCCGAGCGGTCGGCGCGCGGGATCGCCGCGACCGCGCCGGCCGTGCCCGGCGCCGTACCCGTGCCGAGCCGCGCGGCGAAGCCGGCCACGCTCGGCGCCTCGAACAGGCTCAGCAGCGAGGCCTCCACGCCGGTGGCCACGCGCACCCGGCTGATCACCTGGGTGGCCAGCAGCGAATGGCCGCCGAGCAGGAAGAAGTCGTCGTGCACGCCCACCTCGGGCACGCCCAGCACCTCGGCCCAGATCGCGGCCAGCGTGGCCTCGAGCGGCGTGCGCGGCGCGACGGCGGCCGCGGCCGCGGCCGGGTCGAGCGTCGCGTCGGGATCGGGCAGCGCGTTGCGGTCGAGCTTGCCGGACACGTGGCGCGGCAGCCGCTCGAGGCGGATCAGCCGCTTCGGCAGCATGTAGGCCGGCAGCGACGCGGCCAGTTGCGCGCGCAACGTGTCGGCGTCGAATGCGGCATCGGCATCGGCATCGGCATCGGCATCGGCATCGGCATCGGCATCGCCATCGCCATCGAATACGCAATAACCGACCAGCTGCCGCGCGCGGCCCTCGCCGCGCACCAGCGCCACGGCCTCGCGCAGGCCCGGCAGCGCGGCCAGCGCGGCCTCCACCTCGCCGAGATCGATCCGATAGCCGTTCAGCTTCAGTTGCCGGTCGGCCCGGCCGACGAACGCCAGCGCGCCGTCGGCGCCGACCCGCACCACGTCGCGCGTGCGGTACATGCGCGCGCCGGGCGCGCCGAACGGATCGGGCACGAAGCTCGCCGCGGTGAGCGCGGCGTCGCCCCAGTAGCCGCGCGCGAGGCCCGGCCCGGCCAGATACAGCTCGCCGGCCACGTTCGGCGGCACCGGGTGGCCGCGCTGGTCGAGCACATACGCGCGCATGCCGGCGATCGGCCGGCCCATCGCCACGCCGGGCGCGTCGCTCGCCAGATCGACGGCCTGCACCGTCGCCCAGATGGTGGCCTCGGTCGGGCCGTATTCGTTGTAGACGGCCAGCTGCGGACAGCGCTGGCGCGCCAGCTCGCGCAGCGCCGCCGGGAACACGTCGCCGCCCACGATCAGGCGGCGCAGCGTGCCGAGCGCGTCGTCCGGGACGCGCCGCAGCAGCTCGAGGCTCAGCGCCGGCGTGCCGATCAGCGTGTCGCAGCGATGCGTGTCGACGAGGCGCGCGAGCGCGTGAGCATCGACGGCCTCGGCCTCGTTCGCGAGCACCAGCGTGCCGCCGCCGAGCAGGGTGCCGAACAGCCCGCTGGCCGCCGCGTCGAACACGATCGAAAGCGCCAGCAGATGGCTGCGGATCGGCTCGTAGAAGGCCTGGCGCGCATCGAACGAGGCCTGCAGGTTGCCGTGCGTGACGGCCACGCCCTTCGGCGTGCCGGTGGAGCCGGAGGTGTAGATCAGGTAGGCGAGCTGGTCGCGCCGGATCGTGACGGCCGGCGCGACGTCGGGCCAGGCGGCGTCGAAATCGGCATCGAGCGCATCGAGCGACAGGCGCGGCACGCCGGCCGCGATCGAATCGAAGCCGGCGTCGAACGCGCGCTGCGTGAGCACCGCCGTGGGCGCGGCCTCGCGCAGCACGGCGGCCAGGCGCGCGGCGGCCTGACGCGGATCGACCGGCACGTAGGCGCCGCCGGCCTTCAGCACGGCCAGCAGCGCGACGATCGCCAGCGGCGAGCGCTCGAAGCCGATCGCCACGCGATGGTCGGCCCGCACGCCCTGCGCGACCAGCCAGTGCGCGAGGCGATTGGCGCGTGCATCGAGTTCGGCGTAGCTGAGCGTGGCGCCGTCGGCGACCAGCGCCGGATGCGCGGGCTGCGCCATCGCCACGGCCTCGATGCGCTGCACCAGGTGGCCCGCATCGGGCACCGCGAGCCGCGGCCCCTGCCACGACTCGGCGATCGCGCGCCGCTCCTCGTCGGCCAGCCAGGGCACGTCGCCCACCGGCTTGCCCGGATTGGCCAGGATCCCGATCACGAGCCGCTGGAAGCGCTGCGCGAGCTGCGCGATCGAGGCCGGCTCGAACAGCGCGGCGTCGTACTCGAACATCACGCCGAGCCCGTCGCGCTCCTCCACCACGTTCATCGCGAGGTCGCACCTGGCCGGCTGCTGACCGGTGCCGAGCGCGGTCAGCGTGAGCCCCGGCAGCGCGAAGGTGCGTTGCGGCACGTTGTGCAGGATCAGCACCGCCTGCATGTAGGGCACGTGCGAGCCGCTGCGCTCGGGGCGCAGCACCTCGACCAGGTAATCGAACGGCAGGTCCTGATTCGACAGCGCGCCCAGCACGCGCTCGCGCACCTGGGCCAGCAGCGCCTCGAAGCTCTGCGCGCCGTCCACCTCGGTGCGGATCACCAGCATGTTCACGAAGAAGCCGATCAGCGGGTGCAGGTCGGCTTCGTTGCGATTGGCCACCGGCGTGCCGACGCACAGGTCCGCCTCGCCCGACCAGCGCGACAGCAGGATCGCGTACAGCGCCTGCAGCACCATGAACAGCGTGGTGTTGGTGCGCCTGGCGAGCGCGTGCAGGCCGTCGAGCAGGTCGCGCTCGAGGAACACGCCGCTCGCGGCGCCGTCATGGCCGGGCACCGGCGGGCGCGCGTGATCGAGCGGCAGCGGCAGCAGCGGCGGCGCATCGTCGAGCGTCTCGACCCAGTAGGCCACCTTGCGCTCGAGCACCTCGCCGGCCAGCCAGCCGCTCTGCCAGCTCGCGTAATCCTGGTATTGCAGCGCGGGCGGCGCCAGCGCGGGCTCGCGGCCCTCGACGAAGGCCGGATAGAGCGCGGCGATGTCCTGCAGCAGCACGCCCATCGACCACTCGTCGAACACGATGTGATGCAGCGCGATCACCACCACGTGCTCGGTGTCGCCGAGCCGCGCCACGCGCACCCGCATCAGCGGCCCCGCGAGCAGGTCGAACGGCGTGGCCACCTCGCTGGCGATCAGCTCGCGCACCAGCACGTCGCCGTCGCCTTCGCCCTTGCCTTCACCCGATACCGCCTCCACCAGCGGCAGCGGCACCGACGCGTGCGGCGCGACGCGCTGCTGCGGGCGCCCGTCGACTTCCTCGAAGGTGGTGCGCAGCGCGTCGTGGCGCGCCACGATCGCGTCGAAGGTGCGCTGCAGCGCGCCGAGATCGAGCCGGCCGTCGAGCCGCACCGCGTTGACGATGTTGTAGGCCGTGTTGCCGGGCTGCAGCCGGTCGAGCAGCCAGAGGCGCTGCTGCGCGAACGACAGCGGCCCCGGCGTGCCCTGCTCGGCCGCCGCACGCTTCGGGATCGCGAGGCGCGCGCCCTGCGACGGATCGGCCAGGAAGTCCAGCAGGGCCGCCTTGTGCCGACGGATCCTCGCCACCAGCCCGGCGTCGAGACGATCGGTTGCGCCCTTGAGCACCAGTTGCCCGTCGTCGGCCTCGACGCGGATCTTCAGTTCCCGCAGTTCCTGCAGAATGTCCAGCAACACCATGCTCGTGCTCCTTGCCATGTGTCTCTCGTTCTCGCGATGCGGATGGGTTCAGATCCGCAGCTCGGATGCGTCGTCCGTCGTGTCGGGCGCGCCATCGGCCGCCCCGCTGTCAACCTGGCTGGCCGCCGCGTCGGTCGCGCGATGCGCGAGCTCGGCCAGCAGCCCGTCGACGTAGCCCGCCATGCCTTCCACCGTCTGTGCCTCGAAGATCATCGCGAGCGGCACCCTGATGCCGAACTCGCGGCCGAACTGCGCGGCCAGCTGCACCACCAGCAGCGAATTCGCGCCGAACTCGAAGATGCTGTCGAGCCGGCCCACCCGCGCCACGCCGAGCACCTCGGCGCACACGCCGGCCAGCCGCCGCTCGGTGTCGGTGGCCGGCGCCACGTATGACTCGTCGCGCGCGTGGTGCGACGGCGCCGGCAGCGCCTTGCGGTCCACCTTGCCGCTCGGCGTGAGCGGCAGCGCGTCGAGCACGATCAGGTGGGTCGGCACCATGTAGTCGGGCAGCGTCTGGCGCAGCGCCGCGCGGCAGGCCTGCAGCTCGCCGTGCAGGTCCGCGCCGCCCTCGGCCACCAGATAGGCGGCCAGTTCCTTCTGCCCGGCCGCGTTGTCGAGCGCGAGCACCACCGCCTCGCGCACGGCCGGCAGCATCACCAGGGTGGCCTCGATCTCGCCGAGCTCCACGCGGAAGCCGCGGATCTTGACCTGGTTGTCCATCCGCCCGAGGAAGTCGATGCGCCCGTCCGGCAGATAGCGCGACAGGTCGCCGGTGCGGTACATGCGGCTGCCGGCCGGCCCGAACGGATCGGGCACGAACTTCTCGGCCGTCAGCCTCGCGCGCTTCAGGTAGCCGCGCGCCACGCCGGCCCCGGCGATGTACAGCTCGCCGATCACGCCGGGCGGCACGGGGTTGCCGCGCGCATCGAGGATGTAGTGCTGCATGTTCGCGATCGGCTTGCCGATCAGCACGCTCGCGCCGCTCAGCGCGGCCGGGTCGACGTACTCCACGCAGCAGCCCACCACCGTCTCGGTCGGGCCGTATTCGTTGACGATCACGGTGCCCGGGAAGTACCTGAGCCAGGTGTTGAACTGCGCGATCGTCAGCACGTCGCCGCCGATCACGCTGGTGCGCACGCGCGTCTTCACGTCCTCGGGCTGCAGCGCGGCGGCCATCAGGTCGATGTGGGCCGGCGTGATCTTCACCATGCTCAGCTGCTGCGGCTCGCGCATCGAATCGACGATGCGCTCGTGCCCGCCCGGCAGCGGCAGGTGGATGTCGCGGCCGGCCCACAGCGGGATGAACAGCGTGGTGAGCGAGGCGTCGAAGATCAGCGGCAGGTGCGTGAACGAGGCACGCTCGCCGTCGCGCATCGGATAGCCGTCGAGGCCCCAGTGCAGGTAGTTGACGATCGCGCGATGGGAAATCTGCACGCCCTTGGGCATGCCCGTCGAACCCGAGGTGTAGATCACGTAGGCGAGGTTCTCGGCGCCGGCGAGGTTCACCGGGTTGCTCGCCGGCATCGCCTCGATCGCGGGCCAGTCGGCGTCCAGGTGCAGCCGGTCGACGGGCAGCGCCTGCAATGCCTCGCCGAGCGCGGCCTGCGTGAGCACGAGCACCGCGTCGGAATCCTTCACCATGTAGGCGAGGCGGTCGGCCGGGAACGACACGTCGAGCGGCACGTACACGCCGCCGGCCTTCAGCACCGCGATCAGCGCGACGATCAGGTCCACCGAGCGCTCCAGGCACACGGCCACCTTCACTTCCGGGCCCACGCCGCGCGCGCGCAGCCAGTGCGCGAGCCGGTTGGCGCGCGCGTTGGCCTCGCGGTAGCTCAGCGACACCTCGCCCACCACCACGGCGGTCTGCTCGGGGTTCGCCTCGGCATGCTGCTCGAAGCGCGTGTGCAGGCCCATGTCGGGCACCTCGAGCACGCTGTCGTTCCAGTCGCGCAGCATGTGCTCGCGCTCGGCCGCGTCGTACAGCGCGAGGTCGCCCACGCAGGCGGCCGGATCGCGCACGATCGCCTCCAGCAGCACGCCGAAGTGGCGCGCCATGCGCGCGACGGTGGCCTCGTCGAACAGGTCGATCGCGTACTGGAAGCGGCATTGCAGCTCGCTGCCCACGTCGCTCGCCAGCAGGCTCAGATCGTATTTGGCCGTGCTGCCCTCGAGCGGCCAGCGCTCGACCTCGATGCCCGGCAGTTGCGCGGCCTGGGTCAGCGCCTCGTTGTCCACCTGCAGGAAGGCCTGGAACAGCGGCGTGTGGCTCAGGTGGCGCTCGAGCTTCAGCGCGTCCACCAGCCGCTCGAACGGCAGGTCCTGATGCGCGTAGGCGTCGAGCGCCACCGTGCGCATGCGCGCGAGGAAGGTGTCGAACGGCAGCGCGCCGTCCACGTCGCAGCGCAGCACCAGCATGTTCATGAACATGCCGAGCATCGACTCCAGCTCGGCGCGCTGGCGCCCCGCCACCGGCGTGCCGATGCACACGTCGCGCTGGCCCGAATAGCGCGCGAGCAGCACGCCGTAGGCCGCCGCCAGCACCATGAACAGCGAGGCGCGATGGCGGCCGGCCAGCGCGCGCAGGCCGGCCGTGGTGGCGGCCGGAATCGTGAAGGCGAGGTTGCCGCCGGCGCTGCGGCGCACGGCCGGGCGCGGGCGGTCGGTCGGCAGGGTCAGCAGGGTGGGCGCGCCGTCGAGCCGGCGGGTCCACCAGGCGAGCTGCGCGGCGATCGCCGGGCCCTCGAAGAAGCGGATCTGCCAGACCGCGAAGTCCAGATACTGGAGCGCGACCGGCGCCAGCGGCGACGGCTGCCGGCGCGCGAAGGCGTCGTACAGTGCGGCGAACTCCTGCATCATCACGCCGATCGACCAGCCGTCGCTGACCACGTGGTGCATCGTCACCAGCAGCACGTGCGCGTCGCCGGCCAGCCGGATCAGGTCCGCGCGCAGCGGCAGGTCGGTGGCCAGATCGAAGGGCGTCGCGGCCAGTTCGGCCACCAGCGCATCGGCGCGCGGCTTCTGATCGGCGCCCGGCATCCGCGAGAGATCGTGCATCCCGAGCGCCACCGCCTGCGCCTCGCCGATCACCTGCCGCGGCCGCCCGTGCGTGCCGACGATGCGCGTGCGCAGGATCTCGTGGCGCTGCACGATCGCGTCGAACGCGGCGCGCACGGCGGCCAGGTCGAGCGCGCCGCGCAACAGCAGCGCGTGCGGCAGGTTGTAGGCCGGCGACGCGGGGTCGAGCTGGTTCAGGAACCACAGGCGCTCCTGGCCCGGCGACAGCGGCATGCCGGTGGCGAGCGCGTCGCGCGACACACGCTCGATGCGCGCCTCGGGTTCGGCCACCGGGCCGCTCAGGCGCGCGGCCAGCGCGGCCACGGTCGGCGCCTCGAACAGGTCGGCCAGCGCGAGCTCCACGCCGAGCCGGGCGCGGATGCGCGAGGCCAGCTGCATCGCCAGCAGCGAATGGCCGCCCAGGTCGAAGAAGTTGTCGTGCACGCCCACCCGCTCGGCCTTCAGGACTTCCGACCAGATGTCGGCCAGCGCCTGCTCGGCTTCGCCGCGCGGCGCCACGTACTCGGTTTCGCTGACCACGCCTTCCGGCACCGGCAGCGCGCGGCGGTCGAGCTTGCCGTTCGGCGTGAGCGGCAGCGCGTCCAGCCACACGAATTGCGACGGCACCATGTAGTCGGGCAGCGTGCGCGCCAGCGCCTGGCGGATCGGCTGGGTGCCCTGCAGCGCGTGGCCGTCGGCCGGCACCAGGTAGCCGACCAGACGCTTCTGGCCCGGCTGGTCCTCGCGGATCAGCACGGCCGCGTCGCGTACCGCCGGCTGCGCGCGCAGCGCGGCCTCGATCTCGCCGAGCTCGATGCGGAAGCCGCGCAGCTTCACCTGCTGATCGATGCGGCTCAGGTAGTCGAGCTCGCCGCCCGCGAGGCGACGCACCAGATCGCCGGTGCGGTACATGCGGCTGCCCGGCGCGCCGAACGGGTTCGGCACGAAGCGCTCGGCCGTCAGATCGGCGCGGCCGCGATAG
>JASLEG010000070.1 GCA_030151225.1 Burkholderia sp. | reverse complement strand
TGGCCGACGAGGCCGCGAGCGGCCAGCGCTCGGAGGCGGCGCAGGCGGACGCGCTGAAGTCGCGCGCGCTGCTCGCGCATGCCGAGGCCGCGGCGCGCGCGCAGGGCGAGGCGCGCGAGGTACTGCAGCGGCAGCGCGCCGAGAGCACGGCGGCGGTGGACGGCGCGCGCGCCCGGCTCGCCGCGGCGCAGGCGCAGCTGGCGCTGGCGCGACTCGATCTCGAACACACGCGGATCCGCGCCACGCGCGCGGGCACCGTGGGCCAGCGCGGCGTGCGCGCCGGGCAATACGTGGAGGCCGGCACGCCGCTGCTGGCGGTGGTGCCGCTGCACGAGTCCTACGTGGTGGCGAACTTCAAGGAGACCCAGCTCGCGGCAATGCGCGCGGGCCAGCCGGTGCGCCTCGACGTCGACACCTATGCGGGCCGCGCGCTGACGGGCCGCGTGGTGGGCATCGCGCCGGGCTCGGGCGCGCAGTTCGCGCTGCTGCCGCCCGACAACGCCACCGGCAACTTCACGAAGGTGGTGCAGCGCGTGCCGGTGAAGATCGCCGTGGATGCCCGCCCGGGCGGCGCCGACGCGGATGCCGACCTGGTGCTGCGGCCCGGCATGTCGGTGATCGCGAGCGTGGACACGCGCGGAGCGCGGCAATGAGCGCGACGGCCCCCGCGCACGAAGCCGTCTCGCTGCGCGCCTGGGTGGCCGTGCTCGGCGGCGTGGTGGGCTGCTTCATGGCCGGCATGAACGTGCACGTGACCAATGCCTCGCTGCCCGACATCCGCGGCTCGCTCGGCGCGAGCTTCGAGGAGGGCTCGTGGATCACCACCGCGTATCTGGTGGCCGAGATCGTGGTGATTCCGCTCACGGGCTGGCTGGTGCGCGTGTTCTCGGCGCGCCGCGTGCTGCTGGTGGGCGCCTCGGGCTTCCTGCTGTTCTCGATCGCGTGCTCGATGGTGCCCACCATCGGCACCATGATCGCGGCGCGCGCGCTGCAGGGCGCGTTCGGCGGCGTGCTGATTCCGCTGTCGTTCCAGCTGATCGTGACCGAGCTGCCGAAGTCGCGCCATCCGCTCGGCATGGCGCTGTTCGCGATCGCCAACAACGTGGCGCAGGCGGCCGGCCCGTCGCTGGGCGGCTGGCTGACCGACACCTACACTTGGCGCTGGATCTTCTATCTGCAGGTGCCGCCCGCGCTCGCGCTGATCGCGGCGATCGCCTGGTCGATCCGCCCGGTGCCCGCCGATCCGGGCCAGTTGCGGCGCGCCGACTGGGGCGGCATCGCCACCATGGCGATCGGCCTGGCCACGCTGCAGATCGTGCTGGAGGAGGGCGAGCGCCACGACTGGTTCGCCTCGCGCGGCATCGTGC
The DNA here is from genome assembly GCA_030151225.1 of Burkholderia sp. Classification (GTDB taxonomy): domain Bacteria; phylum Pseudomonadota; class Gammaproteobacteria; order Burkholderiales; family Burkholderiaceae; genus Burkholderia. The sequence continues at coordinate 4,947 of JASLEG010000070.1, read as the reverse complement.
TGCTCGCGGCGGTGGCCGCCGCGGGCATCGCCGCGTTCGTGACCATCGAGCTGCGCCGCGCCGATCCGTTCATCAACCTGCGGCTGCTCGGGCGCTACAACTTCGGGCTCGCGAGCCTGATGCAGTTCCTGTTCGGCGGCGTGGTGTTCGGCGTGGTGTTTCTGGTGCCGAACTACTTCGCCGAGGTGCAGGGCTACAGCGCGCGCGACATCGGCCTCGCGATGATTCCGTACGGGCTCGTGCAGTTCGCGATGTCGTTCCTCACGCCGCCGCTGATGCGCCGCATCGGCCCGCGCGCGACCATCGTGGCCGGCTTCGCGCTGGTGGCCGCCGGCTGCCTGATGAACATCCGGCTCGATGCCGATGCCGCCGCCAACGTGATCGTGCCGTCGCTGGTGGTGCGCGGCATCGGCCAGTCGCTGGTGGTGATCGCGCTGTCGGTGATGGCCGTGGACGGCATCGAGAAGGCCCAGCTCGGGTCCGCCTCGGGCGTGTTCACGATGGTGCGCAACGTGGGCGGTGCGGTGTTCATCGCGATCGCGAGCCAGATCGTGGTGGAGCGCGAGAAGCTGCACGCGATGCGGATCGGCGAGGCGGTCACGCCGTTCTCGGCCGCCTGTCGGGCGCGCATGGCGCAGCTCGTGCGGGTGCTGGGGCAGGCGAGCGGCAACCCGCATGGCGACGCCGGCGGCTTGCACCAGATGGCGCTCGCGCTGATCGAGCGGCGCGTGACGCGCGAGGCGCTGCTGATGGCGTACAGCGACGCGTTCCTGCTGGCGGGGCTGGCGATGGCGGCCTGCGCGCTCGGCGCGTTCGCGCTGAAGCGCGGCGCGAAGGCTTGAAGCACGGGCGCCGAAGGTGGCTCAGCCCGGCGACACAGCCTTCAGCGCCGCCACGAAGCGCCGGTCGGCCAGATATGCCACGTTGAAGCGGCACCACGGCGAGAGCCGGTCCGGCTCCGGCGCGAACACGGCGCCGGGCGCGAGGATCACGCCGTGCTCGATCAGCGCCTGCGCCAGTTGCATCGAGTCGGGCCAGCCCGGCAGCGCGGCCCACAGGTACAGGCTCTGCTCGCTGTCGCGGAAGATCGTGGCGCCCAGCCGCTGCAGCGCGGCGATGCCGGACTCGGTCGCGCGGCGCAGCTTGTCCTGCAGGAAGTTCGTATGCCGAAGGAAATGCCCGTCGCTGACGATCGCGTCGACGGTGCGCTCGCAATACTCGGAGCTGCTCACGTGCATCAGCATCTTCACGTCGGCCAGGTCGCTCGCGAGCCCCGCGTCGCAGGCGAGGAAGCCCACCCGCAGCGCGGCCGACACCGATTTCGCGAAGCTGCCCACGTAGATCGTGCGGCGCAGCTGGTCGAGCGTGGCGATGCGCGTGAGCGTGCGCGGCTTCAGGTCGGCCAGCGCGTCGTCCTCCACCACGATCAGGTCGTGCGCCTCGGCCAGCTGCAGGATGCGATGCGCCTTCGCGGCGCTGGTATCGGTGGCGGTGGGATTGTGGCCCACCGACTGCGTGAAGAACAGCCTCGGCTTGTGAGTGGCCAGCTCGGCCTCGAGCGCGGCGATCGACGGGCCGTCGGTCTCGCGCGGAATCCCCACGATGCGCGCGCCGCTGAGCTTGAGCTTGCCGAACAGCGGGTAGTAGCCGGGCTCGTCCACCAGCACCGCGTCGCCGGGGCGCACGAAGTAGCGCAGCACGATGTCGATCGCCTGGTTCGCGCCGTGGGTCAGCACGATCTGCGAGGGCTGCGCGTCGATGTCGTAGCCGGCCAGCTTCTGCTGCAGCGACTGGCGCAGCGGCAGGTAGCCGTAGCGGCTGCCGTAGCGGAACAGCGAGGCCACGCCGGTGCGCACCACGCGCTGGTGGTACAGGTCGAGCCGGGTCTTGGCGAGCCAGTCCACGGGCGGGAAGCCCTCGCCGAGGTTCAGCACGTTGGCGCTCTCGTGCAGTTGCTCGCGCATCAGCCACACCACGTCCATCGCGCGGTCGAGCGTGGTGGTGTCCTCGGTATCCACATCGGGCGCGGCCGCGCCGGCCGCCTGGCGCCGCACGAAGAAGCCCGAGCCGCGGCGCGGCTCGATCAGGCCGTTCGCGGTCAGGATGTCGAAGGCGCTGACCACCGTGTTCTTCGAGCAGTTCGAGGCATCCGCATATTCCCTGATCGACGGCAGCTTGCTGCCGGCCGCGAGCACCCCGTCCTCGATCTGTCTGGCCAGATTGTCCGCGATCGTTTCAGACAGTGTGGTTCCTGCGCGCCGTATCATCGCTGTCGCTCCTCCGGGCCTGCGCACTGTGTCGGGTACAGTGCATCGAGTGTTGTCGGTAACTGTACCTTTCATTGAGGTACAGTGCGCCTATTATTCGTCCATTCGAACCGGCCCCGCAATCCCGGCACATACCGGGGGCGGCGGGGCCGAGCCAACACCGAAGGAGACGAACCCGATGCCCATCGATTCCGCACTGCCCGATTTCCGTTCCCTGTCTCCCGCCGAGCGCCTGTCGCGCATCGCCGTGGCCGCCGGCCTCGACGACGCGCAGCACGCGCTGCTGGCCAAGCCCGGCGCGCTGCCGCTCGAGACCGCCAACGGCATGATCGAGAACGTGATCGGCACCTTCGAGCTGCCGCTCGCGGTGGCCGGCTACTTCCGCATCAATGGCGAGGACGTGCTGGTGCCGATGGCGGTGGAAGAGCCGTCGATCGTGGCGGCCGCGTCGTTCATGGCCAAGCTCGCGCGCGAGGCCGGCGGCTTCCGCACCTCCAGCACCGGCCCGCTGATGCGCGCGCAGGTGCAGATCCTCGGCATCGACGATCCGTACGGCGCGCGCCAGATGATCCTCGCCAGCAAGGGCGAGCTGATCGAGCACGCGAACTCGCGCGACGCGCTGCTGGTGAAGCTCGGTGGCGGCTGCCGCGACATCGAGGTGCACATCTTCCCGGACACGCCGCGCGGCCCGATGGTGGTGGCGCACCTGATCGTGGACGTGCGCGACGCGATGGGCGCGAACACCGTCAACACCATGGCCGAGGCCGTGGCCGGTAGGCTCGAGGCGCTGACCGGCGGCACGGTGCGGCTGCGCATCCTGTCGAACCTGGCCGACCTGCGGCTCGCGCGCGCCCACGTGCGCTACTCGGCGGCCACGCTGACCACGCGCGACTACGCGGGCGAGGACGTGATCGACCGCGTGATCGACGCCTACGAATTCGCGGCGATCGACCCGTATCGCGCGGCCACCCACAACAAGGGCATCATGAACGGCATCGATCCCGTGATCGTGGCCACCGGCAACGACTGGCGCGCGGTGGAGGCCGGCGCGCACGCGTATGCGAGCCGCGGCGGCCGCTATACCTCGCTGACCACCTGGGAGAAGGCGGCCAACGGCGACCTGGTGGGCACCATCGAGCTGCCGATGCCGGTGGGCCTGGTGGGCGGCGCCACGCGCACCCATCCGCTGGCACGCGCGGCGCTGAAGATCCTGGGGGTGGAATCGGCACAGCGGCTCGGCGAGATCGCCGCGGCCGTGGGCCTCGCACAGAATCTCGGCGCGCTGCGCGCGCTGGCCACCGAGGGCATCCAGCGCGGCCACATGGCGCTGCATGCGCGCAACATCGCGATCGCGGCCGGCGCGACCGGCGCGGACGTGGACTGGGTGGCGAAGAAGATGGCCGCCGCGAAGGACGTGCGCACCGATTACGCGCTCGAACTGCTGGCCGGCCCGCGCGACTGAGCACGGCCTCGCGCCCTCGCGCAGGCAGGCAAGGCAGACAAGGCAGCACCGCGGTAACCGGCCGGCGTCGATCCGGCCCGCGCGGACCGGGGGATCCACCCCGGCCGCGATGCACACTCCATGACGAAGGAGGAGACACGATGAACGAGATTCGCGGCAATTCCGCCGCGCTGGCGCCGCCGCACGTCGCGAAGACGGGGCTGGCCGCCAGCGCGGCTTCCACCGACGCGCCGCTCGCCCAGGTCTGGGGCGACACCGTCGACCTGCGCCATCTGGGCTGGTCGGTGGCGATCGGCGTGGGCGTGGCGCTGGGCGCCTTCCTGGCCGGCCGCGCGCTGCTCGCGCCGGTGGTGGCCGACCCGCAGATCGCGCGCGCCTACGCGATGCTGGTGGGCCTGGGCGGCTGCCTGGCCGCCGGCGCGATCTGCGCGAAGCTGTTCAAGCCCAAGCGCATCGTGGTGGAACACGTGGTGGACGAGGCCGCGCGCCTGCAGGTGCTCGCGCAGCTCGACGCCGAATCGGGCGGGCTCGGCTCGCTCGACGATCTGAGCCCGGCCGCGCGCGCCGAGATGGACGAGCTCGGGCTCACGGCCGTGTTCGCCGCCTACGAGCGCGGTGCGCGCGGCGGCAGCGAAGCCGCGGGCGATGCCGCCTCCGTCGCCTCCATCGTTTCAGGCGATTCCGCCACGCACGCGCCGGGAGCCCGCCAATGACCCACCTGCTTTCCGATTTCCCGATCGCGCTCGCGATGGGCCTGCTCGGCGCGATCGCGTTCGCCGCGATCGGCCTGGTGTCGGGCACCGACGAAACCACCACCATCGCGCCGCTCACGCTGCTGGTGGCGCTGCTCGGCGTGCCGCCGGCCGGCGTGTTCACGTTCTTCCTGGCCGGCGCGGTGGCCAAGCACATGACGCACGCGATCCCCACCGCGTTGCTCGGCATCCCCGGCGACACCATGGCCGCGCCGCTGTTGCAGCAGGCCACGGCGTTGCGCGCGCTCGGCGTGCCGCATATCGCGCTGCGCAAGATGATCTCCGGCGCCATCGTCGCGGCCTTCATCGCGCTGCCGCTCGCCGTGCTGTTCGCGGTGCTCCTCGCGCCCGTGGCCGGTGTCATCACGAAGGCCGCGCCGTGGGTCTTTCTCGTCGTGGCCCTCGGCATTGCTTATCTTTCGCCGGCGCGCTGGGCCGCCGTCGTGCTGCTCGTGCCGTTCGTCAT
>JASLEG010000013.1 GCA_030151225.1 Burkholderia sp. | reverse complement strand
GTTCTTGCCGCCCACGGCACGGCCATCACGCGGCACTTCTACCAGCGCATGTTCGCGCACCGCCCCGAGGTGCGTAACCTGTTCAACCAGACCCACCAGAGCGCGGGCGGCGGGCAGCCGGAGGCGCTGGCGAAGGCGGTGTACGCGTATGCGGCGAACATCGACAACCTCGGCGTGCTCGGCAGCGCGGTGTCGCGCATCGCCCAGAAGCACGTGAGCCTGTCGATCCGGCCCGAGCACTATCCTATCGTCGGCGAGCATTTGCTGGCGTCGATCGTCGAGGTGCTCGGCGATGCCGTCGATGCGGACACGCTAGCGGCATGGAAGGCGGCCTACGCGCAACTCGCGGAGCTGTTGATCGGCGTCGAGGCCAAGCTGTACGACGCCGCGCCGTGGAGCGGCTATCGGCCTTTCCGCGTCGCGCGCAAGGAGCGCGAAAGCGACGAGATCACCTCGTTCTACCTGGAGCCGACCGACGGCGGCACGGCGCCGAAGTTCGAGCCGGGCCAGTTCGTCTCGATCAAGCGCCATGTGGGCGATCTCGGCGTCGATCAGCCGCGCCAGTACAGCCTGTCGGACGCGCCGAACGGCAAGTGGCTGCGGATCTCGGTGAAGCGCGAGGCCGGCAACGAGCCGGCGGTGCCGGCCGGCAAGATTTCGGTGCAACTGCACGACGGGGTGGAGGTGGGCGCGATCGTCGAGGTGACGGCGCCGGCCGGCGATTTCACGCTGTCGCGCGAGGCCGGCAAGCCGGTCGTGCTGATTTCGGGCGGGGTCGGCATCACGCCGATGGTGTCGATGGCCACCACGCTGGCGGCCTCGGGCAGCACGCGGCCGATCCGCTTCGTGCACGCCTGCCGCTCGGGCAGCGTGCATGCGTTCCGGGACTGGCTCAATGAGCTGGTCAAGGCTCACCCGGATGCGAAGCGCGAGGTGCTCTACGAAATCGTCGGCCCCGGCGATCGCGCGGGTGTCGATCACGATCGCGAAGGGCATCTGACGCCGGACGTGTTGCGCGCTTCGATGCTGCCCGACGCCGATTACTACGTCTGCGGCCCGGTGGCGTTCATGAACGCGCAGCGCGATGCGCTGCTGGCGCTCGGCGTGGCGCGCGAGCGCGTGCATGCGGAAATCTTCGGTTCGGGCGCGATCGACTGATCGGCCGAACGGCCGACGAGCAAATCGAGCGCGGTAAAAAACCTCGCCCGGGTGCGTCGATGCACCCGGGCGAGGTTGGCATTTCGGCGATTCGGCGGCCCGGCGGCGGCGCTTCGATACGCCCTCGCCAGCGCCGCCCGAACGCTCAGTTGCCGCTGCCGCGCGCCACGCGGCGCGCCCGCACCGCTTCGGCCAGGCCGTCGAGCAGCGCGACGCTGTCGTCCCAGCCGATGCAGGCGTCGGTGATGCTCTGACCGTAGGTCAGCGGGCAGCCCGGCGTCAGGTCCTGACGGCCGGCCACCAGGTGCGATTCCACCATCACGCCCACGATGCGGTCGTCGCCGGCGGCCAGTTGGCGGCCGATGTCGGCGCACACGGGAATCTGGTTCTCGTGCTTCTTCGAGCTGTTCGCGTGGCTTGCGTCGATCATCAGGCGCGCGGCCAGGCCGGCCTTGCCGATGTCGGTGCAGGCGGCGTTCACGCTTTCCGCGTCGTAGTTCGGCGCCTTGCCGCCGCGCAGGATCACGTGGCAATCCTCGTTGCCGGCGGTCGAGACGATCGCCGAGTGACCGCCCTTCGTGACCGACAGGAAATGGTGCGGCTGCGAGGCGGCCTTGATCGCGTCCACGGCGATCTTGACGTTGCCGTCCGTGCCGTTCTTGAAGCCCACCGGGCACGACAGGCCCGAGGCGAGCTCGCGGTGCACCTGCGATTCGGTGGTGCGTGCGCCGATCGCGCCCCACGACACGAGGTCGGCGATGTACTGCGGGCTGATCATGTCGAGGAACTCGGTGCCGGCCGGCAGGCCGAGCGAGTTGATCTGCAGCAGCAGCTCGCGCGCGGTGCGCAGCCCTTCGTTGATCTTGAAGCTGTTGTCCAGATGCGGATCGTTGATGAGCCCCTTCCAGCCGACGGTCGTGCGCGGCTTCTCGAAGTACACCCGCATCACGATCTCGAGATCGTCCTTGTGCTTGCGGCGCAGGTCCACGAGATGGTTCGCGTATTCGACGGCGGCCTTCGTGTCGTGGATCGAACACGGGCCGATCACCACCACGAGCCGGTCGTCCATGCCGTGCAGGATCCGGTGCAGCGAGCGGCGCGTCGAGTAGATCAGTTCGGCCACGGCTTCCGAGCACGGGAATTCGCGGATCAGATGGGCGGGCGGCGTCAGTTCTTTCAATTCGCGGATACGGACATCGTCGGTGTTGTGCGGGGGCATTGCTGTGTTCTCCAGTGTCGCCACGCCGGGTGGGGCGGGCGGTCGGCCGTTGCGGATTTCGTATCGTTCGAGGGTGGCCGAGGGGTCTTCGGGAGCCGGGGCTGCGCCGGCGGGACGAAAAAAAACCGCCGGGCTTGCCGGCGGTTTTCTGGGATTCGGGTTCGCGCTTCGCGCGCCATCACTCCTCTCGTTCCGCCAGCGGTCTGAGATACCAAAAAAAGTAGAAATAAAACTTGGCGGACATGACGGTAAGGATGGGTCGTCGTTGGAGCGATTCGAACTTTATACCCGGCTCGCACGCGCAGTGCAAGCGGGGGGCGTGAAAAACGCGGATTATCCGCGCGAGATCAATAAACGATGCAAATTACATGCGTGGCGGTGCGGACTTGCCGCACCGCGTCATTCCGTTATCCCGCCGCTTACGCGGTGCCGCCGACCGTCATCGAGTCGATGCGCAGGGTCGGCTGGCCCACGCCCACCGGCACGCTCTGGCCCTCCTTGCCGCACACGCCCACGCCCGAATCGAGCTTCATGTCGTTGCCGATCATGCTCACGTACTTCAGCGATTCCGGGCCGCTGCCGATCAGCGTGGCGCCCTTCACCGGGTAGGTGATCTTGCCGTTCTCGATCATGTAGGCCTCGGAGGCCGAGAACACGAACTTGCCGTTCGTGATGTCGACCTGCCCGCCGCCAAAGTTCACCGCGTACAGGCCGTTCTTCACCGAGCCGATGATTTCCTGCGGATCCTTGTCGCCGTTCAGCATGTAGGTGTTGGTCATGCGCGGCATCGGCAGCGCCGCGTACGATTCGCGGCGCGCGTTGCCGGTGACGGGCATCTTCATCAGCCGCGCGTTCAGCGTGTCCTGGATGTAGCCCTTCAGGATGCCGTCCTCGATCAGCGTGGTGCACTGCGTGGGGTTGCCCTCGTCGTCGATGTTCAGCGAGCCGCGGCGGTTCGGCAGCGTGCCGTCGTCCACCACCGTGACGCCCCTGGCCGCCACGCGCTCGCCGATCTGGCCCGCGAAGGCCGACGAGCCCTTGCGGTTGAAGTCGCCCTCCAGGCCGTGACCGATCGCCTCGTGCAGCAGCACGCCGGGCCAGCCCGAGCCGAGCACCACGGTCATCGTGCCGGCCGGAGCCGGGCGCGCGTCGAGGTTCACGAGCGCCGCGTGCACGGCGTCGTCGACGTACTTCGACAGCACCTCGTCGCTGAAGTAGCCGTAGTCGAAGCGCCCACCGCCGCCGCCCGAGCCGATCTCGCGGCGGCCGTTCTGTTCGGCGATCACGGTGACCGACACGCGCACCAGCGGGCGGATGTCGGCGGCGAGCGCGCCGTCGCTGCGCGCCACCAGCACCACGTCGTATTCGCCGGCGAGGCCCGCCATCACCTGCGTGATGCGCGGATCGCGGCCGCGCGCCATCTGCTCGATGCGCTCGAGCAGCTTGACCTTGGCCGTCGCGTCGAGCGAGGCGAGCGGGTCGGACGGCAGGTACAGGTCACGGCCGGACACGCCGGTCAGCGAGGACGCCACCTGCACCTTGCGGCGGCCGCCGCCGGCCGCGGCGATCGCCTTGGTGGCCGCGGCGGCCTGGCGGATCGCCTCGGGCGAGAGGTCGTCCGAGTAGGCGAAGGCGGTGCGGTCGCCGGCCACGGCGCGCACGCCCACGCCCTGGTCGATGCTGAAGCTGCCCGACTTGACGATCCCTTCCTCGAGGCTCCACGCCTCGCTGCGCGTGGCCTGGAAGTACAGGTCGGCGTAGTCGACGCGATGCGTGAAGATGTCGGCGAGGGTGCGCGTGAGCAGCGACTCGTCGAGGCCGTACGGCGTGAGCAGGATGTCCTTGGCGAGGGCGAGATTGCGGATGCCGGGTTCGATGATGTTCATGCGGTGTCGGGGGTTCGTATCGAGGGTGTCTCGGGATGGCTCGTTGGGGGCGTTCAGCCGAGTACGCGATGCCGCCACGCGGGCAGGCTCTGGCGCACGTCGGCGATGCGGGCCGCGTCGATCGGGCCGGCGACCACGCCGGCGCCTTCCTCGCGCACGGCCACGGTCTCGCCCCACGGGTCGATCAGCACGCTGTGGCCCCAGGTGCTGCGACCGTTCTCGTGCTTGCCGCCCTGGGCCGCGGCCAGCACGTAGCACTGGTTTTCCACGGCCCGCGCGCGCAGCAGCGTGTCCCAGTGCGCGCGGCCGGTGGTGTAGGTGAAGGCGGACGGCACCACCATCAGCGCGCAGTCGCCGAGCTGGCGGTACAGCTCCGGAAAGCGCAGATCGTAGCAGACCGACAGGCCCACCCGGCCGAACGGCGCCTCGAAGGTGCGCACGACGTCGCCCGGGCGGATCGTGCGCGCCTCGTCGAACGAATCCTCGCCCTTCTCGAAGTTGAACAGGTGGATCTTGTCGTAGCGCGCCGCCTCGCGGCCTGCCGGGTCGAACACGAGCGTGGTGTTCAGCACGCGCGCGGGTTCGGGCGAGGCGAGCGGCAGCGTGCCGCCGATCACCCACACGCCGTGGCGCTGCGCGGCCGCGGCGAGGAAACGCTGGATCGGGCCGTCGCCGTAAGGCTCGGCGATCGCGAGCTTGTCGGTGTCGCGGTGGCCCATGAAGCAGAAGTATTCGGGAAGCAGCACGAGCTGCGCGCCGCCTTCGGCCGCCTCGGCGATCAGCCGGCCGGCCTCGTCGAGATTGCGCACGACGTCGGGCGTGCTGACCATCTGCAGCGCGGCGACCGTGAACGGGGATACGCGATCGGATCGGTCGGTCATCGGGGAATCGTCGAGAGTAAAAAGGGTGCGGCCCGCCGGCTCGCGCGTTCCTACGGGTTGGTCGCGCCGGCGGGCGTGCGGTCCATCTTACCCCGATCGCCGCCCACCCGCTGAATCCGCGGATGCGCCCACGAGCCGGTGATCGTGTAGTCGAACGCGAAGGCGTGGGCAAGCGTCTGCGACAGCGCGAGGTTGGCGGCCAGCACGCCGAGCCCGAGCAGCGGATTGATCACGGCCGCGCCCACCGCGGCCGCGCTCGCGCTGATCTTCGGCGCGATGTGCGCGTGCAGGTCCTGCGTCTCGTGGGCGAGATCGACCTGGCCCTTCACGGTCACGCGCGCGGGCGCGGTGAGCATGCGGAAATCGTCGGTGGTGGCGATGCCGTCCGAGATCCGGCTGGTGCCGGTGATCGAGTCGAACGGCAGGCCCTTGCCGATCACGTCGCGGAAGTCGAGCGTGAGGAAGCGCGCGAGGCCCTGCAGGCTCAGCACGCCGAGCAGCTTGGCCGCGCCCGGATCGACCTTGAGGATCTGGCCGTTGGCGAAGTCGAGCGAGAGCCGGCCGTCGAGCGTCGGATAGTCGATCGCGGTCGGACCGCCGCGCCAGCCCACCTTGCCGTCGAGCGTGCCCTTGCCGTGCGCGATGGTGCGCGGCAGGCCCACGCGGTCGAGCAGGGCGCCGGCGTCGTCCACCGCCAGTCTGAAATCGAACACGGTGCGGCGCGGGGCGTCGTCCTCGTCGTCGCCGCGCGCGATGGCGCGCCGCGAGGTGCGCCAGTTGGCGGTGGCGGTCAGCTTGGCGGCCGGGTTCGCGAGCTCGAGCTTGTCGAGTTGCCAGACCGGGATGCCGTTCTCGTCGAAGTTGTGCGCGTTGACCTGCAGCCGGCCGATGTCGTGGCCGCGTGCCACCACCTGATCGACCACCAGATCGATCGACGGCATCGCGCGGCTGGTCGGCAGGTTCATCGCGCCACCCACCATGTCGTGATCGGCGCTGTCGGGGATCACGAGCTTCGCGAGCCGCGCGTTCAGCACGCCCGCGCCGTTCTGGCCGCCGCCGGGTGCCCACGACAGATAGCCCGACACCTGGTTCGAGGCCACGTTGGCCTGCCAGAGGTCGTCCACGTGCGAGGCGCCGACGATCACGTTTTCCCAGTTGCGCTTGATCAGCTTCAGCGTGCCGAAGTGCAGCGCGAAGCGCTTCGGCACGAAGCTCGCGAGATCGACGCCCGGCGTGGCGGGGCCGGCCGGCGCGGTGGTGGTGGCCGGCGGGTTCGCGGGCTCGGTCGTGGCGTTCCTGGCGTCTTTGGTGGCCGGCGCCGCGCGCAGCGTCTTGGCGAACGCGAGCCACGCGTCGGCATCGAGCGCCGGCGCGTCCACGGCGGCCGTCACGCCTTCGCGCGGCAGGTCCGGCATGCGGTTCATGCCCACCACGCCGCGCACCGCGCGCACCGGTTCGCCGTGGGTGGCGTCGAGCACGTAGGTGGCCGCCACCGGGCCGAACTTCAGGTCGGCCTGGCCGAGCGTGCGGCCGGCCTCGGGCGCGAGCGGGTGCAGCGTGAAGCTGAACGGCATCGCGCTGCCGGCCGGCTTGGTGAACGGCGCGGGGAAGTCGAGCGCGAGCCCGCTCAGGTCGGACGAGGCGCTGACCTCGGGCAGGCCGCCCTTGGCGCCGCGCACCGAGAGCCGGTACGGCGCGTCGCCCACCACGCGGCCGAGCAGTGCCGCGGCGGGTCCGTGCAGGTTCATGCCGCGCGCGGCGTCCACGGCGATCCGGCCGTCCACGTCGAACGCATAGCCCTGGTTGCGACGCAGGCTGCCGTTCGCGTGCACCGCGCCGCCGAGCCACTGCGCCGAGAGCTTGTCGAGCGCGAAGCTCTGCTGGGTGAAGCTCACCGTGCCGCTCAGATGCGAGAGCGGCGGCAGGCCGTCCGACTCGAGCCGGTTGCCGCCGAACGCGAGCGCGCCCTCGACCTGCGTGTGCGGATGCTTGACGTGCTGCGGGATGGTCAGCTTCAGCGCGAGCGAGGCGGGGCCCTGCGCGTGCAGGCGCTCGCCCACGTGATGCGACAGGCCGCCGAGCGCGCTGTTGTTGGCGTAGTCGATCAGGTCGGCCAGCGGCCCGTGCGCGTGGCCGGCGATCACGAGCGGCGAATCGGCCGGATGGCCGAGGTCGTCGATGCGACCGCTCACGCGGTTCAGCTGCACGCCCTTGTAGTGGGCGCGCGCGATGTCGAAGCGCAGCTTGTTCTGCTGCATCTCGAACACGCCGTCGATGCCGTCGAACGCCGGCCACACGCTCGGCGTGCCGTTGGCGAGCTTGCGCGGTGGCTGCGGGGTGGGCTCGAAGCGCCCGCCCGTGAACGGCGCGACGATGTGGAACACGCCGTCGTTCGGCGCGTGCTCGTACGGGAATGTCTCGAGCGGCCCCTTCGCGACGATCGTCGCGCCCTTCGACACGGTGCCGGCCTGCAGCGCATGGCCGAGATACAGGCGCAGCCGGTCCGAGATGCTGGTGGGCAGGTAGCGCACCAGGCGCGGGATCGCCACGCGGCCGAAGTCGGCCTTCAGGTCGAGGCTGCCGCGGCCCTTGCCCGGATTCGTGTAGCTGCCGGCCACGCTGATTTCGGCATCGGGATTCGACACGTACAGCGACGGCACCTTCACCTCGACGCTCGGGCGCGTGCCGCCGGCCGCCGGCGTGAAGGTCCAGGATGTCTGCGCGCGGATCCGGTCGAAGCTCAGGCGCGGCTCGTCGAACACGCCGGGCACGGTCACGGCCGCCTTGACGGTGTCGATCTGCGCGTGGCCGCCGTGCTGGTTCGCGTCGACGTGGCCCCACAGATTCTCGACGCCCGGGATGCCCGCGCGCGGATGCCCGCGCGGCGAGAGGCCCGGCCCCGGCTCCTGCGCTTCCACGCTGATGCCCTGCAGGTCGCCCGTCATGCGGTAGCGCGAGATCGGCGCGGAGTGGGCCGACTCGTCGCCGGCCAGCTCGGCCGTGCTCGGCGTGGCGCGCTCGACCTCCATCACGTAGTTCGCGATCTGCCCGCGCGGGTCGATGCGCACCAGCGCGTTGCGCAGGCGCGCCGGCAGCGGCAGCCCGCGGATGAATTCGGCGAGGATGCCGAGATCCACCCGGTCGCCGGCCACGCGGATCAGCTGGCCGTGGCTCGCGTCGGGCACCCGGTAGCGCGCGGTCAGCGTCGCGAGCGACAGCGTGCGCGACAGCGGCGTGCCGTCGGGCAGCGGCGGCTGGCCGAGCTCGGCCAGCAGGTGGGTGAGCTGCAGCGTGTAGTCGTGGCCCGGATCGAGCGCGAGATCCCAGCCGAACCTGGCCACCGGGATGTCGAGGCGCGGCTGGGTGGGGCGCACCCGCAGCGCGAGATCGGCGCCGGTCAGGCTGCCGTGCGCGTCGAACGGCTGGCCGTGGCGAAAGCCGATCCAGATCGTGTTGTCGATGCGCCCGGCATAGGCGCGCAGCGGCACCGGCACGTAGCGCGCGAGCGTGGGCAGGTCCACCGGGCCGGTCGAGATGTAGGCGTCGCCGGTCCAGTTGGCGGGGCGGCCGATCGCGGCCAGCGGCATGTGCGTGAAGCGCGCGCGGAAGTCGAGCGGGCCGGCGAACAGCGTGCCGTTGGCCGGCGCCTGCAGCGCGAGCCGGTGCACGAGCCCGCTGTTGAGCACGGCCAGGCGGATGCCGGTCAGCGTCAGTTCGGGGGCGTCGCGCTGCGCGTCGCGCCAGCGCAGCGTGCCGTCGCGCAGCACGATCGCCTGCTGGCGCAGCAGCCAGGTGCTGAATGCGTCGTTGCCGCCCTTGTGCACGGTCGGCACCGTCACGCCCGCCACCGACAGCGTGCCGTCGCGGTTGCGCGCGATCAGCAGGTCGGGGGCGTCGATCACGAGGCTCGACAGGGTGGGCGAGAGCTGCACGAGCGAGCGCCACGAGATCGCCGCCGTGGCGTGGGGCACCGTCAGCGCGACGTTGCCGTCGTGGTCGCGGATCGTCAGCGCGGTGATGTCGACGCCGGGCTGCATGCCCGACCAGTGCGGCGCGAGCTGGCCGATCCGGATTTCGGCGTGGAGCTTGTCGGAAACGAAGGCTTCGATGCGGGGGCGCAGCCGGTCGACCTGGGGCAGCAGCGCGTAGCGCAGGCTCAGATAGCTGCCGGCGGCCACGAAGTAGAGGGTCGCGCCGCTCACGAGCGCGACACGGAGCACGCGGCGCAGCACCGGATGATCGTGCTTCGGAGGTCCGGCTTCTTGACTGGCGGCGGCTTCCTGACGGTCGGGCATGCGGCGGGCGGGCGGCGATGTGATAGCGTTGCGGACTGACGCTGAAATGTAACACACGGGGTCGGCCGGGCGGCCGTTCGGCGACCGGGCAGGTCGGCTTCGGGCGAGTATTTCGCCAGTTCCGGATCGAATCGACGAGGCCCCGCGCGCCGTCGCCGCGTGTCCGTCTCAGCCGTCTCCGTGCGCCCGCCGCGTTGCACCGTCGGGCGCCTCGAGCACGCCCCGCGCACCTTTCCGGATTCGTGCGCCCTAGCCGCGCCGCCGCCATGACCGACGCCATCTCGCTGATCAGCCCCCTCTACTCCCGTTACCTGGCCCGCTGGGTCGCCGCACGCCCCGGCCTCGCCGAGCGCATCGCCGCCTGGGCGGCCGGGCGCGTCACGCGTGCCGCGATCGAGGTGCGGCTCACCGAGCTGCTCGACGAGGCGGCCGGCGGCGCGGGCCGCGTGCCGAGCGAGGAGGCGCTGCGGCGCGCGCTGCGCCAGCTGCGCATCGAGGTGTTCGGCGCCGTGGCCGAGCGCGATCTCGACGGCCGCGCCGACGTGGCCGAGGTCACCGGCGCGATGACCGATCTGGCCGAGGCCACGGTCCAGCGCTCGCTCGCGGTGCTGTCGGCCGAGCTCGAGGCGCTGTACGGCGAGCCGCGCGGGCCGTCGGGCGAGCGCCTGACGCTCGGCGTGGTGGGCATGGGCAAGCTCGGCGGGCGCGAGCTGAACGTGTCGTCCGACATCGACCTGATCTTCGTGTACGAGGACGACGGCGAGACGGCCGGCGGCACGCGCGCGGCGCTGGCCACCCAGGAATACTTCACGCGGCTCGGCCGGCGCCTGATCGGGGTGCTGTCGGATGCGACCGCCGACGGCTATGTGTTCCGCGTGGACATGCGGCTGCGTCCGAACGGCGATTCCGGCCCGCTGGTGTGCAGCCTGGGCATGCTCGAGGAGTATTTCTACGTGCAGGGCCGCGAGTGGGAGCGCTACGCCTGGATCAAGGGCCGGCTCGTGTCCGAGCCGGACAGCGAGTCGGCACAACGGCTGGCGAAGCAGCTCGACGCGATCGTCAAGCCCTTCGTGTACCGGCGCTACCTCGATTTCGGCGTGATCGGCGCGATCCGCTCGCTGCACAGCCAGATCCGCCAGGAAGCGCAGCGCCGCGCCACGATGCGCCCCGACAAGGCCGACGACATCAAGCTCGGGCGCGGCGGGATCCGCGAGATCGAGTTCAGCGCGCAGGTATTCCAGCTGATCCGCGGCGGCCAGGACGCCGATTTCCGGATCCGGCCCACGCTGGGCGTGCTCGAGCATGCGCGCGAGCGCGGGCTGGTGGCCGCCGACGTGGCCGAGCGCTTCGCCGACGCGTATCGCTTCCTGCGCGTGATCGAGCACCGCCTGCAATACCGCAACGACGCGCAGACCCACGCGATGCCGGTCGACGAAGCCGACCGCGCCGCGCTCGCGGCCTCGCTCGGCCATGCCGATTACGCCTCGCTGCTGGCCGAACTCGATCGCCATCGCGGCTTCGTCGAGGCGCAGTTCGACCAGATCTTCTCGAACCGGGTGGCCGAGGAGTCGGGCGCCAACGTCAATGGCAACGGCGACGACGATGCCTCGGCCTGGATCTGGAGCGACGCGCTGGCCGAGGACGGCGAGGACGAGGCGCGCCTGCTCGAGCGCCTCACGGGCCTCGGTTTCGCCGACGCCGCGGCCGTGCTCGCGCGGCTGCGCGCCGTGTGGCGCTCGTCGCGCTACGCCGGCCTGCCCGAGAACAGTCGGATGCGCTTCGACCGCGTGGCGCGGCGCGCGCTCGACGCGGCCGCCGGCATCGACGCCGCGCACCGCGACGACACCGTGATCCGCCTCTTCGACCTGCTCGAGACCGTGGGCCGGCGCGGCGCCTACCTCGCGCTGCTGACCGAATATCCGGCCGCGCTCGAGCGCGTGCTGTCGGTGCTCGGCGCGACCCGCTGGGGCGGCGGCTACCTGATCCGCCATCCGCAACTGCTCGACGAGCTGCTCGACGACGAGGCCATCGCCAGCCCGTTCGACTGGCCCGCGTTCAAGGCCGCGCTGCGCGCTCGACTCGCCGCGGCCGACGGCATGGAGCAGCAGATGGACCTGCTGCGCCACGCCCAGCACGCCGAGGTGTTCCGGATCCTGCTGATCGACCTGGCCGGCAAGCTGTCGGTCGAGCACGTCAGCGACCGGCTCTCGGAGCTGGCCGACGCCGTGCTCGACGTGACGCTCGAGGTGGTGTGGTCGCAACTGGCCAAGCGCCATCGCGACGCGCCGCGTTTCGCCGTGATCGCCTACGGCAAGCTCGGCGGCAAGGAGCTCGGCTACGCGTCCGACCTCGACGTGATCTTCCTGTACGACGACGCCGACGAGCGCGCGGCCGACATCTACACCACCTACACGCGCCGCCTGATCACCTGGCTGACCTCGGCCACCGGCGCGGGCGCGCTGTTCGACCTCGACCTGCGGCTGCGCCCGAACGGCGAGGCGGGCCTGCTCGTCACCGATCTCGACGCGTTCCGCCGCTACCAGCTGCGCGAGGGCGACGGCGCGAACACGGCCTGGGTGTGGGAGCACCAGGCGCTCACGCGCGCGCGCTTCAGCGCCGGCGACGCGCAAATCGGCGCGGCCTTCGAGACGATCCGCGAGCGCGTGCTGACCACGCCGCGCGACGGCGCGCTGCTCGCGCGCGAGATCGTGGGCATGCGCGACAAGGTGGCGGCCGGCCACCCGAACACGAGCGCGCTGTTCGACCTCAAGCACGATCGCGGCGGCATGGTCGACATCGAGTTCATCGTGCAGTACTGGGTGCTGCTGCACGCGGCGCGCGATCCGGCGCTGATCCGCAACACCGGCAACATCGCGCTGCTGCGCGAGGTGGCGCGCTACGGGCTGATGGACGATACCGAGGCCGAGACGGTGGGCGCGGCCTACCGGCTGTACCGCAAGCGCCAGCATCAGCTGCGGCTCGACGGCATGGAGAAGGCGCGGGTGGCGGTGGAAACCGTGGCGGCCGAGCGCGAGGCCGTGCTCGCGCTGTGGGCGCGCGTGTTCGACGGCGTGGAGCCGATCGACGTGAATACCGACAACTGAAGGACGGAAGCGGCCCCGGCATCCGAGGCCGCGGCCCTCAGGCGGCCAGCATTTCCTTCGCGTGCTTGCGCGTGGTGGCCGTGATCTCGAGGCCGCCGAGCATGCGCGCGACTTCCTCCACGCGGCTCGCGCGATCGAGCGGCGTGACCGTGGAGACGGTGCCGCCGGCGCCGTCCTGGCCCTTCGCCACCTGGAAGTGATGATCGCCGCGCGCGGCCACCTGGGGCAGGTGGGTCACGCACAGCACCTGCCGGTCGCGGCCGAGCTGGTGCAGCAGGCGGCCCACCACCTCGGCCACGCCGCCGCCGATGCCGGTATCCACCTCGTCGAAGATCAGCGTGGGCGTGAGGCTCGCCGCGCTCGCGATCACCGCGAGCGCGAGGCTGATGCGGGCGAGTTCGCCGCCCGAGGCGACCTTCGCGAGCGGGCGCAGCGGCACGCCGGGGTGGCCCGCCACGCGGAATTCGATCTGCTCGAGCCCGTGCTCGCCGCCCTCGGCCAGCGGCACGAGCGTCACGTCGAAGCGGCCGCCCGCCATCGACAGCTCCTGCATCGCCGCCGTGACCGCGCCGCCGAGCGCGTCGGCCGCCTCGGCCCGCGCCGCCGACAGCGCGCGCGCGTCGGCCAGATAGGCTTCCTTGGCGCGGTCGGCCGCGTCCTGCAGCGCGCTCAGGTCGGCGGCCGCGTCGAGCGCGGCCAGCTGCTCGCGGCGCGCCATGTGTTCGTCGTGCAGGTTGTCGGGCGGCAGCCGGAAGCGGCGCGCGGCCGAATGCAGCGCGTCGAGCCGGATCTCCACCTGCACCAGCCGCTCGGGATCGAGGTCGAGCCGCTGTGCGTAGTGCGACAGCGAATACGAGGCCTCGCGCAGCTGGATCTCGGCCGGGTCGAGCGAGGCCACCACGTCGTCGAGCGCCGGGTCGAGCGAGGCCAGCTGGCGCACCCTCGAGAGCACCGTGCCGAGCTGCGAGAGCAGCGACTCGTCCGATTCGGTGATCGCGAGCAACGCGCCCTGCACGCCCTCGATCAGGTTCGCCGAGTGGGTGAGGCGGCCGTGCTCGGCGTTGATCTCGTCCCATTCGCCGGGCTGCGGGGCGAGCTTGTCGAGCTCGGCGAGCTGCCAGGCCAGCTTCTCGCGTTCGAGCTGCAGCTCGCGCTCGTGCATCTGCGCGGTCTCGATCTGGTGCAGCGCCTCGCGCCAGGCGCGCCAGGCGCGCGCCACCACGGCGGTGTCGGCGCTGAGGTTCGCATGCGTGTCGAACAGCTCGCGCTGCGCGTCGGGGCGCATCAGCAACTGGTGCGCGTGCTGGCCGTGCACGTCCACCAGCATGTCGCCGAGCTCGCGCAACTGCGAGAGCGTGGCGCTGGTGCCGTTGATGAAGGCGCGCGAGCGGCCGTTGGCGTCGATCACGCGGCGCAGCATCACGCTGTCGTCGGCATCGAACGCGTGCGCGTCGAGCCATTGCGCGACGCGGTCGTGCGGCGTGAATTCGGCGGTGATGTCGGCGCGCTGGCAGCCGATGCGTACCACGCTCGCGTCGGAGCGCTCGCCGAGCGCGAGCGCCAGCGCGTCGATCAGGATCGACTTGCCGGCGCCGGTCTCGCCCGAGAACACGGTGAAGCCGGCGTCGAACTCGAGATCGAGCGCGGCGACGATGACGAAGTCGCGGATCGAGAGGTGGCGGAGCATGATGTCGGGCCCGGCCGCGTCAGGATTCGGGATCGTCGTCGTGCGACGGATGCTCGTTCCAGTGCAGCTTCTTGCGCAGCGTCGTGTAGTAGCTGTAGCCGACCGGGTGCAGGAACGGCACGGTGTGGCGCGAGCGACGCACCTCGATGGTGTCGTTGAGCTGCAGCGCCGTGAACGACTGCATGTCGAAGTTCACGTTGACGTCGCGCCCGCCGATGATCTGGATGCCCACCTTGACGTCGTCGGGCAGCACGATCGGCCGGTTCGACAGCGCGTGCGGCGCGATCGGCACCAGCACGATACCCTGCAGCTGCGGGTGCAGGATCGGGCCGGCCGAGGACAGCGCGTAGGCCGTGGAGCCGGTGGGGGTGGCCACGATCAGGCCGTCCGAGCGCTGGTTGTACATGAAGCGGCCGTCCACCGACACGCGCAGCTCGGCCATGCCGGAGAAGCCGCTGCGGTTCACCACCACGTCGTTGAACGCGAGCGCGTGGTAGATCGGCTCGCCGTTGCGCACGATGCGCGCCTCGAGCAGCGTGCGTTCCTCGCGCTCGAAGCTGCCCGAGAGCATCAGCGGCACCGCGTCGAGCATCGCCGAGGCGGAGATGTCGGTGATGAAGCCGAGCCGGCCGTGGTTGATGCCGATCAGCGGCGTCTTGTAGGGCGCCAGCTGGCGGCCGATACCGAGCATCGTGCCGTCGCCGCCGAGCACGATCGCGACGTCGGCGCGCGCGCCGATTTCGGTCGGGGTCAGCGCCGGGTGGTCGACGATTCCGTATTCTTGCGCCGTGGCCGCCTCGAAGACGACCTCGAGCCCGCGCTTCGCGATGGCCGAGGCCAGCGCGGCGAGCGGTTCGGCGATGCCGGGGGTGTTGCTGCGCCCGACGAGCGCGACGGTGTGGAACTGGTTGCCGGTATTCATGGCGGCATTACACCATAGCTCGATGACGAAAAGGAACCGGCCAGGCGGCCAGGGGGCCCGCCACGCCATAACGCTCGCGGGCGTGGCGCGCTTGCGCTAGAATTTTCGACCATGTTAGATCCCCGCGCACGCACCCTCCTGAAAACCCTGATCGAACGGTATATCGCCGACGGTCAGCCGGTCGGCTCGCGCACGTTGTCCCGGTTTTCCGGGCTGGAGCTGAGCCCGGCCACGATCCGCAACGTGATGTCCGATCTGGAGGAGCTCGGCCTCGTGTCGAGCCCGCATACCTCGGCGGGGCGGATTCCCACGCCGCGCGGCTACCGGCTGTTCGTCGACACCATGCTGACGGCCGAGTCGCCGATCGACGCCGACGCGCTCACGCGCCTCGTGCAGACCACCCTGCAGGCCGGCGAGCCGCAGCAGAAGGTGGTGGCCGCCGCGGCCAGCGTGCTGTCCAACCTGTCGCAGTTCGCCGGCGTGGTGCTGACGCCGCGCCGCAGCCATGTGTTCAAGCAGGTCGAATTCATGCGGCTGTCCGACAAGCGGATCCTGCTGATCATCGTCACGCCCGAGGGCGACGTGCAGAACCGCATGATGGCCACCCAGCGCGACTACACGCCGTCGCAGCTGACCGAAGCCTCCAACTATATCAACGCCAACTTCGCCGGGCTGTCGTTCGACGAGGTGCGGCGCCGGCTGCGCGGGGAAATCGACGCGCTGCGCGACGACATGACCGCGCTGATGCACGCGGCCGTCACGGCCAGCACCGAGGCGTCCGACGACGAGGACACCGTGCTGATCTCGGGCGAGCGCAACCTGCTCGAGGTGGCCGACCTGTCGTCCGACATGGCGCGGCTGCGCAAGCTGTTCGACGTGTTCGACCAGAAGACCAGCCTGCTGCAGCTGCTCGACGTGTCGAGCCACGCGCAGGGCGTGCAGATCTTCATCGGTGGGGAATCCACCCTGGTGCCGATCGACGAGATGAGCGTGGTGACCGCGCCGTACGAGGTCAACGGCAAGATCGTCGGCACGCTCGGCGTGATCGGCCCGACCCGGATGGCCTACAACCGCGTGATTCCGATCGTCGACATCACGGCGCGGCTGCTGTCGCTGACGCTGAGCGGCAATCAGTAGGCACGTGGCGAGGCTGGCTGCGGCGTTTTGTCGCGGCTCGATGTGTTTCCGCTATTGTCCCCATTGGCGCGAGCGCCTTTGCCGGCCGCGGCGCGTCGGCAAAGGCGCTCGCTATAATGGGGCTCGTCCGATCCGGGGCCTCGCCCCTCCCAGCTCATGCGTTTTGATCTCGAACCGCCGTCGCTGCATGCACCGGCGCATCGCGTCGCCGTCCTGCTCGTCAACCTCGGCACGCCCGACGAACCGACGCCGGGCGCGGTACGCCGCTATCTCGCGCAATTCCTGTCCGACCCGCGCGTCGTGGAAATCCCGGCCATCGCGTGGCAGCCGATCCTGCGCGGGCTGATCCTGCCGTTCCGCTCGCGCGCCTCGGCGAAGAAGTACGCCCAGGTCTGGACGCCGGAAGGCTCGCCGCTGCGCGTGCACACCGAGCGCCAGGTGGAGGGGCTGCGGCCGCTGTTCGCCGCGAACGGCTACCAGGTGCTGGTGGATTACGCGATGCGCTACGGCACGCCGTCGATCGGCACCGTGCTCGGGCAACTGAAGCGCGTTGGCGCCGAGCGCGTGCTGCTGATGCCCCTGTATCCGCAATACTCGTCGTCGACCACGGCCACCGCGTTCGACGACGCGTTCGCCGCGCTCGGGCGCATGCGCAACCAGCTCGAGGTGCGCACGGTGCGCCATTACGCCGATCACCCGGCCTACATCCACGCGCTGGCCGAGCAGGTGCTGCATTACTGGGCCGAGCACGGCCGCCCCGATTTCGCGGCCGGCGACAAGCTGGTGCTGAGCTTCCACGGCGTGCCCAAGCGCACCCTCGATCTCGGCGATCCGTATCACGATCAGTGCCAGCAGACGGCCGCGCTGCTGATGGTGGCGCTGGGCCTGAGCTCGCTCGAATGCCGGGTGACCTTCCAGTCGCGCTTCGGCAAGGCCGAATGGCTGCAGCCCTACACGGCGCCGACGCTGCGCGAACTCGGCGCGGCCGGCGTGAAGCGCGCCGACGTGTTCTGTCCCGGCTTCACCGCCGACTGCCTCGAGACGATCGAGGAAATCGGCATGGAGGTGCGCGACGAATTCCTGCAGGGCGGCGGGGGCGAGTTCCACCGCATTCCGTGCCTGAACGCGTCGCCCACCTGGGTGTCGGCGCTGGGTCAGATCGTCGCCGAGAACCTGCAGGGCTGGCCGGCGCGCGTCGCGGCACCGGCCGAGGCGACAGCCTGAGCGGCCACCGTCGCGCCACCAAGCGTCACACAACGGGATTACGCTGATGAACTACCGCATATCGACCGAACCGGGCGCGAAGCTGCGCATCGACAAGTGGCTGTGGGCCGCGCGCTTCTTCAAGACGCGCTCGCTGGCCGCCGACGCGGTGGAGAAGGGGCGGGTGCGGATCGCCGGCGCGCCGGTCAAGCCGTCGAAGGACGTGCGCGTGGGCGATCGCGTCGACATCACGATCGAGACGGTGGTATGGCAGGTGGAGGTGCTGGGCGTCTGCGACACGCGCGGTCCGGCCAGCGTGGCGCAGACGCTCTACGCGGAATCGGAGGAAGGGCGCGCGAAGCGGCTGGCCGAGCTCGAGCGCCGGCGCCATTTCCGCGAGCCGGCAGCCGAGATGCACGGCCGCCCGACCAAGCGCGACCGGCGCATCATCGACAAACTGTCGAACGGACGTTGAAGAGGTGCTCGAACGTCGCCCGCGCGCTGCCGTATTCGGTGGTGCGCGCGGTGACGGCGCCCGACATGCAGATGGTGGTGGTGCCGGCCACGAGCACCAGCGCGATCACCGATATCGCAAAGGTCAATCTCACGGTGCTCCCCTCGGGAAGACGGGCTGATCGGGGCCGACGACGGCATGGAATCGGCGGGTGGATGTTGCATTGCAGCAGAAGGCGATGCGAGGCGATTCGTCTGATCTGAGCGGGCCCGCACGCAACCTAGGAAGCAGTGTAGTGCAGTGCGGAAAGCCGATCCAGCCGGGCTTGCGTAACCGTTGTTACGGCGGGTTTCGGTGCGCTGGCGTGCTCGTCGGTGCGGTGCGATCGCGATTGGTCGGGCCGGCCCGCACAAATCGCCGAAAAACCCTCTTGAAGTCGGTGTTTTCGTCCCAAAGTACCACGCCGTTGCCCGGCTGCAGGCGCCGTTCGCGGGCCGCCGCCGATCCGGCTTTCATCATTCAATTCGATTTCAGCGACATGGAAAACACGCAAGAGAATCCGGCTGGTCAACCGGCCGACGAAACCGGCCGCGAGACGCAGGCCGCTCAACCGGCTCCGGCCGACGCGCAACAACCCGTGGCAGCCGAAGCCGACGCGGCGCTGGCCGAAGCACAGGCCAAGCTGGCCGAGCTGCAGGAAAGCTATCTGCGCGCCAAGGCGGAAACCGAAAACGTGCGCCGCCGCGCGCAGGAAGACGTCGCCAAGGCACACAAGTTCGCCATCGAGAGCTTCGCCGAGCATCTGCTGCCCGTGATCGACAGCCTCGAGGCCGCCGTGGGCGACACCTCCGAAGACATCGCGAAGATCCGCGAAGGCGCCCAGCTGACGCTGCGCCAGCTGCAGAGCGCGCTCGAGAAGGGCCGCGTGGTCGTGATCGACCCGGTTGGCGCGAAATTCGATCCGCATCAGCATCAGGCGATCTCGATGGTGCCGGCCGAGCAGGAGCCGAACACGGTCGTGGCCGTGCTGCAGAAGGGCTTCATGATTGCCGACCGCGTGCTGCGTCCGGCGCTCGTGACCGTCGCGCAGCCGAAGTAAGGCGCGCGCCGTGCGCGCGGGTCCGCCCGCCGCGCATCGCCAGCTTGTCCCACGGGGCCGGATCGATCCGGCCCCGAATCGTTGACCGGCCCGGCCGGCGGCGACTGAAAAAATTGAATGGCCGCATCGCTTCAGGGGTCTTGAAAACGGCGCGGCCGCACCAATTTCGTGTGCAGAGTTGAATTCGGCGCGGAAAACCCGGGAAAACGGCCCGGAAACCCGCAGCAATCAGAGTTTCTGGAGATTACGAAAAATGGGAAAGATCATCGGTATTGACCTCGGCACCACGAACTCGTGCGTGGCCGTCATGGAAGGCAACCAGGTCAAGGTCATCGAGAATTCGGAAGGCGCCCGCACCACGCCGTCGATCATCGCCTACATGGACGACAACGAAGTGCTGGTCGGCGCGCCGGCCAAGCGTCAGTCGGTCACCAACCCGCGCAACACGCTGTTCGCGGTCAAGCGCCTGATCGGCCGCCGCTTCGAAGAGAAGGAAGTGCAGAAGGACATCGGCCTGATGCCCTATTCGATCATCAAGGCCGACAACGGCGACGCCTGGGTCGAAGCGCACGGCGAAAAGCTCGCGCCGCCGCAGATCTCGGCCGAAGTGCTGCGCAAGATGAAGAAGACGGCCGAGGACTACCTCGGCGAGACGGTCACGGAAGCCGTGATCACGGTGCCGGCCTACTTCAACGACAGCCAGCGTCAGGCCACCAAGGATGCGGGCCGCATCGCCGGCCTCGAAGTCAAGCGGATCATCAACGAGCCGACCGCGGCCGCGCTCGCGTTCGGTCTGGACAAGGCCGAGAAGGGCGACCGCAAGATCGCCGTGTATGACCTCGGCGGCGGCACGTTCGACGTGTCGATCATCGAGATCGCGGACGTCGACGGCGAAATGCAGTTCGAAGTGCTGTCGACCAACGGCGACACCTTCCTCGGCGGCGAGGACTTCGACCAGCGCATCATCGATTACATCATCGGCGAGTTCAAGAAGGAGCAGGGCGTCGACCTGTCGAAGGACGTGCTCGCGCTGCAACGCCTGAAGGAAGCGGCCGAAAAGGCCAAGATCGAGCTGTCGTCGAGCCAGCAGACCGAAATCAACCTGCCGTACATCACGGCCGACGCGTCCGGGCCGAAGCACTTGAACCTGAAGATCACGCGCGCCAAGCTGGAAGCCCTCGTCGAGGAGTTGGTCGAGCGCACCATCGATCCGTGCCGCACCGCGATCAAGGATGCGGGCGTCAAGGTGTCGGACATCGATGACGTGATCCTGGTCGGCGGCCAGACGCGCATGCCGAAGGTGCAGGAGAAGGTGAAGGAGTTCTTCGGCAAGGATCCGCGCCGCGACGTGAACCCGGACGAAGCCGTGGCCGTGGGCGCCGCGATTCAGGGCCAGGTGCTGTCGGGCGACCGCAAGGACGTGCTGCTGCTCGACGTGACCCCGCTGTCGCTCGGCATCGAGACGCTCGGCGGTGTGATGACGAAGATGATCAACAAGAACACCACGATCCCGACCAAGCACGCGCAGGTCTACTCGACGGCCGACGACAACCAGGGCGCCGTGACGATCAAGGTGTTCCAGGGTGAGCGCGAGATGGCGGCCGGCAACAAGCTGCTCGGCGAGTTCAACCTCGAAGGCATCCCGCCGGCACCGCGCGGCACGCCGCAGATCGAAGTGACCTTCGACATCGACGCGAACGGCATCCTGCACGTCGGCGCGAAGGACAAGGCGACCGGCAAGGAAAACAAGATCACCATCAAGGCGAACTCGGGCCTGTCGGAATCCGAGATCGACCAGATGAT
>JASLEG010000347.1 GCA_030151225.1 Burkholderia sp. | reverse complement strand
CGCGCCCGCACGGGCGGCGGCCGGACGACGCGGCGGCGCGGCGGCAGCCGGTGCGCTCGAGGCGGCGGCCGCTACCGGCGTGGCCTCGGCGGCGTCCTTCGATGCGTCGGCGTGCTTGTCGACGTGATGCGCGTCATGCTTCTCGGCCGGCTTGTCGTGGTGCTTCTCGACGGGCTTGCCCGCATGGTGCGCGGCGCTCGCCGACGGCAGGGCCGCCTTCGGCGACGGCAGCGCGGCCGGCCTGGCGCGCACCACCGGCTCGACCGGCTGCGCCAGCGCGGCGATGCCACCCTCGACACGCCAGCCCGACACCACCGCCTTCAGCTGGCGCGTCTGGTCTTCCAGCGACGCGGCGGCCGCGGCGGCCTGCTCGACGAGCGCTGCGTTCTGCTGCGTGACGGCATCCATCTGGCCGACCGCGCGGTTGATCTGCTCGATGCCGGTGGACTGCTCGTTCGAGGCGGCGCTGATCTCGCCGATGATGTCGGTCACGCGGCGCACCGCCTGCACGATCTCGGCCATCGTCGAGCCGGCGCGCTCCACGAGCTCCGAGCCCGAGCGCACGTTGTCGGCCGAATCGCCGATCAGCTGCTTGATTTCCTTGGCGGCGGTCGCGCTGCGCTGCGCGAGCGAGCGCACTTCGCCGGCCACCACCGCGAAGCCGCGGCCCTGCTCGCCGGCCCGCGCCGCTTCCACGGCGGCGTTCAGCGCCAGGATGTTGGTCTGGAAGGCAATGCCCTCGATCGTGCCGATGATGTCGACCACCTTGTTCGAGCTGATCGAGATCGCCTGCATGGTGGTGACGACCTCGCTGACCACCTGGCCGCCACGCGTGGCGATGTCCGAGGCGTTGACGGCCAGTTGGCTCGCCTGACGCGCGTTCTCGGCGTTCTGGCGCACGGTGCCGGTCAGCTCTTCCATGCTCGAGGCGGTTTCCTGCAGCGAGGCGGCCTGCTGCTCGGTGCGCTGCGACAGATCCACGTTGCCGCTGGCGATCTCGTGCGCGCCGACGTCGATCGAATCGGCGCCGCGATGCACGGACTTCACCATGCCGATCATGGCCTGCTGCATGCGGCCGATGCCGTCGAACAGGCGCCCGATCTCGTTGGTGCCGTGGTGACTGATGCGCCCGGCCAGATCGCCCGCGGCGATCCGCTCGAACTGGCCGATCGCCGATTCGAGCGGCGCGACGATCAGGCCGCGCAGCATGAAGCGCACCACGAAGATCATCACGAAGGCCAGCCCCACGCCCACCGCGATGCACGTGAACATCAGCGAGATGCGTGACTGGGTGTCCTCTCGATGCGAGGCGACACGCTGCTCGAGCGCGCCCACCACGGCCGTCACGGCCTTGTCGTAGGCCACGAACATCGGGCTGACCTGGGTGTCGGCGATCGAGTGATAGCTGGCGATGTCGCCGCCCTTGATCGCGGTGAACTCGGCGTCGACGGCCGTCTTCAGCGTGTCGTGGCGTGTCGTGGCCTCGTCGACCAGCGCGGTGTCGATGCCGGTCTTCGGCGCGGCGAGGAAGGCCTGCCAGCTCTGACCCGACAGGTCGTAGAGCTGCTGCGCGCGGTTCAGCGCGTTGTGCGAATCCTCGACGTTGCCCGATTCGGTCAGCGCGCGCGCGCGATCGAGCGCCACGCGCGAGCGCAGCAGGTTCGACGACGCATCGTTGACCGAGCGGATCGCGAGCAGATCGCCGCCCACGATCTCGTCGAGTGCGCTACCCGTCTGATTCAGCGCGACGAGGCCCAGACCGCCCACCACGGCGGTCAGCAGTACGAACGACAATCCGATCGCGGTGAGCGTCGTGCGGATCGACCAGTTTTGCAACATCGTGACTCTCCCCGTGAGAAGCCGTGTGGTGTGGCGCCTGTCAGCCGCCGAATTGGTCGATGAGGGCCATTTCGCGGCTGGTCATCAGTTTTTCGATATCCATCAGGATCAGCATCCGGCCGTCCACGCTGCCGAGGCCCGTCAGGTACTCGGTGGTCAGCGTCGAGCCGAACTCCGGCGCCGGCATGATCTGGTCGGGCGTCAGCGTCAGCACGTCCGACACGCCGTCCACCACCATGCCCACCACGCGATGCGCGACGTTCAGGATGATCACGACGGTCTGATGGTCGTACTCGATGCGGCCGAGGTGGAACTTGATGCGCATGTCCACGATCGGCACGATGATGCCGCGCAGGTTGATCACGCCCTTGATGAACTCGGGCGCGTTCGCGATGCGCGTGACGCTGTCGTAACCGCGGATTTCCTGCACCTTCAGGATGTCGATGCCGTATTCCTCGTCGCCGAGCGTGAACACCAGAAATTCCTGACCGGCCGCGTCGCCCTGGGCGAGGTCACGCCGATTGACGCCCGCGCCCGCGGCCGCCTGTTGGATCGATTGCACTTCGGACACGATGTCCTCCAGTTGCGGCAAGGCCGCGTAGCGGTTAGAAAGTCGCGAGCGCGCCGGCGCCGCCGTGGGCGGTGCGGGCATCGCGGTTGAGGGCGGCCACGTCGACGATCAGGGCGACGCTGCCGTCGCCGAGGATCGTGGCGGCCGAAATGCCGTGGACCTTGCGGTAGTTGGTTTCGAGGTTCTTCACCACCACCTGCTGCTGGCCCACCAGCTCGTCGATCAGCATCGCGAAGCGACGCCCTTCGGTTTCCATGATCGTGACGATGCCCTGGGTCGGATCGGTACGCGCATCCTCCACCGAGAACACCTCGTGCAGCGCCACCAGCGGCAGGTATTCGCCGCGCACGCGCACCACGCGCTCGCCGTTGCCGACCGTGTAGATGTCGGCCGAGGCCGGCTGCAGCGATTCCATCACGAAGTTCAGCGGCAGGATGAAGATCTCGTTGCCGACCTTGACCGACATGCCGTCGAGGATCGCCAGCGTGAGCGGCAGCACGATGCGGGTGGTGGTGCCCTTGCCCGCCACCGACTGGATCTCGACGTGGCCGCCCATCGACTGGATGTTGCGCTTGACCACGTCCATGCCCACGCCGCGGCCGGACACGTCGGTGATGGTCTCGGCCGTCGAGAAGCCCGGCGCGAAGATCAGGTTCCAGACTTCCTCGTCGCTGATCGTGTCGGACACCGGAATGCCCTGCTGCGCGGCCTTCTTCAGGATCCGCTCGCGGTTCAGGCCGGCGCCGTCGTCGCTGACCTCGATCACGATGTTGCCGCCGTGGTGCGCGGCCGACAGCACCAGCTGGCCCACGCCGTCCTTGCCCGACGCGCGGCGCTTCTCGACCGTTTCGATGCCGTGGTCGAGGCTGTTGCGCACGAGGTGGGTGAGCGGATCGATGATGCGTTCGATCAGGCTCTTGTCGAGCTCGGTCGCCTGACCGAACGTGACCAGTTCCACTTCCTTGCCGAGCTTGGTCGCGAGATCGCGCACCAGACGCGGGAAGCGGCTGAACACGTAATCCATCGGCATCATGCGGATCGACATCACCGCTTCCTGCAGGTCGCGCGCGTTGCGCTCGAGCTGCGCCATGCCGTTGTACAGGCGGTCGTGCAGGGCCGGATCGAAGGCGCTGGTGGTTTCGGCCAGCATCGCCTGCGTGATCACGAGCTCGCCCACCAGGTTGATCAGCTGGTCCACCTTCTCCACGCCGACGCGGATCGAACTGCCTTCGGCGTTGGCCGGGGCGTGGCTGCGTGCGCGGCGATCCTCGCCGCCGGCGGCCTTCGCCTCGCCGTGATCGGCGGCGGCGCTCGCGGCCGGCGCAGC
>JASLEG010000341.1 GCA_030151225.1 Burkholderia sp. | reverse complement strand
GCGCGCGGGTGCCGGCCAGCGCGGCCGGCAGCGACGCCTGCAGCGCGGCCGGCGCGCTCGCCGTCGCACGCGTGTCGCTGGCGGCGATCACGGCCGCAGGCGATGCCTCGGCCCCGGCCCGCACGGGCGACGCGCCCGGCGGCAACAGTCGGAACGTGATCGCGCCGGCCGCGACCACCCCGCTCGCCGCGTACAGCGCGAGCCTCGACAGCCCCGGCATCAGACGCCCTGCAGCTTGAGCCGGTTCAGATGCGCGCGGATCACGGCCACCGGGTCCTCGGCATTGGCGCCGCGCACGCCGAGCAACTGATTGATCTCGTCGAGGTGATTCCAGTGGTAGCTGGTGCCGATCACCTGCCCGAACAGCGCGCTGCAACGCGACACCAGCCCGTCGTTCTGCCCCGACGCGCGATTGATCATCACCGCACCGGTGCCGAGCAGCGCGAGCGTGGACGGATCGGTCAGGTTCGCGGCGTCGATCGTGTTCACGCTGGTGTCCTTCGCGCCGGTCACGCCGAGCACGGTGGCGGTCGGCTGGATCGCCGTGCCGGCCCACGAATACAGCAGGTGCGTGTTGCCGCCCACGGTCTCGGTGGCCGCGCCGGTCTGGCACGAGCCGGGCGCGCCGAGCCCCGCGCTCGGGTAGTTCTGGTTGTAGACGGCGGTCTGCGCGGTGGTCAGCGTCTTCAGCGCGGCGAGCGCGTCCTGGTCGGGATTGTGCGAGCTGCTGACCAGCGTGCCGAACACGTTCACGAAGGCCGCGATCACCGTGGACGACAGGCCGGTGGGATCGGTCTTCAGCACGCCCTGCACGAAGTCGGCGAATTCGGAGCCGCGATGCGGCGTGCCGATCGTGGTGACCGAGGCCACGAGCTGCGGCGCCACGGCCGCCACGTAGCGCGACGTGAGGCCGCCCTGGCTGTGGCCGATCAGGTTCACCTTGCTCGCGCCGGTGGCCGCGAGCACCTGCTTCACGTAGGCGAGCAGCTGTTCGCCGCGTCCGTTCGGGCCGTCGTCGCTCTGGAAGCCCGACAGGTTCGCCACGTACACGGTCGCGCCGTGCGACTGCAGATCGCTCTGGATGCCGTACCAGTAGTCGATCGCGCCGGCGAACTTGTCGGTGCCGGCCAGGCCGTGCACGAGGATCACCGGATACCGCGTGGCCGCATAGGTGTCGGCCGCCACTGCGGCGGGCGCCGCCGTCATCGCCAGCCCGGCCGCAGCGGCCAGCGGCATCGCCCTCAATGCCCACGCCACCGCCCTCGCCGCCAGCCTCGAACGCATCGCTCGAACCATGCTCATCTCCGTCGTTATTGGATGGATCGACGTCGCCCCGGCGGCGTCGTGCCGCGTTGCCTGCCTGGCGAAGCAGGCCGGCCACGCATGGCAGTGCGGAGTGAAACACGGCGGTGCGCGTCCTGTCCGCAATCACACGGCTGTTTGGATGGGCATCTCTATTCGCTTGACGCACGCGGCGCGACGCGGCGTGCGTGGCTGGCGGCATCGCGCTGCTGCGATGCGGCATCCGATCGAATCGGACTGCGAAGCAATGAGGAATTCGACGCACGCCGAGACGAGCAGCGCGTCACGCGCTGGATCGCGAGCATCGGGAAAATCAGGCAGGTGCGTTTGAAACGCGAGACATGTTGCGGGCGCAACATGCATGAGCGACGGCGCCACCGCTGCTGCGCACGGCGAAACGCCGCGCGCGGCCGGTGACGCTTACGGCAGGATGCGGCGCAGCGTGGTGTCGCGCTTCACGAAGTGATGCCACAGCGCGGCCAGCGCGTGCAGGCCGATCACGAAATAGAACGCATTGCCGAGCAGCTCGTGGGTTTCCTTCAGCGGCCCGCGCAGCGCCGGGTTCGCACCGAACAGCGTGAACGACACGCCGAGCGGCGCGATCGTGACGGGGTGCCCGCCCATGTTCACGAAGGCCATGCCGAGCAGCGGCTGGCCGAGCGTGAACAGATAGAGCGCGAGATGCGAGAGCCGGGCGAGCACGGCGAGCGTGACGGGCTGCGGCAGCGGATCGGGCTGGCGCGAGCCGAACCGCCAGATCACGCGCAGGATCGACAGCACGAAGATGCTCGTGCCGGCGCAGAAGTGCACGTTCATCCAGAACGTGCGGCTGTCGGTGCCCTTCGGGCCGCGAATCTCGATCGCGAGATAGGCCAGTGCCACCAGCAGCACGATGGCCCAGTGGAATGCGATCGCCGGGCGGTTGTAGCGCCGCTGGGTCGCCAGTATGTTTTTCATCGGGTCTCCGGCTCGAAAGCCTGGTCGTGTGGGGGCCGCCTGGCGTGGCAACGCGCCGGCGGCTTTGGCGGCGATTGTACCGGCTCGCGTGCGATGCGGGGATGACGGCGCTCAGGCGGCATGAAGCCGCGTCGCCGTGACGGGACGCCGGGGAGGCGAAACATGGGGGAAATCGGCAAAGGCGCGCGGCGCCGTTCACCCCGCCCGGGGGCACGGCGCCGCGGCCGGGTTCCTCAACCGCCGTTGCGCGGCAGGAACTGGATCGGATCGACGGGCTTGCCGTCCTGACGCACCTCGAACTCGAAGGAGGCGCGGCCGTCCGGCGTCGGCGCCATTTCGGCGATCGGCTGGCCGGCCGACACGGCGTCGCCCTCGTTCACGAGCAACTGGCCGTTGTGGCCGTAAGCCGTGATCAGCCCGCTTTCGTGCTTGAGGATCACCAGCGGGCCGTATTTCGCGAGGCCCGTGCCCGAATACACCACGCGGCCGGCGGCGGCGGCGCGCACGGTCTTGTCGCCGGTGGACGTGATCGTGATGCCCTGCGTCCTGCCCGGAATGAAGCGCGAGGTAACGGTACCCTGGGCCGGCCACGCGAGCGGCGTGCCCGTGTCGCCCGGCGGCGTGGCCGGGTTGCTGCCCGGCAGCGCCGAGGCCGACGGGTTGCCGCCCGGCACCGGCGAAGTGACGGCGGTCGAGCCCGGCGGCGGCGACACGCGCAGCACCTGGCCCGGTGTCAACATGTCGGTGGGCGCGATGTGATTCCAGCTCGCCAGGTCCTGCACGCGCTGGCCGAAACCGGCCGAGATCGACGGCAGCGTGTCGCCGGGGTTGACGCGGTAGTAGCCCGCGAGCACGCCGGCCTGGGTCTGACGCGACGGCTGCGGCTGGCCCGACGGCTGCCAGTTGTCGGTCCAGGGCGTCATGGTGCAACCGCCGACGAGCGCGGCGCCGGCGGCGAGCAGCATCGCGCGGGACACGGCGCGACGGTACGTGGTGGTTTCGGTGAAGATCGTTGTTCTCAAACTGCCTCCCTAGTTACACAGCGCGGCGGCCGAGCCGCGTGGCCCGGGTCGGGCCGGATCCCCCGTGTGGGACCCTCAGACGCTGCCTTCGGTTTCCACCACGAGGATACGAGCTTCCCCGCGTGGATGGGCGACGTGCTCCGTGCCCACCGTGGCATGAAAGATGTCGCCGGCCTCGAGCAGGGCTACGTGCTCGCCGGCGTCATCGCGATAGTGCATGTCGACTTGTCCGTCGAGGACGACGAACACTTCCTCGCCGTCGTTCACATGCCATTTGTATGGTTGGTCGGTCCAGTGGAGCCGCGTGGTGATACCGCGCATGTTGGCGATATCGAGCGCGCCCCAGGCACGCGACGCGGTGAAGGTCCTGCTTCGAATCAGTTTCATGTCGGGTTCCGGCACGGCGGCGACGGGGCCGCAATTCTCGCCGCGCGGCCCGGCCAGGCCGCTGCATGCCCGTCGGATAGTACCTGCTCGACGCGAATTTCGGAACCTTCGTGCCCCGATCAGCCATTCGCCGGATACGAATCCGCACCGAATCCGGACCGGCAAACCCCGATTTTTTCACGATATAAAAAAATCGACCCGTGGGCCCTTTCGGAGCCACGGGTCGATTCGTACCGCGTGTACTGCAACTTCGCTTGCTTCAGTGCCGGCGTTCGGCTTCGGACGACCGTTCGGCCGAGGCCGGCAGGGCGATCAACGACCCTTGAAGACCGGTGCGCCGTCGGCGATGCGGCGAACCTTGTTCGGCGTACCCGATTCGGCGCCGGCTGCCGGTTGCGCACCGTAGCCGCTGGTGTCGGCGTTGGCGAAGTTCTGTTGCGGGTTGATGCGTGCTTCGGCTGCCTGGATACCCGCCGGGTAGTCCGTGCGGTCGAGGCCCGGCGTGTAACCGGCCTTTTCCAGCTGGACCAGTTGCGCCTTCACTTCAGCGCGGGTCAGCGGGCCGTTGCTGGCCTGTTGGGCGAACGACACAGCCGGGATCGACAGAACGGCAGCAGCAGCAACAGCGGCGATAAGCGTCTTCATGATTCAACCTCCGAGATATTTTTTGCTTCACCGCACACACCATGTGAGCAGCGAGTGAGATGAAGTCTATGCTCGTTGTGACCTAGGGAAAACCATGAAACGACGAAAACACTGTTCCGCGAACGATAATAATCGCCTGTGGCAGAGGCTATCGACCCGATAGATAGCATGCCTATTCGCAACAATTACCGTTCCCTGCCTCATTCCGCCCAGTTCGCGTGGAAGCTGCCCGACTTGTCGGTGCGCTCGAAGGTGTGCGCGCCGAAGAAGTCTCGCTGCGCCTGCACGAGATTCGCCGGCAGGCGTTCCGAGCGGTAGCTGTCGAAGTACGCCACGGCCGACGAGAACGCCGGCACCGGCACGCCGGCCTTCACCGCGGCCACCACCACGTCGCGCAGCGCGGCCTGGTACTGGGTGGAGATGTCGTGGAAGTACGGGTCGAGCAGCAGGTTCGCGAGTTCCGGGCTGGCCTTGTACGCGTCGGTGATCTTCTGCAGGAAGCGCGCGCGGATGATGCAGCCGGCGCGGAAGATCTTCGCGATCTCGCCGAGGTCCAGCTTCCAGTCGTATTCCTTCGACGCGGTGTCGAGCTGCGCGAAGCCCTGCGCGTACGAGATCACCTTGCTCAGGTACAGCGCGCGGCGCACCGACTCGATGAACGCGGCACGGTCGCCTTCGAGCTTCGCCGGCGCCGGGCCCGACAGCACCTTGCTGGCGGCCACGCGCTGCGTCTTCAGCGACGACAGCACGCGCGCGAACAC
>JASLEG010000395.1 GCA_030151225.1 Burkholderia sp. | reverse complement strand
GCGGTGATCGAAGAAACTGCTGGCCTTGGTATCGAGTACTTGGATCTTGGCGATGTCTGCGGCGTCAAGCTCGAAATCGAATACATCGAAATTCTCGGCCATGCGTTCCTTGCGGACCGACTTCGGAATAGCCACGATCTGACGCTGAATCAGCCAGCGCAGAACCACCTGGGCAATACTCTTGCCATGCTTGCGGCCGATGGTCTGCAGAATCTCATTGCTGAACAGGCCATTCTTTCCTTCGGCGAAGGGCCCCCAGGCCTCCGGCTGGACGCCGTATTCGGTGAGGATCTTCTGTGCGTCCTCCTGTTGATGGAAAGGATGCACTTCGATCTGGTTGACCGCTGGCGCAATCTCGTTGTGCAGGACAAAGTCGAGCAGACGATCAGGATAGAAATTGCTTACCCCAATGGCACGGGTCCTGCCCGAGGCATGGATTTCCTGCATCGCACGCCAGGCGCCGTATACGTCGCCATAAGGCTGATGAATCAACCAGAGATCCAGATAGTCCACCTGCAACTTGTTGATCGAACGCTCAAAGGCGGCCTTGGCTCCCTCATAACTTGCATCTTCGATCCACAGCTTGGTCGTGACGACCAGCTCACCACGATCGATACCGTGATTGCGAATGGCGTTTCCTACGGCCTCCTCGTTGCCATAGGACGTCGCCGTGTCGAGCAGGCGGTATCCAACATCAATGGCATCGTGAACGCTGCGCTCGCATTCGGCGGGATCGGGCACCTGAAACACGCCAAAACCCAGGATCGGCATCAAGACGCCGTTGTTCAGTGTCACGGTCGGAATAGTCTGGGTCATGGTTGTCCTTTGCTGAGGGCAGGGCGTGCGGATGGGCATTGGCGCTGCGGCGTGATACGCGGCCCTGAAGCAGTGCCGCCGGGTCGCACTGATGACTTCACTATAGCTGCCCGCTGACAGCTGGATTAGCCGTCATGATCCGATGAACCCTATGATCGTGCTGCATCAATGGAGGCCACTGCGGCACGATTTCATGCATGGGTCAGGATGCGCTGCAGGCAATGGCGTGAACGCCTGCGGCAAGGGGCAGGGCGTCAGCGACGCGACCGGGAATTTGCGCCGGGATGCTGCAGCGGCAGGTCACTCTCGACGACTTGAATGTCACCATGTCGAATGGTGGACGCCTGGAGCAACGCGGGTGTGCCTTTGTTTATGGCAGCCTGCAAATTCGATCCACTATGAACCAGGTCCGGAACCAAGTGCGTGGACACAGTGGCAGCTGGTCAGCAAATCGCATCGGCGTCAGTCGTCCAGCCATTCCAGCGGTCACGCGGAGCACCAAGATGCCCACGCCAGTACAAGCGCTGCCGCATAACGGACCATGGCATACGGTGCTTGCCGACCATCCAGTTCTGGAAAGTGCGCAGCGACACGCCGAGAGACTCGGCACATCGCTTGGGACTCATGAAGCAGCTGTGCAGCAGGCCGGAGAAGCCGGAGGCGTCGAGCATCCATGGGCGAGGCTTTGGGCCACGATGCCGGCGCGGGGCTGGCTTGCTGGCCTTATCCTCGACTTCGCATAATGTATAGATTCGCCATTCACATCGGAGTTCGTGTTGGCCAATGATATAGGCGCATAGACGGCTATACATATTACAATGCTCATTGCCAGCTGCTGTGCTACCTGAAGCCAGGCTTTCCGTGCAGCTGGCGTTTTGGCGCGCTCTGCTTCAACCAGCGTTAGCCACTTCGCTGGCGACTCGCCTAGGGCGGCGCACATTTTCATGATGCTTTCTGCATCGGGTTGGTTGCGCCCATTCATCCAATTACTGACGCTGCCGTCAGTCACGCGTAGTTTTTTTGCAAGCTCGCGGTTGGTCTTAATTGATAGCTGCTGCCTATAGTCATCTATTAGTTTGATTGATGCAGTCATTTGATTTGACCCTCGCGGCAGCGTTTTAGATGTGTTGAATTTTTCGGACTTTAGCGTAGCTTAACCCCGGCAGACTTTAGGTGGTCTAAAGCTATTTGGGGCGGTTCAGCATGATTCGTAGCATTGATCTATTGGTTTCTGGAATTCCGCGGCCCATGGACCGCGTGACAGCCGAACTGGTTCAGCATCTTTTTGATGCGTTCGATGTTGGCCATGCAGTCATGGTTTCGGAGTTGCGTTTTCGCTTGTCCTGCCGGTTGGGCGCCTCCGATGTTCGTTGACTGCGATCTGAGTGTTGGTTGTCCGACTCCCGGCTGTCCGCTGGCTGGTTATCCGCTGCGGTTGCTTGAGTTTCTGCATATGTACTGGTTTGAGCTGCAAGCCGCCTACGCTGGCGCGTTTCTGCCGGTACGCGGCTTTTTCGTTCCTCGGCTGTTTCAGGTTTTCGACCTCTGCGCGAGCTTGTTCACGGTGATCGTGTTCATCGTCGGCGGCTACTCGCTGTTGCTTCATCTGCACACGCTGTGGCTGCGTCATCGGCTGCTGCGGAATATCGGTGCGGATGAGCTAGCCCGTCTGGAGTCCCAGCAATGAGCCTCGCGTCCTCGGTGTTCGTTCTCGTCATTTTCTGTCTCGGCCTGACGCGTGCAATTGATCTGGCCATCCGTGCGTTTCGCGCACTGCTGACTCTGAGGCATCGGCATGTTCCCAGTGCATCGGATGAATGAGGAGCCGGGGCAGTGGAATAGCCGGTTGATTCAGCATGTGGTCGATGTGGCGGCTGCGGAGCCATCGGCATCGTTTCAGTGCTCGTCGCTGTTTGTGCCTGCGTCCCTGATCTACGCGCAGGGTGTGCGGGCCGGGCTCGATCTGGCTATGGATCTGCTCGCACGTCGCCGGCCTGTCTATCCCTATCGCAATCAGTGGGCGGACCGGGTCCGTGCTTTGGAGCTGGAATATGGAGCTTGATTGGGTGTCGCCATTTCTGCATACGCTGGACGATTTGATGGTGAGTGCGATCCGTAGCGGCAATGAGGATTTGCTCGCCATCCTGCAGCCGTTTCAGGTGTCTCTGTGTGATGTTCTGAGCGAGCAGGGCGCGTTGCCTGAGGCGTTTGAGGGCTCGGCATTCGGATGGTGGAGTGACGATGACGCCTGAGCGCTTCTTCCGCGCCCCTGATGGCAGCAATGTTCTAGAGCGGCCGACGCCGCCGATTGTGCTGGCGCGCATTGCGAAGGATGAGGCTAGCCCTGTGCGTGCGCTGGGGAAGCTGCGGGCCATTCGTCTGCGTGAGCGCGTCGCCGACTTGAACGCGATGGACGCTCCTTTCTCCTCTCTTGCAAAAGAGCGTTTCCAGGCTGCGCAGCGTGCTCTGGACCCTTCGGCTTTTTGCGAGCGTAGCGAGCAAAAACCCGAAGGGTCCACGGAACTTGACCCTTCTATAACAAAGGGGGCAAAGGGGGTAAGAGAGACCATCGAGATAGACGTCTTGGCGTCCCGTGCCAAGAAAATGAAAAAGGCCGTTCTCAATTCTGCGCGCTATCTGGATTTCGAGGCTCACTCTGAGGGTCGTGGTTATCGGTGGCGCCCGCTGTTCGTGACGTTGACGTATCGGGGTGTCGATGATTGGAAGCCGGGCCATATCGGTGATTTTCGCCGGTCGGTCCGTGACTGGTTTCGCCGTGCTGCCCGTGGTGTCCGGATGCGGATGGTGTGGACGCTGGAGCTGCAGCAGCGTGGGGCGGTGCATTACCACTGCCTGATATGGGTCCGGTCGATTCATCTGTTTCCGAATCCGGCGAAGGCGGGTTGGTGGCCGCACGGTTTCGCGCATATCCGGTCGCCGAAGGGCGGTATCAAGGCCCCGGTGATGTACATGGCGAAATACGCCAGCAAATTCGATGCGGAGATGGCCGGTCGTATCCCGAAGGGTGCACGGACCTACGGCGTCTCCGGGCTCCAGGACGAAGGCAAGCGCGCTGTTCGATGGTGGCGTGCCCCGCTGTTTGCTCGCGAGCATTTCAGCGGTTCGGCCGATGTTCGCAAGGTCAAGGGTGGGTATATGGACAAGCTCACCGGGGAATTTCTCAAATCTGAGTGGCACGTCGAGATCACGCCGGCGGGCCGCATATTCGCGTGGCGTGACGTACCTATAACAGCTGGAGTGAGTGCCTGTGCAGCTCAAAATTCTTGATCGTAAGCCCGAGCCCCGTTCATGGGAGGGCAATGGTGTTCGCCGTGAGTTCTTCTCGCAGTGGGCTGAATTCGAGTTGGATGGCATCCCGGTGTCGTTCGAGTTCTCGGGGGACGTGCCGCTCTCGCCGGGCCTCGGCCACCTGTCGCCGCGATCCTTCGGTATGAATGGTGGTCGTCTGGCTATCGGCCGGGCGGTGGTGGAGCAGGGCGCCGGGGAGGGCATCACGGCGACTGTGTTGGATCGTCCTGCGGAGCGGCGCACATGGTCTGGTGATGGCCGCACGTCTGAGTGGTTTGAGCAGGTGGCCGATCTGGAGTGCGATGGGGTGCGGAGCCCCTTCACGGCGCGCTCTGATACGCCGCTCACTCCGGGTCCTGCGACGTTCGACTATCGGTCGTTCTCGGTGGTGAATGGCCGATTGCAGGTCGCCCGCTCGGTGATCCTCGTTCCGATCACGAAGGTTGTGAAGCCTGGCGCATCGGCTGCTGTTGCTGCAGCGGCGAAGGGCTGATTTATGGCCGTTTGCGTGGAGTTGCGTAGCGACGGGACGTTGGCACCTACGGGAACCGATGTGGCGTCGTGTGCTGGCTATGTCCTCGTGAGCGGCTCGGA
>JASLEG010000320.1 GCA_030151225.1 Burkholderia sp. | reverse complement strand
CGGCTGTTGCAGGAACGCGACGGCGCGCGTTACGTGTCGGTGCAGGTATCGCCGTCCACGCTGCTGTCGGCGCGTGCGCCGCCCACCCACAAGCGCCTGACGATTCCGCGCTGGCTGCCGCTGTGGTTCAAGTCCGGCCTGATGACGCTGATCGAGCGCCGCGTGCTCGACAAGGTGTGCGGGCCGCAACTGAACGCGCTGCGCGCCGAACTGGGGCTGGCCCCCGCGCGCCGCATTCTCGGCCGCTGGCTGCATTCGACCGACGGCGTGCTGTGCCTGTTTCCCGAGTGGTTCGCCGCGCCGCAGCCCGATTGGCCGGCCCATCACCGGCTGGCCGGCTTCCCGCTGTTCAACGATATCGATGCGCACGCACCCGATCCCGAACTCGACGCGTTCCTCGACGCGGGCGAGGCGCCCGTGGTGTTTACCGCCGGCTCGACGCGCGTGGACGGCGCGGGCTTTGCCGACGCCGTGGCCGAGGCGATGCGCGCGACCGGCGTGCGCGGCATCGTGATCACGCCCGACACGGCGCGGCGCGACGGCGAGCCGGATGCGTCGCGCCTCGTCAAGCGCCGTTACGTGCCGCTGCGCCAGTTGCTGCCGCGCGCCCGCGCGCTGGTGCATCACGGCGGCATCGGCACGGCGTCGCTGGCTTACGAGGCGGGCTTGCCGCAAGTGGTGATGCCGTCCGCGCACGACCAGTTCGACAACGCGCAGCGCGTGGCCGACAGCGCGACGCCGGTCACCGGCGCGTCCACGCGCAGGCCGCAGCCGCTGTCGGCCACGCGCTGCGCGTTGTCGAACTGGTCGTGCGCGAACGGCGTGACCACCTGCGCGACGCCGGCCTCGTAGGCGAGCGAGGCGGTGCCGATGCCGCCGTGATGCACCAGCGCGCGGCACTTCGGCAGCAGCGCGCGCAGCGGCACGTAGCGGCGCCTGAGCAGCCGGCTCGAATCCGGCTCGCCATCCTGGCGCGCCGTGTCCGCCGTGATCAGGATGCCGCGCGCGCCGGTGGCGCGCATCGCCTCGGCCACGGCGGCGGCGTAGCCGGCGCCGTCGATCCGGGTGGAGCCGGCCGTGAACACCACGGGCGGCTCGCCGGCTGCGAGAAAGGCGTCGAGCTCGGGATCGGGCGCAGCGTCGTCCACGTCGTTGAACAACGGAAAACCGGCCAGCCGGTGACTGGCCGGCCAGTCGGGCTGCGGCTCGGCGAACCAGCCCGGAAACAGGCACAGCACGCCGTCGGGCGAAT
The DNA here is from genome assembly GCA_030151225.1 of Burkholderia sp. Lineage (GTDB taxonomy): Bacteria > Pseudomonadota > Gammaproteobacteria > Burkholderiales > Burkholderiaceae > Burkholderia. The sequence goes on along the minus strand of JASLEG010000320.1, from coordinate 52,899 downwards.
GCAGCCAGCGGCCCAGGATGCGCCGCGCGGGCGCCAGGCCCAGCTCGGCACGCAAGGCATCGAGCTCGGGCCCGCACACCTTGTCCAGCACGCCGCGCTCGATCAGCGTCATCAATCCGGCCTTCATCCACAGCGGCAGCCAGCGCGGCACCGTGAGGCGCTGGTGGGTGGGCGGCGCGTGTGCCGAGAGCAGCGTGGACGGCGACACCTGCACCGACACGTAGCGCACGCCGTCGCGCTCCTGCAGCAGCCGCGCCGAGAACGCCCACAGCGTGCCGATCAGCACCGTGTCGTCGTCCACGAGCGCACGCAGCGTGTCGAAATGCGGCCGCAGCGACGGCGCGATCACGTGCCACAGCGTGCGAAACGAGGTGCGCGGATGCCACAGCGCCGGATTCGCCATCGCCTCGGCGTAGTCGCGCGCGGTGCCGATCGGCACGTACTCGAAGCCGCAGCGCAGCGCGTTCGGCTCGAACTGCGGATGGGTGCAGAACACCACGCGATGCCCGCGATCGGCCAGCGCGCGTCCGACGCCGAGCAGCGGATACACGTCGCCCGCCGAGCCGATCGCCGTGATGATCATCTTCGACATGGTCACCGCCTCCGGAGCCTTCGGGGAACGCCGCTCAGGACAGCACCGGCATCGGCGAGAGCGAATCGAAGCCGCCGTCCGGCGCGGCGGCGCTGCGCCCGTCGCAGAAGTAGCCGAGGATCGCGGCACGCACGTTCTCCTGCTGCTGGCGCCCTTCGAGATCGAGGAAGTGGCCGGCCTTGCGGATGGTTTCGAACTCGGCCTGGCGCACGTAGCCGCCGAGGCGGCGCACGTCGTTCGGCGTGGTGTATTCGTCGAGCTCGCCGTTGATGAACTTCACGCCGCACCGGATGCGCGAGAACTCGTCGAGATAGCGCTCGGGCTGCATCTCGAGGATCTGGTTCACGTGGAAGGCCACCTGATCCTGCTCGTCGCGCGGCAGCCGGGTGAGGTAGCGGTAGTTGTAGAGCTTCATGATGCGCGGCAGATAGCGGCCCACCGTGTCGTTCAGCAACTGCGCCGCGTGCAGGTTCTCGCCGGCCGCGATGTGGTCGCGGGCGCGCGTCACGTAGTCGATCATCGCGTCGTTCAGGAACGGCGAGAACGAGGCCACCACCGCGCGCCGCACGCTCGTGCAGCCGCGCGACAGCGCGAACAGCGAGGCCACCCCGCCCCACGACACCGACAGCAGGTAGGACGGGCGGAAATGCTCGGCCAGATGCAGCAGGATGCCGACCTCGTCGTCCTTGGTCAGCACGAACTTGCCGGGATTGTGCTGCCGCGACTGCCCCGCGTAGGGCAGATCGAAGCAGATCGCGTTGAGACGCTCGCCGAGATAGCGCACCGTCTGGCCGAACGAGGCCGTGGTGGCAAGCGCGCCGTTGATCAGGATCACCGTCTCGAAGGACGGATCGTGGACGTGGTGCTCGACATAGACGTTCAAGCCGCTCGGCAGCGGGACGACCTGTTTCTCGATAGGCATGGCGTAGCTCCGGCAAGGAACCCGGCTTCAAATGCGATACGCGCCCGCTCAGGCGAACGCTCCCCGTAACCGCACCGCGGGACGACCCGTGGCGGCTACCCTCCTTTATGCCGGAGTCCTTATCGTTGCCGCGCATGGCCGTGGCCCGCACGACGGCCACGCACCCGCTTGCAACGATACGGCCGCCAGGACTGCGTCGCGGCACGCGGCGCACGTCCTGTTGCTGGCCCCCGGCGCCTCCGTGACTTCGTGGACGCTGTGTTCTTGCCGATCCGGTGCCGCGCGAGCGCTGCCGGAACCCACCGGACGGTACACCTGCATGGGTACGAATATTAATACGCGTCCCGCAGAAAACTCAACCAATTCCAGATTAATTCCCGCATTGAAAATCGGCATCCCCGCAACATCGTTTCATTCGCGTTCGACGCATAAATCCGCATAAAAAAATGGCCTTCATGCTTGTGTCATATTTTCTATGGTATGGCGATCCGACCTTCCCTGTCAGATGTATCAGGTGCAGGAATTCGGCCTCGATTCCATCCATCAATCCCTTTGTTATCAAATACATGGTGATTTTATTGCGGCACAGCAACACGAAGCTGTCGAAGCGCCCCCCGAACCTGCCAGCCGTCATCGGTTCGACGCAATCGCCTCGCCGCGGCGTCCATGCCCATTCCAATTCCATTGGAATCCGAAAAAATTATCCATTTGAAACGCCTTAAACATTATTCATTGTTTTACGGTCGCCATTCATTTTGTTTTATTCGCCAGGAAGGGGTAACACCGACCGGCCGCCCGGGAACGATTCGGTAACTTCTCCGGCCACCCCACTCGTGCACGCAACCGGCCAGCGGCCCCGATCCGTTTTTTGTTGATTGAACGATCAATAAAAAACCGTTATCCTGCCGACTTTTCCGTCCCCACGGCCATCCGCCCATGCCCAAACTCGGAATGCGGGAAGTCCGGCGCGCCCAGTTGATCGACGCGACGCTGCGCAACATCGACGAAGCCGGCCTGCCCGGCACCACGCTCGCCTCGGTGGCACAGCGCGCGAACATCTCGACGGGCATCGTCAGCCACTACTTCGGCGACAAGGACGGCCTGCTCGAGGCCACCATGCGCCACGTGCTGCGCGACCTCTGGCTCGCCACCTCGCGTCGCCGCACGGCCGCGCGCAACGAGCCGCGCGCCCGGCTGCGCGCGATCGTGGCCGCCAATTTCGACGACACCCAGGTCAGCGCGCCGGTCATGAAGACCTGGCTCGCGTTCTGGTCGCAGAGCATGCACGCGCCGGGGCTGGGCCGGCTGCAGCGCGTGAACACGCGGCGGCTGCACTCGAACCTGTGCGCCGAATTCGCGAAGCTGCTGACGCGCGCGAAGGCGCGCCACGCGGCGCTCGGCCTCGCGGCCCTGATCGACGGGCTGTGGCTGCGCGGCGCGCTGGCCGGCGCCCCGATCGACACGCGCACGGCACAGAATCTCGCCAACGAATACATCGACCTGCAGCTCGCGCCGGTGCGCGCGGCTGCCGGCCTCACGACTGACTAGGAGAAATGCCATGACGGTTTACGGTCTGCAAAAGCTTTACATCGGCGGTGCCTACGTGGACGCGACCAGCGGCGTGGTGTTCGAGACGCACGATCCGGCCACCGGCGAGCACCTCGCCACGGTGCAGCAGGCGAGCGCGGCCGATGTGGAGCGCGCCGTGGAATCGGCGCGCGAGGGCCAGCGCGTGTGGGCCGCGATGACGGCGATGCAGCGCTCGCGCATCCTGCGCCGCGCGGTGGAGCTGCTGCGCGAGCGCAACGACGCACTCGCCGAGCTGGAAATGCGCGACACCGGCAAGCCGATCGCCGAGACGCTGGCCGTCGACATCGTGACCGGCGCCGACGTGATCGAGTACTACGCCGGCCTCGCCACCGCGATCGAGGGCCTGCAGATCCCGTTGCGCGAGGAATCCTTCGTCTACACGCGGCGCGAGCCGCTCGGCGTGTGTGCCGGCATCGGTGCCTGGAACTACCCGATCCAGATCGCGTGCTGGAAGACGGCGCCGGCGCTCGCGGCCGGCAACGCGATGATCTTCAAGCCGAGCGAGGTCACGCCGCTGTCGGCGCTGAAGCTGGCCGAGATCTACACGGAAGCCGGCGTGCCGGCCGGCGTGTTCAACGTGGTGCAGGGCAACGGCGCGGTGGGCGCGCTGCTCGCGGGCCATCCCGGCATCGCCAAGGTGTCGTTCACGGGCGGCGTGGAAACCGGCAAGAAGGTGATGTCGCTGGCCGGCGCGTCGTCGCTGAAGGAAGTGACGATGGAGCTCGGCGGCAAGTCGCCGCTGATCGTGTTCGCCGACGCGGATCTCGATCGCGCCGCCGACATCGCCGTGACCGCCAACTTCTTCAGCGCGGGCCAGGTGTGCACCAACGGCACGCGGGTGTTCGTGGACCACAGCGTGAAGGACGCCTTCGTCGCCCGCGTGCTCGAACGCGTGGCACGCATCCGCGTGGGCCGGCCGACCGACCCGAACACCAACTTCGGCCCGCTCGCGAGCGCGGCCCAGCTCGACAAGGTGCTCGGCTTCATCGAGAGCGGCAAGGCCGAGGGCGCGAAGCTGCTGGCAGGCGGCGAGCGCCTCGTGCACGACCACTTCGCGGGCGGCCAGTACGTGGCACCCACGGTGTTCGCCGACTGTCGCGACGACATGCGCATCGTGCGCGAGGAGATCTTCGGGCCGGTGATGAGCATCCTCGACTTCGCCACCGAAGAGGAGGCGATCGCGCGCGCCAACGCCACCGACTACGGCCTCGCCGCCGGCGTGGTGACCGAGAACCTCGCGCGCGCGCACCGCGCGATCCACCGGCTCGAGGCCGGCATCTGCTGGATCAACACCTGGGGCGAATCGCCGGCCGAGATGCCGGTGGGCGGCTACAAGCAGTCGGGCGTGGGCCGCGAGAACGGCATCACCACGCTCGAGCACTACACGCGCATCAAGTCCGTGCAGGTGGAGCTGGGCCGCTACAACCCGGTGTTCTGAGTGAAGGAGAGCAAGCCATGACGACTCGCGAATACGACTACATCATCTGCGGCGCCGGTTCGGCCGGCAACGTGCTGGCCACGCGGTTGACCGAGGATGCCGACGTGACCGTGCTGCTGCTCGAGGCGGGCGGCCCCGACTACCGCTTCGACTTCCGCACGCAGATGCCCGCGGCGCTCGCCTATCCGCTGCAGGGCCGCCGCTACAACTGGGCCTACGAGACGGACCCGGAACCGCACATGGACAACCGCCGCATGGAATGCGGGCGCGGCAAGGGGCTCGGCGGCTCGTCGCTGATCAACGGCATGTGCTACATCCGCGGCAACGCGCTCGACTACGACAACTGGGCCACCCACAAGGGGCTGGAAGACTGGACCTACCTGGACTGCCTGCCCTACTTCCGCAAGGCCGAAACGCGCGACGCGGGCCCGAACGATTACCACGGCGGCGACGGCCCGGTGTCGGTCACCACCAGCAAGCCCGGCGTGAATCCGCTGTTCGAGGCGATGGTGGAGGCCGGCGTGCAGGCCGGCTACCCGCGCACCGACGATCTGAACGGCTATCAGCAGGAAGGCTTCGGCCCGATGGACCGCACCGTCACGCCGAAGGGCCGCCGCGCCTCCACGGCGCGCGGCTATCTGGATCAGGCGCGCGCGCGCCCGAATCTCGAGATCGTCACCCACGCGGTGGCGGACCGCGTGCTGTTCACGGGCAAGCGCGCCACCGGCGTGGCCTATCTGCGCCACGGTCAGCCTGTCACCGCGCACGCGCGCCGCGAGGTGCTGGTGTGCAGCGGCGCGATCGCGTCGCCGCAGCTGCTGCAGCGCTCGGGCGTGGGCCCCGGCGCGTGGCTGAAGGCGCTCGACATTCCGGTGGTGCTCGATCTGCCCGGCGTGGGCCAGAACCTGCAGGACCACCTGGAGATGTACATCCAGTACGGGTGCAGGGAGCCGGTGTCGCTGTACCCGGCGCTGAAGTGGTGGAACCAGCCGAAGATCGGCCTCGAATGGATGCTGAACGGCACCGGCCTCGGCGCGAGCAACCACTTCGAGGCGGGCGGCTTCATCCGCACCCGCGACGACGATCTCTGGCCGAACATCCAGTATCACTTCCTGCCGGTGGCGATCAACTACAACGGCTCGAACGCGATCGAGATGCACGGCTTCCAGGCGCACGTCGGCTCGATGCGCTCGCCGAGCCGGGGCCGCGTGAAGCTGACCTCGCGCGATCCGAACGCGCACCCGAGCATCCTGTTCAACTACATGGCAGAAGCGCTCGACTGGCGCGAGTTCCGCGACGCGATCCGCGCCACGCGCGAGATCATGCGCCAGCCCGCGCTCGATCGCTATCGCGGCGAGGAGCTGAATCCGGGCGCGAACCTGACGAGCGACACCGAGCTCGACACCTTCGTGCGCCGGCGCGCCGAGACGGCGTTCCATCCGTCGTGCTCGAACAAGATGGGTTACGACGACATGGCCGTGGTGGACAACGAGGGCCGCGTGCACGGGCTCGAGGGCCTGCGCGTGGTGGACGCGTCGATCATGCCGATCATCACGACCGGCAACCTGAACGCCCCCACCATCATGATCGCGGAGAAGATCGCCGACCGGATCCGCGGGCGCCAGCCGCTCGCGCGCTCCACCGCGGCCTACTTCGTGGCAGACGGCAAGCCCGCGCGCGGCGGGCTGCCGATGCGGGCCCCGGCGATGGCCTGAGCCGCGACGAGCCCGCTCAGGCCTCGATCGCCGCGAGCTTCAGCGACAGCCCCGCGGCCACGATGCCCGACGCAGCCGCGTCGGGCATCCTGGCATCGCTGACGATGTGATCGAAGCGCTCGAGCTCGGCGATCTTGTAGGTGCTGAAGGTGCCGTACTTCGAGCTGGTGGCGAGCAGCACCGCCTGCTCGGCCACCTCGATCGCCGCGCGCTTCACGCCGACCTTCGGCGCCGACGGCGTGGTCATGCCGCGCCGCAGATCCCATGAACTGGCCGAGATGAAGGCCACGTCCACCGAAAGCTGGCGCAGCGTGGACGCCGCCAGCTCGCCCACGCTCGACTGATTGGCGTGATCGAGCAGGCCGCCGGTATGGATCGCGGCCACGTGCCCGGCGTTCATCAGCTCCTGCATGATCGGGAAATCGTTGGTCACCACCGTGACGTCGGGCAGCGCCAGGATGTGCGGCACCAGCGCGAGCGTGGTGGTGCCCGCGTCGAGATAGGCGGTCATGCCGGGGCGCAGGAAGGACGCGGCCACGCGCGCGATCGCGCGCTTCTCGTGCGGATCGATCAGCGCCTTCGACACGTGGCTCGGCTCGGTGGCGAGCTGGCTCGCCACCCGCACGCCGCCCGGCACCGAATGTACGAGCCCGTCGCGCTCGAGCAGCGCGATGTCGCGTCGCACCGTCATGTGCGAGCAGCCGAGCGCCTCCATCAACTGATGCAGCGACAGCACCTTGTCGCGTCGCAACAGCCGCAGCATCGTTTCGCGCCGCTGGTCGGGGATCAGCGGCGTGGCCGTGGCTTCATCGGATCGGGGCTTGCTCGACATGCGGATTTCGCGGAATTTCGGAAAATGGCCGCTATGGTAGCCGAGTTAGCCGATGAAGTTGGCGAGCAGCAGCACGCCCGCGAGCCCGATCAGCGATTGCAGCGACAGCATCAGCGTCCAGGTGCGCCGCGTCTGCGCCACCGACAGGCGGAAATATTCCTTGAACAGCCAGAAGCCCGAATCGTCGACGTGCGAGAGCATCACCGCGCCCGACGCCGTGGCCAGCGCCATCAGCTCCGGCGACACGCCCGGGTGCGCCACCAGCAGCGGCGGCCTGCTCGCCCGGTGCGCGGCGTGATCCACGACGATCGTGTCGAGATGCACCGACTTCAGCATCTGGCTGAAGCCGCCGCCCGCGCCGAGGATCAGCAGGATCGCGCCGAGCACGAACCACGCGAAGATCACGGCCACCAGCAGCGACGGGATCGGATCGTTCAGCGACTGGAAGAACACGAAGGCCGCACAGCAGCGTGAGCCCGGTGTTGGCGTGATACGCCGCCACCGCCTGGGTGGGCGCCGAGTGCGGCGGCAGCAGGCCGTGCGACACGTACAGGCAGGCCGCGACGGGCAGGCCGATGGACGGCAGGCGGCTGCCGGTGCGGCGTGCGATGGTGTAGACGAGCGGCGCCAGCATGATGAAGCTGAGGTCGAACGGATGCGGCATGCCCACCAGCAGCGCGGCCGCGCAGATCGTCCACGGCGCGAGCCAGATCGGCCGCTTGCCCACGAAGGCATTGGCGATGCGGTCCGCGCCGCCGGCGGCGATCAGGATCCCGCCGAGCACGGCGCCCAGGCCCACCACGGGGCCGGTGCGCGACAGCGCGCCGCCGAAGCCCGTCGTGAAACTCTCGACTTGCGGCTCGATCCGCTCGCGCTGGCGGGCGAGCCGGTGGTCGAGCAGGCGCTGGCGTTCGTCGAGCGCCATGCCGGCGACACCGTGCTGCTCCACGCGACCGCCGCGCCCGACGCGCTGGCGCACGTGCAGGCCACGCTCGGCGTGGAGCGCGCCGGCACGCTGGTGGAAGGCGCTCTGGCCGCGATCGCGCGCGCGCCGGCCGAGCACGGCTCGACGACGGCTGGCCGATCACGCCGTACCACGTGATGAAGGTCGGCCACGTGCCGCTGATCCCGTATCGCCGGCCCGGCGACCCCGCCGTGGCCGAGCGCGTGCGCGAGCTGGCCGGATCGGTGTGCGGCGTGCTGCTCGAGCGGCTCGGGCCGGTGGTCTGGCATCGGAGCCTGCGCGAGGCGTCGGCGATGCTCGAGGAACTGGAGGACACGGCGCGGCTGGTGCCGATGATGCAGGCGCAGGAGCGGCCGGTGGTGCCGCTCGAGGCAGGGCAGATCGCGGAGTTGACGCGACCGTCGAGGCCCGCTGGTAAGGGCGGGTGGAGCGGGCTCGCCCGGCGCGTCGCACTACGCGTCCAGCGCGACCGCTCCGATGCTCGCACCGACCACGCACAGCGTGCCGATGCCCTGCACGAGGGTGATTGCCTGCCCGAGCACGGCCACGCCGATCACGGCCGCGATCGCCGGCTCGGCACTCATCAGGATGCCGAACGACGCCGCGCGCATCCGGCGCAACGCGATCAGCTCGAGCACGTAAGGCAGCAGGGGCACCAGCAGCGCCAGCCCCGCGGCATCGACCAGCTGGGCGGCCGGAACGTGGCCGCCGCTCTGCGCCAGCCCGAACGGCGTGGTCGCGATCGCGGCCACGATCAGTGAGGTGGCGAGCCCCTGAAAACCGTCGAACATGGTGCCGACGCGCTTCATCAGCAGGATGTAGGCGGCCCAGCCCACCGCCGAGCCGAGCGGAAAGAGCAGCGCCGCCGGTGCCACCACCCAGTTGCCGTCGTGACGCGCGAGCAGCCACACGCCGGCCGCCGCGAGCGCGGGGAAAGCCGCCGGCGCGAACCGGCGCAGGCCCCAGGTGGCCACCGCGAGCGGCCCCAGAAAGTTGATCGCCACGGCCAGCCCGAGCGGCACGCGGCGCACCGCCTCGAAGAAGCAAAGCGTCATGCAGGCCATCGCGACGCCAAGCGCTGCAGCGGCCATCCAGCGCCGCCGTGAATATGTCGTCAATGGCGGTCGCACCACGACCGCCAGCACCAGCGCGGCGATCACGAGGCGCAGCCAGGTGGTGCTCACCGTGCCGTAGGCGATCGTGGCCGGCCGCGACAGTGCCGCACCGAGTTGCACGCTGCACATCGAGCCGATGCAAAGCAGGGGCGCCAGCACCGCCGAAAACCGCCCCGCCGGCCGGCACGACAGCACCCCTGTCACCACCGCCTGGTCACCGCATGGCTCGCTCATGTTCCGCTCCCTAAGATCGACGGCGAAATCCTAACCGCGCAACGCCCGCTGTTATAAGCTCGAAGTTTTGATATCCGCATCAGCGAAATTGATGACCCGCGATCTCGACACCACGCTGCTGCGAACCTTCGTGACCGTTGTCGAAACCGGCAGCGTGAGCGAGGCGGCCAACGCGCTGCACCGCACGCAGTCGGCCGTCAGCATGGCGCTGCGGCGGCTCGAGGAAGAACTGGGCCAGCGCCTGCTCGAACGCTCGCCGCGTGGCGTGAAGCCGACCGCCGCCGGCAATGTGCTGCTGCCCTATGCGCACCGGCTGCTCGGCGTCGGCCTGGCGGCACGCGCCGCGCTCGATGCCGGCGACGTGTCGGGCCCGGTTCGGCTCGGCATCCTCGAGGACATCGCCGTCGGCCACCTGCCGCACGCGCTGCGCCAGTTCGCGGCCGCGTTTCCACAGGTGGCGCTCGAGATCGCGGTGGACGCGAGCCCCGCGCTGTCGCAACGACTCGCGAATGGCGAGCTCGACGTCGCGATCGGCGACCCCGGCCTGATCCGCACCGAACCGATCGCGACGTGGCGCCATCCGCTGCACTGGGCCGCGGCGAACACGCCCGATCCAGCGGCATGGCGGGACGGGCTCCTGCCGATCGTGGCCTTCGGTGGCGTGTGCCCGTGGCAGGACCGCTTCTTCGCCGCGCTGCGCGATGCCGGCCTGAGCTGGCGCGTGGCCTGCACGAGCACCAGCCTGGCGGCGATCCAGACCGCGGTGGAGGCCGGGCTCGGCGTGGCGCTGCTGCTCGAGCGCAACATCCGGCCGGGCACGATGCGCGCGCTCGATCCTCGGGAGGAAGGCCTGCCCACGCCGCCGTTCGCGGAATTCGGGTTGTTCGGTCACGCGGGGCCGCACGATCGCGGCTCGGTGGCCGCGCTGCTGCGCTTCCTGATCGATGCGCTCCGGCTCGGGCCGTCGATCGACACGCCGCCGACCTCGTAATAATCGGTTACATCACGCCCATCAAGTTTCCGCTGGCGACGACGTTATCCCTACCTGTGACTGCATTCGTGGCCTGCACCCGAATCGATATGATTTTTATATCGATTTCCCGAGAACGGCTCGAAGAACGAGCATGTGCCGACGCGGAAGCCGCGTGAGAGGCCATGCCGATTTTTCGGCCAATACGTTATAAATTTCATAGCGAATAGCCTGGGAGAACCCGCACACATCATGACTCGCACCAAACTGATTCTGGCCGTCTTCGTCGTGCTGATCGTCATCGGGAAACTGTTTCATTCCGGTTCGCACGCCACGCACGCCGATCCGGGCACGTCCACGCCCGCTTCATCGGCTTCATCGACCCGCGTCGATACCGCAGACACGCGCACCGCCACCTCGGGTGCCACGGCGTCGGCGTCGAAATCGCTGACGGACACCGTGTTCGCGCGGCACGACACGTATCGCTACGACTTCGAAGGCCGGCATGTCTACCTCGTGGAACACGTGCCGTTCTGCGAAAGCCAGGTGAACCGCAACGACACCTCCGCAGGCGCGACGATCCTCGGCGGCCTGATGCTTCAGGGCAACGAGGTACTGGCGGTAGGTTGCGGGCTCGCGCCCTACGGCAACGTCGCGGCGGGTGCCACGATCGTCTGGGGCCCGCCCATCGGGCATGCCGTCGACGTGCCCACCGCCCGGCTGCAACGCTCGGTGGACTATACGGATCCCGAACTGTCGATCGTGTTCGACAAGCTCGGCCTGCTCGACGACTGACGCACGCATCGCCCGATGCACATCTCGCCGGTTTCGACCCGGCAATCCGGCGCGCTCGCGCGCCTCCTCCGACCTCCGGACAGACCATGAAGAAGATCTGCACCTTCACCTTCGCTGCGAGCGCCCTGGCCCTTGCCCTGCCAGCCCACGCCCAGAGCAGCGACACGCTGCCGACCCGCTTCGGCATGCTTGCCGTCGTATCCGACCCGGGCCAGTCGAAGATCTCGCTGAACGGCAAACCGCTCGCGCATCCGAATACAGCGGATTTCGGCGTGATCGACGACGCGTCCTCACTGGCCTTCGGCCAGAAGTTCGTGCTCGGCGATGCCGACGTGGTGCTGGTCCGGGAAAATTCGGGGGGCGCCGGCTGCCCGATGACCTATTCGTTCGTGACCGTGTCCGCGAAAGGCGCATCGATCACCCGACCGGTGGCCGACGATCACTGCAGCGATATCTACAAGGTGTCCCGCAGCGGCAGCAAGATCGTGCTGAAGATCGGCAGGAAGACCTTCACGTACGCCGGCGGCACGATCCGCTGACATCGGGCAGCGCGAGGCGCGCACCGCTCGGGGGCTTGCGTCTCGCGCGCTCGCGCACCGGGAATCCGTGCGCCCCGGTCAGCCCCGGCGCGCAGGCCGGTTCGCGGGCAACAGGGCCAGCGCGCCCTTCATCGCGTACAGCACGATCACCGCGCCCGACAGGTCGCCGACCAGCATGGCGAGGAACCGCGCGCCGATCCGCGCCGCGTTGCCGTTCAGCGCGAGCCAGAGGTTGGTCAGCAGCGGATTGGCGAGCGAGAACGCCAGCGCGAGCATCAGCAGGCGGTGCGGCGTGAGATTCGTCAGCGAAGCCCGCAAGCCGTAGCGCTCGCGCGCGACGCGATAGACCGCGTAGGGTGCCACCGTCGCGATGATGCCGCCGGCGATCGATCGCACCGGATCGCCGGGAAAGAAATACAGGAAATCGACGAGCCAGCTGGCGACCAGCAGGCCGATGGCGCCGTCCACGCCCAGCAGCAGGGTGGCGAGCAGCCTCACGCCCGACGGCAGATAGATCCAGTTGACGCCGCGCACGAACTCGGAATGCGTGAAGACTTCCTGATTGATCCAGAGCGACAGCACGAAGGCCGCGACCGTACCGAGGATCGATACCAGCCGCCAGTGCCAGTTGTTCATTGCAGTACAATTCTCCGATTCGATGCACGCTGCGGGGCACCCCATCTGCGCCCGCACGTCACGCCGCCCACATTCGACGGAGCGTCGAGCCTGTCATGTCACGCCCTGCTGATATCTACCTCCGATTCCTGCAACTCGCCGAGGCACTTCGCGGCCTGCCCTCGCTGCCGGCACTCGATCCGCTGGAAGAAAGGATCCTCGAGCTGGTCGCGCGCATGACGCAGGCCAACGAGCGGCTGTCGGTGCGCGAGATGATGGCGCACAGCGAACTCGGTTCCCCCGCCACGCTGCACACGCGGCTCAAGTCGATGCGCGAGAAGGGCTGGCTCACGCTGGGCGACACCGACGACACGCGGCGCAAGCAGATCGAGCTGACGCCCGCCGCGCTCAGGCACTTCGACAAGCTGGCCGAGGCGTTCGCAAAGGCCGCCAAGCCTACCTGATTTCCTCGACGGCACAAAAAAAATGCCGACGGATCGATTTCCCGATCCATCGGCCCAATTGCCTTTTCAACGAGGAGCGAGCTCCAACTTGCGTCCTCGAGAAGCCATCCTACGCATCTCGCGGCAAACATCGTGGCGCAATTGTCAGATCCGTGACGAAAATGTGTCGGAAGTGGCCGGGGGTCCGCTCAGGCGATCAGGCTGTTGCCGCCATCGACGATCGTCTCGCGGGCCGGCCGCGCCCGCCAGCCCGGCACGGCGCGGGCTCGAGCGCGACGGCGACGTCAGCTGCAAGGTCAGGCGCGCGCGGCCCACGATGCGCGCGAGGCGTCGGAACCCGCGTCGATTTGATCGTCATGACGAACAAATTCCGGAATGAACCGATGATTGTTCGCGAATTTCCGCATCCATCGGCCGCAAATCCCCCGCCGCGCACTTGCCCTGACACTGCAACGGTGCGTCGCTATCCTGTCTCGCGCATATCGTTAGCGCGATTGTTACCATAGCGTTCCCGTCACCGGCCGGCCCGGCGCCGCGAGCCCGTCCGGCCCGCGCAGCGCCAGCCGCCGCACCGCACCGATTCGACCGTGAGCCAAGAACCGATACTGACCGTTTCCCATCTGTCGAAAACCTACGCGTCCGGCTTCAAGTCGCTCGACGACGTCAACCTCGAAATCCGCGCCGGCGAGATCTTCGCCCTGCTCGGCCCCAACGGCGCCGGCAAGACCACGCTGATCAGCACGATCTGCGGCATCGTCACGCCCAGCTCGGGCACGGTGTCCGTGGGCGGCCACGACATCCAGCGCGACTACCGGGCCGCGCGCGAGATGATCGGCCTCGTGCCGCAGGAGCTGACCACCGATTCGTTCGAAACCGTGTGGGCCACCGTCTCGTTCAGCCGCGGCCTGTTCGGCCGCGCCCCGAACCCCGCGCACATCGAGAAGATCCTGAAGTCGCTGTCGCTGTGGGACAAGCGCGACAACAAGCTGATCACGCTGTCGGGCGGCATGAAGCGCCGCGTGCTGATCGCCAAGGCGCTCTCGCACGAACCGCGCCTGCTGTTCCTCGACGAGCCGACCGCCGGCGTGGACGTGGAGCTGCGCCGCGACATGTGGAAGCTCGTCGACCAACTGCGCGCCGACGGCGTGACGATCGTGCTGACCACGCACTACATCGAGGAAGCCGAGGAAATGGCCGATCGCATCGGCATCATCAACGGCGGCCGGATCATGCTGGTGGAGGGCAAGACGGAGCTGATGCGCCAGCTCGGCAAGAAGCAGCTGACGCTGCAGCTCGAGGCGCCGCTCGCGGCGATTCCCGACGCGCTGGCCGGCTTCGGCCTCGAGCTCGCCAAGGACGGCGCCGAGCTCGTGTACACCTACGAGGTGGCGCGCGAGCAGGCGATCGCCGAGCTGCTCGGCGCGCTGGCCGCGGCCGGCATCCGCTTCCGCGACCTGCAGACCTCGCAGAGCTCGCTCGAGGAAATCTTCGTGAGCCTCATCGACGGCGGCCGCGCCGCGTCGACGACGCCCGCCTCCGTCTGACCGCACGACAGGACTCCGAATGACCAACTTGCACGCGATTCGCGCGATCTACCGCGCGGAAATGGCCCGTACCCGGCGCACCATGATGCAGAGCATCATCGCGCCGGTGATTTCCACCTCGCTCTACTTCGTCGTGTTCGGCTCCGCGATCGGCTCGCGCATCAGTGCCGTGAACGGCATCAGCTACGGCGCGTTCATCGTGCCGGGCCTGGTGATGCTGTCGCTGCTCTCGCAGAGCATCTCGAACGCCTCGTTCGGCATCTACTTCCCGCGCTTCAGCGGCACCATCTACGAGGTGCTGTCCGCGCCCGTGTCCTACTGGGAGATCGTGATCGCCTATGTGGGTGCGGCCGCCACCAAATCGGTGGTGCTCGGTGTGATCATCCTGATCACCGCGAGCCTGTTCGTGCCGATGCACATCCTGCACCCGGTGTGGATGGTGCTGTTCCTGCTGCTGACCTCGATCACCTTCAGCCTGTTCGGCTTCGTGATCGGCATCTGGGCCGACAGCTTCGAGAAGCTCTCGCTGGTGCCGATGCTGATCGTCACGCCGCTGACCTTCCTCGGCGGCAGCTTCTACTCGGTGGACATGCTGCCGGCGTTCTGGCGCGTGGTGTCGCTGTTCAACCCGATCGTGTATCTGGTCAGCGGCTTCCGCTGGGCCTTCTTCGGCATGGCCGACGTGCACGTGGGCATCAGCCTGGCGATGACGCTGGCGTTCCTGGTGGTGCTGCTGATGGTGGTGGCGTGGATCTTCCGCACCGGCTATCGACTGAAGAAATAGGCCGTTTCGCCTCGGGCCGCCGCGCGCGCGGCGGCCCGAGGCGACCTTGTTGCGCCCTCGATGCACCCGTATGACCGGCAATATTGGCCGCATACACTGGTCCGTCCGGCCGACCACGAGGCCGGCGCCAGCCCGAGGACGACCATGCCCGCCGCCAATGCCCCGCCCGCCGCGCGCGCCAGCGCCGCCGCCCGGCTGGAACGCCTGCCGTTCTCCGATTACCACAAGCTGATCTTCGCGATCGTCGCGACCGCGTTCTTCTTCGATTCGCTCGACCTCGGCACGATGAGCTTCGTGCTCGGCTCGATCCGCCGCGAATTCGGCCTCGACGCCGCCGGCGCCGGCCTGGTGGCCAGCGCGAGCTTCGTGGGCATGGCCGTCGGCGCCGTGGCGGCCGGCCTGCTCGCCGATCGCTTCGGGCGCCGCCCAGTATTCCAGTGGAGCGTGCTGCTGTGGGGCGCGGGCTCGTGGCTATGCTCCACCGCGCCGAACGCGCAGATGCTGATCGTCTGGCGCGTGCTGGTGGGCATCGGCATGGGCATGGAATTCCCGATCGCGCAGACGCTCCTCTCCGAATTCGTGCCGGCCACCCATCGCGGCCGTCTGATCGCGCTGATGGACGGCGTCTGGCCGATCGGCTTCATCTGCGCGGGCGTGCTCAGCTACGTGGTGCTGCCCCAGCTGGGCTGGCGCACCGTGTTCGCGCTGCTCGCGATTCCGGCCGCGATCGTGCTGGTGGTGCGCCTCGTCGTGCCCGAATCGCCGCGCTGGCTCGAACACCGTGGCCGCGAGGCCGAGGCCGACCGCGCGCTCGAGCGCATCGAGGCGCGCGTGATCCGCGCCACCGGCGTGGCATGGCTGGCCACGCCGTCGAAGCTGAGCGGCGCACTCGCCGAATCCCGCGCGACGCGCGGCCGTGGCGCGTTCCGTCAGATCTGGAGCGGCCCGTACCGGCGCCGCACCGTGATGGTGTGGCTGCTGTGGTTCTTCGCGCTGCTCGGCTTTCACGGGCTTACATCGTGGCTCGGCGCGCTGCTGCAGCAGGCCGGCTATCCGGTCACGCAGTCGGTGCTGTACACCACGCTGATCTCGCTCGGCGGCATTCCGGGCTTCCTGTGCGCGGCCTGGCTCGTGGAGCGCTGGGGCCGCAAGCCCACCACCATCGCCTCGCTGGTGGGCAGCGCCATGATGGCCTGGCTGTACGGCCAGGCCGCGCTGCACGGCGAGAGCTTTTCTCTGCTGATCGGCACCGGGTTGCTGATGCAGTTCTTCCTGTTCGGGATGTGGGCCGCGCTCTATACCTATCTGCCCGAGCTGTACGGCACCGGCGCGCGCGCCACCGGCTCGGGCTTCGCGTCGGCGGTCGGCCGGGTCGGCTCGCTGATCGGGCCGTACGCGGTGGGCCTGGTGCTGCCGCTGTTCGGCCAGAGCGGGGTGTTCACGCTCGGCGCGATGTCGTTCGGGGTGGCCGCCGCGGCGGTGGCGCTGCTCGGCGTGGAGACGCGCGGCGTGGCGCTCGAGGCGCTCGCCGCGGCGGGCGGCGGCCGTGGTGCGGACGGGCATGCGGGGCCGGCGGCGGCGGATTGAGGCGGGGCCAGGCGGATGGAGCGGGGACCGACGCGCAGCGCATGCCCGCATCGGCTCCCCCACGTTTACACCGACCCCGCCCCTCCCCGATTGCGCCACGCTTTCGTCAAGTTGTATGATGACGTAACACCTGCCGGCACCGTCGCACCATTCGCCGGGCACTCCCCTCCACGCACCGAACCGAATCCGATGAGCACTTCGCTGTCTCCCACCCACGTCGTCTACGTTTCGAACGCCGAAGATGGCGACCTCTCCGTCTATCACCTCGACGCGCCGCGGGCCGCGATCGTGCCGCTCACGCGCACGCCGGCCGGCACGGTGGTGATGCCGCAGGCGCCGACGCGCGACGGCCGGCAGCTGTTCGTGGCCGCGCGCGGCACGAACCCGGCCATCATCGGCTACGACATCGGCGCCGACGGCGCGCTCAGCCAGCGCTTCTCCACCCCGATCGACGCGAGCCTCGCCTATCTGTCCGTCGACGGCGGCGGCCGGCTGCTGTTCGGCGCGTCCTACGGCGGCCACCGCCTGTTCGTGTTCGACGCGCAACGGCTCGAACAGGGCGACGGCAAGCCGCTGCAGTTCATCGATCACATCCAGAACGCGCACGCGATCGTCGTGTCCGACGACGACCGCTGCGCCTACGCCACCTCGCTCGGTTCGGACCGCGTGCTGTTCTACGGCATCGCGCGCACCGACGAGGAAGCCGGCCTGATCCTGCGCGGCGAGTTCGCCACGCCGGCCGGCTTCGGCCCGCGCCACCTGCGCTTCTCGCCCGACGGCACGACGCTGTACGTGATCGGCGAATTCCACGGCACGGTGCTCGCGATCGCGCGCGACCCGGTGACGGGCGAACTCGGCGAGGCCGTGGAATCCGACCTCGCGCCGAGCATCGCGCACCTCGAGCACGGCGCGCCGCGCCCGCCCGCGCCCACCCGCCCCGTGATCTGGGCCGCGGATCTGCAGGTCACGCCGGACAACCGCTTCGTGTTCGCCACCGAGCGCACCGCCAGCCGCGTGATCGTGTTCCGCGTGGACGAGCACCGCAAGCTCCATTACGCGAGCTGCATCGAGACCGAGCCGCAGCCGCGCGGCATCCGCCTGTCGCCGGACGGCTCGCTGCTCGCGGCCACCGGCGAGCTGTCGACCTCGATCTCGCTGTACCGCATCGACTCGGCCACCGGCACGCTCACGCCGGCCGCACGCATCGAATGCGGCAAGGGCGCGAACTGGGTCGAGATCCTGCCGCTGCAGGGCGCATGAACCTTGCCATCGCGGCCGGCGTGCCGGCGTGCGCAACGCACGCCGGCCGGATCCTCATCCGGTCATCCGCTCGATTCCATTCGCAATCCAAAACAATCGCGCCACGCGTTGCCAGCTCGACAACGCTGCGCATCGCGCGTGCCCGCTGCCGGGCATGACGGTTCGGCGACGATTGGGTCACAGCGCGATGACAATCGATGCGTCCGCAACGATTTTCGCGCACCAATCCGGTGAAACGGGCCGTGCGGAATTTTTTTCCGATTTCTGTGTGCTATCTGTCTGACGTATGCGGCCGCGCGCCCCCGCACAGCCGCCTTCCTCGTCAGGAGACCAACCGATATGCACCCGCACCGCCTCCGCGCCACCGTGCTCGCCGCCGCCGTGTGCCTGACCGCCCTGTCGCCGGCCGCCCACGCCTACACCACCGACTGGCTCGCCAACACCTTCGGCACCGACGCCGCGCACGTCGGCAACGGCGCGCGCTCGATGTGGGTCGCACCCGAGGGCGTGATCTACACGGCCTCGTTCTGGGACGAAAACGCCGGCGGGGTGGGCGTGTACCAGGCCGGCAAGACGCTCGGCTCGATCGGCACCCACGCGGAATTCCAGGGCGGCGCGATCACCGGCAATGCCACCTCGATCTTCACGCCGCTGCAGGGTACGAACCTGAGCGGCACCGTGGCGCGCTACAACCGCAGCACGGGCCAGCGCGACCTGTCGATCAACGTCAGCGTGTGGAACGCCGTGAGCAAGTACGACGTGATCACGGGCCTCGCCACGGCCGGCACGCTGCTGTACGCGAGCGACTACTTCGGCAACCGCGTGCGCGTGTACACGACCGACGGCGCCTGGCAGCGCGACATCCAGATCAGCAAGCCCGGCGCGCTCGCGCTCGACGCCTCGGGCAACCTGTGGGTCGCGCAGAAGGGCACCGGCACGATCACCGAATACGGCGCGAGCGGCACGGTGCTGAACACGATCCAGATGAACGCCGGCGCGCAGCCCACCGCGCTCTACTACGATGTACCGACGGGCCAGCTGATGGTGGGCGATTCGGGCCCGGACATGAACATCAAGCGCTACACGATCGCGGGCACGCCCGCGCTGGCGGGCACCTTCGGCGTGACGGGCGGCTACCTCGACACCACCACCGGCACGAAGGGCCAGGTGGGCAGCCAGCGCTTCACGCGTGTGGTGGGCATCGGCCGCGATGCGGCCGGCACGCTGTACGTGCTGAACAATCCGTGGGGCGGCGGCTGGGATCTGGGCCGCAACGGCCCGACCGACCTGCAGGCCTACGACGGCAGCGGAAATCTCGAATGGAAGCTGCAGGCGCTGAACTTCGAGGCGGTGGCCGCGCCCGATCCGGTGACCGACGGCACGCTGTACTACAGCGGCATGAACATCTACTCGGGCACGGGCGGCGGCAGCTTCGTGGCGAACACGGTGGACCCGTTCACGTATCCGGGCGACCCGCGCCTGTCGATGACCGACGACACGCGCGGCCAGCACTTCGGGCAGCTCGTCAGCGTGGGCGGCAACCGCATCCTGGTGGCCACCAGCCAGAATCCCGACACCTACAACTTCTATCACTTCAATCCGGCCGCGAGCGGCTACATCGCGATCCCCGACGGCTCGCTGCCGGGCAAGCTGTTCAACACCAGCGCGATCGTGACGGGCGGCTTCGGCATCGACGAGAACGGCGACGTGTGGGCCGGCATGTCGGGCTCGAGCCAGGTCACGCACTATCCGTTCGCGGGCTTCGACGCGAGCGGCAAGCCCTCGTGGGGCGCCGGCGTGGCGATGCCGGTGCCCGACACGGTCAAGCCGATCACGCGCGTCGTGTACCAGGCCTCGACCGACACGATGGTGCTCGCTCAGGGCTATGCGAACTACTGGGACTGGACCGCGATGAACGGCCACATCGAGGTGTATCACGGCTGGAAGGCCGGCACGCGCACGGCCAGCCCGGTGATCAACCTGAGCAGCGCGAACCCCAAGACGATCGCGGTGGCCGGCGGCTACCTGTTCGTCGGCTACGTGCACACGGTGCCGAACATCGACGTGTTCGACCTGAACACGGGCAGCCTCGTCACCACGCTGACCGACTCCAACACCGGCGCGGTGTCGGTGGGCAACGACGTCGATTCGATGTTCGGCCTGCGCGCCTACCGGCGCTCGGACGGCGAGTACGTGATCACCAAGGACAACTACAACGACTCGAGCGTCGTCGTGTATCACTGGACGCCGTGAGGCGGGCTCACTCCGAGGCGGCCATCAGCTCGCAGAACCGGGCGATGTCCACGTTGCCGCCGCTCACGATCACGCCCACCCGCTTGCCGGCGAGGCGATCCTTCATCTGCCGCGCGGCGGCGAAGCCGAGGCAGCCGGTGGGCTCGACGAACATCTTCATGCGCGACGCGAACAGGCGCATGGCGTCCACCAGCTCGGCGTCGCTCGCGGTCAGGATCGCGGTGAGCTCGCGGCGCAGGATCGCGAACGTGAGCTGACCGAGGTACTGCGTCTGCGCGCCGTCGGCGATCGTCTTCGGCGTGTCGATGCGCACGATCGAGCCGGCCGCGAGCGAGCGCTGGCCGTCGTTGCCGGCCTCGGGCTCCACGCCGTACAGCTCGGCGCCCGGCGACAGCTCGCGCGCGGCCAGCGCGGTGCCCGACATCAGCCCGCCGCCGCCGAGCGGCGCGAACACGGCATCGAGCGCGCCGACTTCCGCGAACAGCTCGGCCGCCGCGGTGCCCTGCCCGGCGATCACGTCGGGATGGTCGTACGGCGGGATCAGCGTGAGCCCTTCCTGCTCGGCCAGATCGCGGCCGATCTGCTCGCGATCGTCCTTGTAGCGGTCGTAGATCACCACGCGGCCGCCGTAGCCGCGCGTGGCCGCCACCTTCGCGGCCGGCGCGTCGTGCGGCATCACGATCGTGGCCGGCATGCCGAGCAGCTTCGCCGACAGCGCGATCGCCTGCGCGTGGTTGCCCGACGAGAACGCCACCACCCCGGCCTTGCGCTGCGCCGCGTCGAATCTCGACAGCGCGTTGAACGCGCCGCGGAACTTGAACGCGCCCATGCGCTGGAAGTTCTCGCACTTGAAGAACAGCTGCGCGCCGAGCATCTCGTCCACCGTGCGCGATGTCAGCACGGGCGTGCGGTGAGCGAAACCGGCGATGCGTTCGGCGGCGGCGGCGACATCGGCGTAGGTCGGGAGGTTCGGCTGGCTCATCGTGGGCTCACTGGAGAACGGATCGAGACATTGTGTCCAACTCGATACATTTCGTCAAATTCGGCCAGCGGGGGCTTGAACCCGCGACCGGGCTCACCACGGCCACGCCACGCGCGTGCCGAGCCCGGCGGCGCGGGCGCGGTCGAGCAGCATGCGCGCCACGGTCAGATCCTGCAGCGCGAGCCCGGTCATGTCGAACACGGTGATGTCCTCGCCCGCGCGCAGGAATGCCGCCGGCGCGGCCAGCAGCTCGCCGAGTTCGTGGCAGTCCAGCGCGGGCGCCCACTGCGCCTCGCCGATCCGGCGCGCCTGCTCGCAATCGTCCACCACCAGCCGCGCGCGTTCGAGCAGGCCCTCGGGCAGTTCGCGCTTGCCGGCCGTGTCGGCGCCGACCGCGGTGATGTGGGTGCCCGGCTGCACGGCGCTCGCGTCGAACAGCACGCGACCGCCCGGCGTGGCGGCGATCACCACGTCGCTGGCGGCCACCGCGGCATCGGCGTCGCTCGCCGACGCGATCGCGCAACGTTCGCGGAACTGCGCCTCGAACGCCGCGTCGGGCTCGCGGCGCGAGCTCACGTAACGCACGGTGGTGATCGTCGGCAGCATGCGCAGCGCGAATTCCAGCTGGATGCGCGCCTGCACGCCGGTGCCGAACACGCACGCGCACGTGCTGTCGGGCCGCGCCAGCGCGCGCAGGCCCAGGCCGCCGGCCGCGCCGGTGCGCATGGTGGTGATCGCGTTGCCGTCGATCACGCACAGCGGGCGGCCGGTGGCCGGATCGATCAGCATCACCGTGGCCTGATGCGGTTCGCCCTCGAGGCCCCGGTTGGCCGGCCAGAAGCCGGCCGCCTTGAAGCCGAGCAGCGCGTCGCCGGGCACGTCGCCGGCCTTGATCCCGAACACGCCGCCGGTGGCGAGCGGCTCGCGGATCACCGGGAACACGCGGCCGGCGCCGCGCTGGTGCAGCGAGAACGCGTCGGCCACCGCCGTCAGCACGTCGTCGGGGTGCAGCAGGCTCTCCACGGCGTGCTTGTCGAGCAGCAGCAGTTCGGCGTCGGATCTCATGGCGGGGCTCCCTGGGCGAATCGGATGAATGGGCATGCAGCGTATCGATGTATTTTACATTTTTTCCATCAATATACATTTCATCCAAAATTCGCGCGAAGGCGAAGCGGCTTCGCATTCACTTCGCATTTTGAAACGCCACTTCGCATCGGCCGTTTTTGCCGGTTCGATGCAGGAAAAACCGACTTTCAAGGCATTTTTACGCAAGAATCGCGTCAGGCGTCGAGTGGCGTGAGCAGTGGCTGCTTCGCGAAATGGCGTGCCGCGTTCTCCAGGAACAGATCCACGGTGCGATCGCGGGCTTCGGGCGAGGTGCCGGCCACGTGCGGCGTCAGCACCACGTTGTCGAGTTCGATCAGCTCGGCCGGCGGCGCCGGTTCGCTCTCGTACACGTCGAGCCCGGCGCCGCCCAGGCGCCCCTCGCGCAGCGCGGCGGCCAGCGCGGCGGTATCCACGGTGCTGCCGCGCGACACGTTCACCAGGAAGCCCTTCGGGCCGAGCGCGTCGATCACGGCGGCATCCACGAGATGCCGCGTGCCCTTGCCGCCCGGCGTGGCCACCACGAGGTAGTCGGCCCAGCGCGCGAGATCCACGAGCGCGTCGAAATAGCGGAAGGCCGCGCCGTCGCGCGGGCTGCGGTTGTGATAGCCGATCTCGATGTCGAAGGCGGCCGCGCGCTTCGCGATCTTGGCGCCGATCCGGCCCAGGCCGAGCACGCCGAGCCGCTTGCCCGAGAAGTTCGGCTCCATCGGCAGCGCGTCGCGCCACACGCCGGCGCGGCAGGCACGATCGAGCCGCACCACGCCGCGCACGGCGGCCAGCAGCAGCGCGAACGCGTGATCGGCCACGCAGTCGTCGTTGGTGCCCACGCCGTTGGTGAGCGCAATGCCGCGCGCGCGGGCGGCCGCGATCGGCATGTTCTCGACGCCCACGCCCAGCGCATGCAGGATGCCGAGCTTCGGCAGGCGCGCGAGATCGGCCTCGCTCAGGCCCACGCTGCCGTTGCTGAGCACCGCCTGCACCTGCTCGCCGTGCTCGGCGATGGCCTGCTCGCGCGTGGCCGCGTCGGGCGCATACACGAGCGTGTACGGCTCGCCGAGGCGCGCGAGCGCGTCGTCTTGCATCGGAATCAGCAGCAGCAGGGTGGGCTTCATCGGGATCGTCCTCCGCGTCTGGAAAAGCCGGCCAGTGTAGCGCGCGGCGACTGACGAACCGCTGACACCACACTGGCGTCAGCCCGAGTTCGGATCAGCAGATCCTCGTGGAACGCGCCGACCGGCCCGGTCCTGTGCGCGATCCGGATTTCGCGCACCCACACGCCGCCGGCCAGCCCGGGATCGGCGCTGCGCCAGTGCGCGGCCACCGCGTCGAATACCGTCTTTTTCCGGATGTCGGCACCGTTATGTTCTGTTGTATATTACGAGATATCTCGAAACCCTGATCGACAGGATCGTGCCAAGGGCGCGACAGGCGCATGACCCTCTCTACACACTGGACGGACGACGATGTCCGGCAAGGCGAGCTGTCCTCGCGCATCGTGCCGGTCCGACGCCGCGACGACGCCGAACGCGCGGCGCTGATCACCGACGTGGTGGACGCGTTCGCGCGGCTGCGCGGCA
The DNA here is from genome assembly GCA_030151225.1 of Burkholderia sp. Taxonomy (GTDB): domain Bacteria; phylum Pseudomonadota; class Gammaproteobacteria; order Burkholderiales; family Burkholderiaceae; genus Burkholderia. The sequence goes on along the minus strand of JASLEG010000320.1, from coordinate 29,020 downwards.
GCCTGCTGCGCTTCGTGGCGCTGTTCGCGGAGGGCGCCGCGAACGGCGCGGCCCAGCCGGTCCCGGCTCACGACACGCGGCGCTTCGACGTGCTGCTGGCCACGCTCGCGGTGGGCGCCGAGCGCGCCCGCTTCGGCCGTCTGGCCGAGTTGCGCCGGTTGATGGAGCGCGTGGCGCGCGCCGAAACCCATCGCGACGTGATCTTCGCGCCGTGCCCGTCGGCCGGTCCCGCCGCATTGCGTGAAGCCACGCTCTCGCTCGAACGGCTCGATGCCGAGCTGGTGGGCCTGTGCGTCGAGCACGTGCTGGAAAGCCGCACGCGCCCGGCAGCGAACGTCGGGGCGGCTACCGCACCGGGCACCGGCGCCCGCCGTGCCGCGCGCCGCACCGCCTCGTCCTCTCCCGCCTCCCGCGATGTTTGCGCAGAAACCGATGTCAGCGTCGACACCGCCGGATCGGTGCTCTGATCCCGTCGCGCCGGCAGCGGCCGATGGCGCCGTGCGGGCCGAACTCGCGCGCCTGCGCCGCGCGCTGGCCGAACGCGACGCGAACGCCGTGCTGCTCGCGAGCCGCGCCGCGGCGGCCGAGCAGCAGCTCGAGGCCGGCCAGGCGCGCGTGAAGATGCTGCGCGAGCAGCTCGACGACGCGCTGCATGCGCTGAACGCGGCGAAACGCGAGGCAGACGTGCTCGAACAGGCGTTCGCGGGCGGCGTGGACCTCGCGCGGCCTTCGCTGCGCGCGATGCGCGGCAAACGGATCGTGTACGTGGGTGGACGGCCGGGCTCGAATGCGGCGCTGGACAAGCTGGTGACGGCGGCGGGCGGCGCGGTGATCGTGCACGACGGCGGCCACGACGTGCCGAGCGCGTGGCACCGGCTGGTGCTGGATGTCGATCTGGTGGTGCTCGCGGCCGACCGCGCGGATCACCGCGTGGCGGTGTCGCTGGCCGCGGCCTGCGAGGTGCGGGCGGTGCCGTTGCGGCGCATTCGCCACGCGAATCTGGCGCTCGTGATCGACGCGATCGCGGAACTGGCGCGTGCCGCCGAACGTGCGGCCGGCCCGGGCTTCGGCGCGCGGCACGGCTGAATCAAGGCAAGGCAAGGCCGCGCCACGCGGCGAGTCGGCCGCTCAGCGCTGCATCATCGCCGTCAGCTCGGCGATCTGCGCCGCGCAATGGCGCTGCGCTTCCTCCTCGATGTCCCGATACAGGCGCACGATGCGCTGACCCACCGGCGTCAGCGTGCAGCCGCCACCACTCGCCCCGCCCTGCTCCGAATGCGTGGCCGGCTCGTCCAGCGAGCGGTTCAGCTCGTCGATCAGGAGCCACGCGCGCCGGTAGGACATGCCGAGATGGCGCGCGGCCGCCGAGATCGAACCGTGCTCGTGCACGGCCTCGAGCAGCGTGACCTTGCCGGGGCCGAGCGCGACGGTGTCACCGCGCCGGATGCGCATGCGGAAGTTCACCTGCGGGAGCGCGGACGGCGCGCAAGCCGGCGGTGCCTCGTGAGGATCGGCCGGCGTGGACGGATGGTGGGGATGGGTCATGCGCGCAAGCATACACGAGGCAAACTCGCGCCGGCGGGCGCCTCAGTGCCGCACGACGGGGGCGTGCACGGCGGGGATGGAAGATTCGGGGGCATCGGCCAGGCCGATCGGCTTCGCCAACCCGTGCCGGGCGAGCAAGCCCCCCAGCGTCTCGCGCGACGGCCCGAGCCGGGCCAGTTCGCCGCGCGCGGCGCGGGCCTCGATCCGCGTCGCGAACCGCGCCGCATCGTCCATGGTCGGGCCTGCCCCCTAAACCGCGATCACCCGCGCCACCAGCGACGCGAGCCGCTTCACGTGCCGCGGCGCCGGCGACAGATCCGCGCCCGAGCACAGATACGGCGCGCCGCCCTCGGCCGGCATCGGCTTGCCGCCGCATTCGAACGCGACGATCGCCTGCTCGCCGATCGCGGTATTGAACAGCTCGTGCCAGGAGAAGGTGACGGCGTAACCGTCGTGGCCGATCGCCAGGAAGATCGTGCGCTTGAAGTCGCCGCTCGACGGATCGCCGAGCCCCGCGCGCGTGAACAGCTCGGTGAGCCGCACGCCGCGATACGCTTCCACGTCGCGGATGTGGCGCCCGCTCGTGAAGCAGCGCAGCGCGAACGGCTCGCAGACGATGGACGGCAAGGCCGCCAGCTCGGCCAGCGACAGCGTCATCGGCCGCTCGACGTCGCCGCCCACCACCAGCGTGCCCGGCCCCGGATGACCGGCCAGCGCGGCGCCCCCCGGCACAGCCGACGCAGCCGTTGCAGCCGACCTGTCGATCGTCATGATCGCGCCGCCGCTCAGGCGTCCACGCCGACGATCACGCTCGACGCCTTGAAGATCGCGCTGGCCGGCTTGCCCACGGCCAGTTCGAGCCGGTCCGCGCTGTCGTTGGTGATGATCGCCACGAGTTGCGCGCCGCCCGGCGCGGCGATCGTGACCTCGGCGTTGACCGCGCCCCTGGTCAGCGCGCTGACGGTGCCCGCCACGCAGTTGCGCGCCGACACACGGTTCGCGTCCACCTCCACCATCACCAGCACCGACGAGGCCTTCACCAGCGCGAACGCCTCGACGCCGGCCGCCAGCCCCAGCGACTGCACGCTGCCGTGCGTGACCACCGCCACGATCTCGAGCCCGTCGGCCGCGCGCAGCGTCACCTCGTCGTTGACCGCGCCGGGCTTGACCTCGACGACCTTGCCGTTGAAATGATTGCGGGCACTCGTGCGCATGGCGCGTCTCCTGACGGGAAAGCGCCCAGTGTAAACGCTGGCGAATGTCCCGGCCGCCTCGCGATTCCCCCAAAATGTCGTGCGATCCCCGTAATATACGGGCCTCTATAACGCTACGGAGAAAGTCATGCTTCGCCAGTTGCTGGTCTGCGGCGCCGTCGTCGCGAGCACCTTCGGCGCCACCGCGCACGCCGCCGACACCGACACCGTCAACGTGCTGTACGCGGGTTCGCTCGTGAACCTGATGGAGCGCAGCGTCGGTCCCGCGTTCGAGAAGGAAACGGGCCTGCACTTCCGCGGCTACGCGGCCGGGTCGAACAAGATCGCCAACGAGATCAAGGGCAAGCTGCGCCGCGGCGACGTGTTCATCAGCGCGAGCCCGAAGGTCAACACCACGCTGATGGGCGAGGCGAACGGCGACTACGCGTCGTGGTACGTGAATTTCGCGCAGTCGCCGCTGATGATCGGCTACAGCCCGAAAAGCCGTTTCGCGAAGGATTTCAGGACGAAGCGCTGGGATCAGGTGCTGCAGGAGCCGGGCATCCGCATCGGCCGCACCGATCCGAAGCTGGACCCGAAGGGCGCGTTCACGGTGGAGATGATGACCAGGGCCGCGGAGTTCTATCACCAGCCGGACCTGGTCGAGAAGACGCTCGGCACGCCGGAGAACCCGGAGCAGGTGCTGCCCGAGGAAACCCTGGTGGGTCGCCTGCAGTCGGGCCAGCTCGACGCGGGCTTCTTCTACTCGACCGAAACCTCGGACCTGAAGATCCCGGCGCTCGCGCCCGCGCCTGAACTGCACGTGCAGGCCGGCTACACGATGACGATCCTCAACGACGCCCCGAACAAGGACGGCGCCGCGCGCTTCGCGAACTTCCTGCTCAGCGCGAAGGGCCGCGAGCTGCTGAAGGCGCACGGCGTGGACGTGGTCAAGCCGGACGTGAAGGGCAACGCGCAGTCGCTGCCGCCGTCGCTGCAGGCCGTGATCGACGCCGCGCAGCAATGACGCGGCGCGTGGCCGGTCCGCTGCGGCTGCTCGCGCTGCTGCTGGCCGCGTATCTGTGCGCGCCGTTCCTCGCCTCGCTCCCGCAGATCGGCGAGGCGGACTGGGCCGGCGTGGACTGGGGCGCCACCTGGTCGGCGGTCGGCATCTCGGCCGGCAGCGCGACCGTGGCGGCGCTGATCACGCTGCTGGGCGGCGTGCCGCTCGGCTACTGGCTCGCGCGCTCCGGCTCGCGCGCGGCCGCCCCGCTCGGCTTCGTGGTGCAATTGCCGCTCGCGCTGCCGCCGCTCACGAGCGGGGTGCTGCTGCTGTTCCTGCTCGGGCCGTACAGCCCGATCGGCCAGTGGACCAACGGCCTGCTGACCGATTCCTTCACGGGCATCGTGCTGGCGGAAACCTTCGTGGCCGCGCCGTTCCTGATCGTGGCCGCGCGCTCGGCGTTCGCCGCGATCGATCCGGTGCACGAGGACGTGGCCGCCACGCTCGGCCATCGCGCCGGCAGCCGCTTCTTCCGCGTGGCGCTGCCGGCCGCCTGGCCCGCGATCCGCGCCGGCTTCGTGCTGGCCTGGCTGCGCGCCTTCGGCGAATTCGGCGCCACCGTGATGGTGGCCTATCACCCGTATTCGCTGCCCGTTTATACCTATGTGATGTTCGGCAGCGTCGGGCTGCCGGCGATGATGCCGCTGCTGCTGCCCACGCTCGCGATCGCGATCGCCTGCGCGGCGCTGTCGATCGCGCGCTTCGGCGGGCGACGCGCGGCGACGGCGCCGGCCGCGCAGGCCGCGAGCCCGGGCCTGGCCGGCAACGACGGCGGCAGCGACGCCGACGAGCCGCCGCTCGCGCGCACCGCCGCCCGGTTCGACACGAGCCGCCCCGAGGCGCGGCTCGCGATCCGGCTGCGCAAGCGGCTCGGCAGCTTCCAGCTGTCGGTGGACTGGGCTCCGGCCTCACGACGGCTCGCGATCGTGGGGCCGTCCGGCTCCGGCAAGTCGCTCGCGCTGCGCCTGATCGCGGGTCTCGAGCACAACGATGCCGGCAGCGTCACGCTCGGTGCGACCGAACTCGGTGCGCTGCCGCCCGAGCAGCGCCAGATCGGCTACATGCCGCAGGACTACGGGCTGTTCCCGCACCTGACGGTGGCACGCCAGCTCGCGTTTCCGGTCGACGCCGACCCGGTGGCCGCGCGCTACTGGACCGGCCACCTCGGGCTCGACGCGCTCGTGCAGCGGCTGCCGGCGCAGCTCTCGCTGGGCCAGCGCCAGCGCGTCGCGCTCGCGCGCGCGCTGACGCGCCACAGCCACCTGCTGCTGTTCGACGAACCGTTCTCGGCGCTCGACACGCCGCGCCGCCGCCAGTTGCGGCGCTCGCTGCGCGCGCTGCAGCGCGAGATCGGCGCGGTGACGGTGATCGTCACGCACGATCCCGACGAAGCCGCGCAGCTGGCCGACGACGTGCTCGTGATCGACCACGGCGCAACGCTGCAGGCCGGCCCCGTGGCCGAGGTGTTCGCGCGGCCCGCGAACCCGCGCGTGGCCGAGCTGCTGGGCCTGCGCAACATCGGCGCGGGCACGGTGGCCGGGCCGGGGTGCGTGGCGCTCGGCGGCGGCGTGCTGCTCGCGGTGCAGGCCGACGGGCTCGAGACGGGCTCGCGCGTGATGTGGCGCCTCGCGCCGGGCGCGATCCGGCTGGTCGAGGCGGACCAGGCGCCGGTCAAGGGCGACGGCGACGGCGACGGCCTGCACGATGCCGAGATCGAATCGGTGGAATTGCGCGACGGCGAACGCCATGCACGCGTGGCGCTGGGCGGCCATCTGTTCGACGTCGCGGCCGGCGCGCACCTGCCCGACGGCGTGGCCGCCTGCCGCGTGGCGATCGATGCGACGCGGCTGGCCGTGTGGCCGCTGCGGGCGAGGGGCTGAGGCGCTCGCATCGAGACTGCGATGCAGCGCTCAGCCGGCGTCGCGGGTGGCCCCCACTGCCACCGCTTCCTCCGTCTCCAGCGGCTCCGTCAGCCAGCGCGCGTCGCACCTGCCGCCCGACACGAAGGCGGCCGCCAGATCGCGGATCCGCCCCGCCACCGCGCGCTCGACCGGCGTGTAGATGATCATGCCGAGATCGGGCCGCCCGTCCACGGCGAACGCCGAGTACTCGAGCTCGATCGTGCCGAGCACCGGGTGCAGCAGCCGCTTCACGCCGTCGCCCTCGCCGTGGTTCAGCACCTCGTTGTCGGCCCACAGCTCGGCGAACTGCTCGCTCGCGGCACACAGCTCGTCGACCAGCTCGCCCACCTCCGAACCGATGCCCGCGCGCGCCACGTCGGCGCGGAACGCGCCCACCACGAAGCGCGCCACGGCGTCCCAGTCGTGCTGCTTGCCGCGCACCACCGGATGACGGAACAGAAAGCGCAGGATGTTGCGCTGGCCCTCGGGCAAGGCGCCGTAATCGGTCAGCACCACGGACGCCGCGCGATTCCAGGCCACCACGTCCCAGGTCGGCGTCTTGACGATGGCCGGGCTCGCCTCCAGCGAATCGAGCAGCCGCTGCAAGCGGGGACTGACGCCCTGCACGCTGCGATAGCGCACCTCGGGCGGCCGGCCGAGCCCGAGCATGAACATGTGCTCGCGCTCCGCGTCGGTCAGCAGCAGCGCGCCCGCGATCCGCTCGAGCACCTCGGCCGACGGCGCGCCGCCGCGGCCCTGCTCGAGCCACGTGTACCAGGTCGGGCTGATGTGGGCGCGCTGCGCGACCTCCTCGCGGCGCAGGCCCGGCGTGCGCCGCCGCCCCGCGAAGCCGAAGCTGGCCGGGTCGAGCCGGGTGCGCCGGCTGCGCAGGAAATCGCCGAGTGAACGTGCCGTGTCGACCGTCATGAGCATCCTGTTAGTGGCTTTACCATGATGAACTCACTACTTTAACGGGATAAGCGGACGTCGGATAGTGAGCGCGTGACGACCCAAGGAGAGTTCACATGCGTATTTTTCTGACGGGCGCGACCGGCTTCATCGGCTCGGCCCTGGTACCCGAATTGATCCAGGCCGGCCATGAGGTGCTCGGCATGACGCGTTCCGACGCCGGCGCCGAGGCGCTGCGCCGCGCCGGCGCGCAGGTCCACCGCGCCACGCTCGAAGACACCGACAGCCTGCGCGCCGGCGCGGCCGAGGCGGATGCGGTGATCCACGCCGCGTTCGATCACGACTTCACCCACTTCGTGGCCAATTGCGAGAAGGACAAGCGCGCGATCGAGGCACTCGGCTCGGCGCTCAAGGGCAGCGACCGGCCGCTGCTGATCACCTCGGGCACCGGCGTGGGCAGCGGCAGCCACGGCGAGCCGGCCAGCGAGGACGTGTTCAACACCGCGCATCCGAACCCGCGCATCGGCTCGGAAATCGCCGGAAACGCGCTGCTCGAGGCCGGCGTGAACGTGTCGGTGATGCGGCTGCCGCAGGTGCACAACCCGTATCGCCAGGGGCTGATCACGCCGCTCGTGACGATCGCGCGCGAGAAGGGCGTGGTCGGCTATGTCGGCGAGGGCGTGAACCGCTGGCCGGCCGGGCATCTGTCGGACGTCGTGAAGCTGTATCGCCTCGCCATCGAGAAGGGCCAGGCCGGCGCGCGCCATCACGCCGTGGGCGAGGAAGGCATCACGAGCCGCGCGATCGCCGAGGCGCTGGCGCGCGGCCTGGGCATCCCGGCCGTGTCGATCGCGCCCGAACAGGCGGCCGAGCACTTCGGCTGGATGGGCATGTTCATGAGCCTCGACATGCCCGCCTCGAGCGCGCTGACGCAGGCGCGGCTCGGCTGGAAGCCGACGGGCCCGACGCTGATCTCCGATCTCGATCAGGGCAAGTTCGCCGAGCAGCCGGCGCACTGAGGCACGGCGCCGGGCCCGCGCGGCCCGGCGCCGTCGTGTGTCAGGCGGCGCTGGCCCGCCCGGCCGGCGCCGCGCGCCGTGGCGCCAGCGGCTCCACCTTGCCCACCAGGAACAGGTAGGACAGCGCGCCCACCACGCACAGCGAGCCGGCCGCCACGAGCGGCACCACGAACGAGCCGCGCGTGATCGACAGCATCAACCCCGTGAAGGTGGTGATGAAGATGCCGGCCAGGTTGCCGGCGAAGTTCTGGATGCCGCCGATCGAGGCGACGTGCGCGGGCGTGGGCGCCACCTCGCCCACCAGCGTCCACACGTTCGCCCCGGCGAACGACAGCCCCGCGTACGACAGCGAGAACAGCGCAAGGCACAGCCCCACGTCGTCGACCAGCGCCGACAGCGCGATCGACGACGAGGCCAGCATCCCGCCCACCAGGCAGGTCTTGCGCGCGGCCGTGGCGCTCCAGCCGCGCCGGAACAGCGCGTCGGACACATAGCCGCCGAGCCAGCCGCCCGGAATCGCGATCAGCGCGGGCAGCATGCCGAGCGTGCCCAGCGACGCGAGCGAGAAGCCGCGCGACTGCAGCAGATAGCTCGGAAACCAGGTGATGAAGAAGTAGATCGCGAAGTTCAGGCAGAACAGGCCGATCATCATTCCCCAGATCGTGCGATAGCGGAACAGGTCGAGCCACGACACGCGCGCCGCGCCTTCCTCGGCCGCCTTCGCTCCGGCACCGGAACGCTCGGCCAGCAGCGCCGCCACCGCATCGGGCGCGATGCCGCGATGGCGCTCGGGATCGCGATAGATGAACCACCATGCCAGCGCCCACACGATGCCGAGCGAGCCGGTGACGATGAACGAGCCGCGCCAGCCGATCCGCGAGATCAGCCAGGCCACGAGCGGCAGCGAGAGCGCCGATCCCACCCGCGAGCCGCTGTCGAAGATGCTGCTGGCGAGCCCGCGCTCGCGGCGCGGAAACCAGTTGAACGCCACCTTCGCGAACGACGGGATCGCCGCGGCCTCGCCGGCACCGAGCATCAGCCGCATCCCCACCAGCTGGCCGAGCCCGCGCGCGGCGCCGGTGGCCACCGTGAACACCGACCACCAGCCCACCGCGAGCGCCAGCGCCACGCGCACGCCCACCCGGTCGATGAACCAGCCCGCCGGCAGTTGCAGGAACGCGTAGGTCCAGAAGAACGCGCTGAGCACGAAGCCCATGCCCACCGCATCGAGGCCGAGGTCGGCACGAATGCTCGGCGCGGCGATCGCGAGGTTGGCGCGATCGATGAAGTTGATCACGTTGGCGAGGAAGCACATCAGGATCATCGCCCATCGAACGTTCGGCATGGAAGGTCTCCGTCTCATCATGTTGTTTGGTTGTCCTGCCGATTCGTGCGTTACGCGTGATCGAACTTCTGCAGCGCTTCCCACAGGCCGTTCAGATACACGGCGCCGAGCGCGCGGTCGTACAGCCCGTAGCCGGGCCGCCCCGTCTCGCCCCAGATCATGCGGCCGTGATCGGGCCGCACGTAGCCCGTGAAGCCCGTGTCGTGATAGGCCTTCACGATCGCGGCGATATCGAGCGAGCCGCAGCTCGACAGATGCGCGGCCTCCTCGAAGTCGCCGTCGGGCGTGATCTTCACGTTGCGGATGTGCGCGAAATGGATGCGGCCCATGCCGCCGAACTCGCGCACCAGCGATTCCACGTCGTTCTGCGGGCCCGCGCCGAGCGAGCCCGAGCACAGCGTCAGGCCGTTGGCCGGGTGATCCACGGCGTGCAGGATCCGCGCGAGGTCGTCGCGGTTCTTCACGATGCGCGGCAGGCCGAAGATCGGGCGCGGCGGATCGTCGGGATGGATCGCCATGCGGATGCCGCATTCGGCCGCCACCGGCACGATCGCCTTCAGGAAGTATTCGAGATTGGCCCACAGCTGCGCCTCGTCGATCGCGCGGTACTCGGCCAGCAGTGCCTGCAGTTCCTCCGGGCGGTAGCTCGAATCCCAGCCCGGCAGCGAGATGCCCTCGCTCGGATCGATGCGCTCGACTTCCTCGGTGCTGAACGCGAGGCAGGTGGAGCCGTCCTCGAGCGTCTTCGCGAGCTCGGTGCGGGTCCAGTCGAACACCGGCATGAAGTTGTAGCAGACCACGCGGATGCCGGCCGCCGCGAGATGGCGCAGCGTCTGGCCGTAGTTCGCGATCAGGCGGTCGCGCGACGGCCGGCCCAGCTTGATGTCCTCGTGCACGGGCACCGATTCCACCACCTCGAAGTGCAGCCCGGCCGCCTCGATCCGCGCCTTCAGCGCCGTGATCTTCTCCACCGGCCAGACCTCGCCCACCGGCTCGTCGTAGATCGCCGACACGATCTGCGTGACGCCCGGAATCTGGCGGATGTACTGCAGCGACACCGGGTCCGATTCCCCGTACCAGCGAAACGACATCTTCATCTCGTGCTCCTTGCCTGAACGTGACGAGGGCGCGGACCGATCCGTTCCGGCCCCGCCTGGTTGGACCAGATTCTCACTGGTTGACCAGTTAGGCGGAATAGTGGTTTACCAGTTGACGGGGAAATCGGGTCGTCATGCATCGCCCGCTCCGTCCAACCTCGGCCGTCGCGTGCGCGAACTGGTGTACCATTTTCGCCGTCCGCCGGCAGCACGCCGGCGGCGCATCGAGAATCACGAGAACCCATCGCATGGCCGACGTCTTTTCCCCCTCCCCGGGCCGCGCCGCCGACGCGGATGCCGCCGATCGTTCCTACGTCGGGCTGGCCCGGCAGATCTACGGCCTCGTCGCGTCCGGCGACGTGGCGCCCGGCGCGCGCCTGCCGTCGGAGCGCACGCTGGCCGAGCGCTTCGCCGTGAGCCGCACGCAGGTGCGCGAGGCGATCATCGCGCTCGAGGTGCGCGGCGTGGTGGAGGTGCGGGTGGGCTCGGGCATCTACGTGGCCGACACCCAGGAAGCGCGGCCGGTGTCGTTCGAGCTGCCGCGCGGGCCGGGCCCGATCGAGACGCTGCGCGCCCGCGCGCTGATCGAGGCGGAGATCGCCGCGCTGGCCGCCACCGAACGCAAGGACGCCGACCTCGACCGCCTGTTCGCGGCGCTGCGTGCGATGCGCGAGAACATGAACGACAAGGCCGCCAACGAGGCGGCCGACCGCGAGTTCCACCTCGGCATCGCCGAGGCCAGCGGCAACGCCGTGCTGCGCCACATGGTGGCCGCGATGTGGGACGGCTCGCGCAGCGATCCGCTGTGGAAGAAGATCGAGGAGCATTTCCACGACACCGCGCTGCGCGAGGCCTCGCAGGACGATCATCAGCGCATCTTCTCGGCGATCATGGCGCGCGACGCGCAGGCCGCGCGCGCGGCGATGCAGGCGCATCTGACGCGCGTGATCGCCGAATTCACCCAGGCCTGGCGCTGAACGGGCGCCGCGCGGCGCCCGTGTAAATCCTGCAATGCCGGGCCACGCGGCCCGGCCTTCTCCACGCTGCCTGCCTTGCCGAGCCGCGCCCGGCAAGGCGCCGGCGACGGGCACGCATCCTGCGGCACTCCGGTTCCGGTCTCAACCGCCAGAAGGAGGACAGCGACATGACCATCACCGAAACGATCAAGGGCGTCGTCGGCATGGATCCGACCGATCACGCGGATCCCGACATGAAGGCCGTGCTCGATGCGCTGCAGGCGCTGAACCCGAAGCCGATCGAGGACTGCACGCCGAGCGAGGCCCGCCGCCAGCCCACCCCGGCCGACGCGGTGAAGAAGCTGCTCGCGCAGGGCGCCGTGAACGCCCAGACGCCGCCGGGCCTCGCCAAGGTCAGCTCGCACGACATCACGATCGACGGCGCGGCGGGGCCGCTGCCGGCGCGCGTCTACACGCCGGCGCTCGAGCACCCGCTGCCCGTGATCCTGTATTTCCACGGCGGCGGCTGGGTGCTCGCCGATCTCGACACCTACGATGCCGCGCCACGCGCGCTGGCCGCCAAGAGTCACGCGATCGTGGTGTCGGCGCATTACCGCCAGGCGCCCGAGCACAAGTTTCCGGCCGCGCACGACGACGCGAACGCCGCCTGGCAATGGGTGGTGGAGAATGCGGCGCGCCTCGGCGGCGACCCGTCACGGATCGCCGTGATGGGCGAGAGCGCGGGGGCGAACCTCGCCATCAACGTGTCGATCCACGCGCGCGATCACGGCCTGCAGCGGCCGATCCACCAGACGCTCGTGTATCCGGTGGCGAGCAGCAACGTGATGTCGGTCGCGTACCAGGAGAACCGGAATGCACGGCCGCTGAACAAGCCGATGATGCTGTGGTTCGTCGAGCAGGTGACGCACGACAAGGCAGAAATGAAGGACCCGCGGCTCGACGTGCTCGGCGCGGCCGATCTGAAGGACCTGCCGGCCACCGCCGTGGTGACGGCCGGCATCGATCCGCTGCGCTCGGACGGCGAGAATCTCGCGAATCGTCTCGCGCGCAACGGTGTGCACGTGGTCAGCGAGCATTACCCCGGCGCGACCCACGAGTTCTTCGGCATGGCCGACGTGGTGCAGGCCGCGCGTGACGCGCAGCGCTTCGTGGCGCTGGTGCAGCGCAAGGCGTTCGGGGAATACGTGGAGTGAGCGAGCGCGGGGCGGGGGCGGCGGGGTTCAGCCCGGGCCGCTCTCGCCCGCGCCTGCCGGCGCGCCGGTGTCGTCGCCGGGGTAGTCGTCGTCCTCGGCCGGATGGGCGTCGAGCCAGGCCACGATCTGCTGCGAGGCCTGCAGCGGCGTGACCGTCTCGCCGGTGGCGAGCACGTCGAACTTCTCCGGATCCATGCCGTTCTCGTTGTCGAGATGCGCGATCGAGATGGTCCAGCGCCAGTCGACCTGCTCGGCGATCGGCGAGGTCACGGCCTCGATGCTGCACCGGCAACCGTCGATCTCGGCGACGAACCCGGTGTGGGTCGGATCATAACTCGCGAACACGGCGACTCCTTCGATGGCAGGCTCCGCGTGGCGCGGACGAGCGCGCAGTATCGCACGGCGCAACCGGGCTTCAAACCCGGACGGGCCACGGCATTCGCCGCGATCCGTGTATATTCGCGGTTCCTTCGTGCCGCGCCGCCACGGCGCCTGATTTCCGCCGACCATGTCCACGCCTGCCCTGCCCACACCCGCCGAACTCGCGCGAACGCTGCCGTTCGTCGGGCCGGCGCGACCGTGGCGGCTGGTGCGCTATGCCTGCTGCGACTGGCTCGGCATCCTGGCCTGCTGGCTCGTGATGGCCGCCACGCCGAACCTGTTCGTGCACGCGGCCGGCATCGTGCTGATCGCGGGCCGCCTGCAGGCGCTCGGCGTGATCCTGCACGACGCCTGCCATCTGCCGATCCGGCGCATGACGCCGCCACTCGCACTGGTCGACGCGCTGGCGGGCTGGCCGATCGGCTCCTCGATCGCGGCGATGCGCTATCACCATCTGCGTCACCACCGCATGGTCGGCACCGCGCAGGATCCGTATCTGCACCGGCTCGCCGCGCGCGGCGGCTGGTTGAGCCGCCTGATGATGCTGCGCGGCGCGCTGCTGCCGATCTGGTGGCCGCTGCGCGCGCTGTGCTCGCCGCTCGCGCTGCTGTGGCCGGCCTTCCGCCCGTTCTACGCGCGCGGCTTCATGCAGGACCGCTCGGGCGCCGACCTGCGCCACCACCCGGAAGTGATCGCCTGCGCGAGGCGCGACCTGCCGCACGGCGCGGCCTATCTGCTCGCGATCGTCGCGGTGCTGCACTGGCATCTGCCCTTCTTCGCGTACTACGGGCTGCCGTGGATCCTCGGCGGCATCCTCAATGCGAATCGCGTGCTGCTCGAGCACGATCACGTGATCGTGGCCGACCGCTCGCCCGAATCGATCTGGCGCATGACGCGCACGCTCGCGCTGGGCGTGATCGGCCCGCTCGTGCTGTATCCGCGCAACATCGGCTTCCATCAGGTCCATCACGCCTATCCGGCGCTCGCGCTCGAGCATCTGCCGGCCGTGCATCGCCATCTGCAGGCGCGCTGAGCGCGCCCCTTCCCGCGCCGCCTCACAGCTCGAAGCGCATCGGCTTCTCGCCGCAATACGCGTCGGCCAGCGGCTCGCCGCGTCGCGCCGCGTCGAGCAGGCGATCGATCGACACGTGCACGATGTCGGCGCGCACGTTGTGCGGCCGGAAATCGGGCGCGTTGTCGAGGCCTTCGCGATGTGCGCGCATGATGCGCATGTCCTGCCGGATCACGAGACGCGTGTAGAGATGCAGCAGCGGGCGCAGCACGCGCAGCAGCCAGCGCGGCAGCCGGAAGCGATAGGCGATGTGGGTGTAGACGCGCGAACGCCGTGCGTCGATCGGCGTGATCTGGCTCACGATCAGGAATCCCGAGCGCTCGCCCCAGCGGTATTCGCAGTGCGTGACGTTCGGCGACACGAAGCGGTCGGTGTGCGCGAGCGGCACGCGATCGGGGTTGGTCAGCCAGTCGAGGCCGAAGCCGATGCTGTCCTCGCCGTCGTGGTAGGTCACGAGCACGCCGTCGGGGCCGGTCGCCACCGTGGTGTCCATCGGCTTGCCGCGGCTGCTGCGGAAGATGCCGTCGTGCACGAACACCGTGTGCGGCACGTCCATGAAGTTCTGCGCCAGCATGCCGAGGTCGCCGTCGAACGTGTTGATCATCACGTAGGACTGCCACGGCGCCACCTCGCGCTGCGGCAGCCGATAGACGTCGCGCGCCTGCGGATCGCCCTCGCCCGGATACACCCACACCAGGCCGTCCACCACGCGCACCGGCAGCGCGCGCTGCCGGAACGGGTGGCGGCCGCCGTCCTCCCCCGCCTCGCAGGCATGCGCGCCGTCGATGCTCGGCACGTGCACCACCCGGCCGTCGCCGTCGTAGCGCCAGCCGTGATACGGGCACACGAGCCGGCCATCGTCCACCTTGCCGGCCGACAGGCGCGTGCCGCGATGCACGCACTGGTCGATCAGCGCGGCCACGGCGCCGTCGCGCTGACGGAACAGCACGATGCCGATCCCGAACAGCCTGGCGCGCAGCGGGCGGTCGCGCCGCAGTTCGCGTTCGGCGCAGGCCACGTACCAATGCTCGCGCAAGCCGTCGGCGGCCGGCGGCGGCACGGCCGCGCCGGACGCGGGGTGGCAGCCGGGCGCCGTCACGATGGACACCACGCGCTCAGTCATGCGCCCCCCGTTCGGCCAGATCGAGCACGGCCGCGGCCACCGGCAGGCGTGCGACGAGCGGGCCGGGCTTGACGTCGCCGGCACGCATGCCGTCGCGCTCGGCCGCCTGCTGCAGCAGGTCGCCGAGCCGCCCGGGCTGCGCCGACACACGCTGCACGCGCAACGGCCCCAATTGCCCGAGGCGCCGCGCCTGCGCGTAGTGGAAGATCCGCTCGAGCCGTGCCTCGACCGCCGTGCGCAGCGGCTCCGCGCGCTGGCGCGCCACGCCCGCCAGCAGCAGCACGTACTGCGGCGGGTCGCGCCGCGCATCGGGCACGAGGCAGGCCGCGTCGCCGCCGTCGAGCACGGGCGCCAGCGCCTCGCCGGCCAGCCGCGCATCGAGCTTCTCGCCCACCAGATCGCAATGGCCGCCAGCGCGCCCCGCGAACACCACGCGCGGCGTGCGCCCGGCAAGGCCGGTCACGCGCACCCGGTCGCCGAGCGCATAGCGATACAGGCCGCCGGCGGTGGTCAGCAGCACCGAGGCTTCGTCGCCGGGGGCAAGTGCGTCGGCACCGGCCACGCGGCCATCGTCGAACAGGAATTCGAGGTAGTGGCTGCCGATCGCGAGCGGGCAGCCGCGCTCGCCGTCGTCGTGCTCGCCCTGATCGAACGGGATGCTGACCACGCCCTCGGTCGCGAACAGGCCCTTCGGCACCCAGCGCACCTCGGCCGCGAAGCGCTCGCGCAGCGCCTGCGCGTAGATGCGGCTCGGACCGTCCATCCAGCATCCGAGCGCGGCCAGACGCGGCCACAGCGCATCGCAACGGCCGCTCGCCGCCGCCCGGCGCAGCGCGGCCGCGCGCGGCGCCGGCAGGTTCTCGGCGATCCAGTCGAGCTCGCGCGCGTTACCCGCGTCGCCCGGCGACAGCAGCGGCCGCAGCAGGCTGGTCAGGAAGGTCGGGCTCCACACGCTGATCATCGCGAGCGTGTCGTCCGCCGCCAGCGCGCGCAGCGTGTGCCGGCGCCAGGCGGCCGGCTCGGCCGCGAGCGGCGGCACCAGCAGCGTGGCGGCCAGCATCGCGGCGCTGCTGGTGCCGAGATAGTCGAGATCGCTGGCCGAACCGATCGCGATGCCGTTGCCGGTGACGGCGGCGGCCTGAGTCGGCGGCGACATCGACCAGTAGGCACGGCCGGCCGTGATGCCGGGATGGGCGCGCGCCATGTCGGCGAGCCAGACCACCATCGCCGCCTGCAGCTCGCGCAGGAACGCCGGCGTGTACGGGATCGGCTTGGTGCGCGCGGTGCTGCCGCTGGTGCGCTCGAAGAACGCCGGGCGCTCGCGCGTGAGCACCGGCTCGGGCTCGCGCGTCGCGCGCTCGAGCCAGGGAAGAAACGCAGCGGTGTCGCGCGGCGGCACGCACTCGCGAAAGCGGGCCGCCATGTCGTCGAGATCGGCCTCGCCGATACGCAAGGCATCGAAGCCGTGCTCGTGGCCGAACGCGGTGCCGCGGCCGGCCTCGATCGCCTGCGCGAGCCGGCGCGCCTGCGCCTCGCGTGGCGCGTCGAGCATTGCCTGCCAGCGCTCGAGTTCGGGCTGGGCGGCCTGCGCGAAGCGACGCCAGGCCTCGGCGGGAGCGGAAGCGGCGGCGTGCATCAGAAGTAGGTCTTGTCGAGTTGCGAGAGATCGGCGGGCAGGCGGCGCGGCGGCAGGAAGATGCCGAGCCAGCCCCACCACAGCGGCCGCGTCTCGCGCGGGTCCGACGCGGCGTGCATCTGCTGCCAGCGCAGCGCGGGCTGGCGATGATGCGTGAGGTTGTAGTTGAAGTTCAGGAACAGCCAGCGCACCAGCCGCGGCGCGCGCAGGTTGTAGGTGCCCTCCACCACGTCGAGCGGCGTGCGCATGTGATAGATCCATTGCAGCGACGACCACGAGAACGCGAAGGCCGCATAGGCGATCGCCACGACCCAGGCCGACCAGCCGAGCAGCGCGCCGATGCCGAGCCAGGCCACGATGCCGCCGAGCGTTTCGTAGCGGATGCGCCGCAACTCGGCCGGACCGAAATCGGCGAACGCGGCGGCATAGGTGTTGTCGGCGCCGCGCATCGTCAGGCGCTGCACCCCCCGCTCCGGCAGCAGTGCGAGCACGAGGCTGCCGACCCAGGCGCCGAACCAGATGCCGCCGAGGATCGCCAGGTAGTACTCGACCCATTTGCGCGCCAGCGATTCGTCGGGCATCGCGAAGTCGGCGCGTTCGGCGCGCGTGCGATTGCGCACGTGGTGGCCGAGATGGTTCACGTGGATCAGCGTGGCGGACGCGCCGAACATCGTGGAGGCCCACACCATCAACGTATAATTCACGCCCGGCAGCCGGTGCGCCGAGCCGTGGAAACCCTCGTGCATCAGCGAGAACACGCCCTGCATCACGAGACAGAACGGCACCAGCACGAGCCATCGCAGCGGGCCCGCATCGGTGTGCGACAGCCACGTCAGCATGCCGGCCCAGGCGACGGTCTGCAGCGCGCAGATCAGCAGATTGGCGCGGTCGTAGCAGCGCGCCTGCTTCTCCACGGTGGTGACGATCGATCGACTCATGACTCGCAATCCCGTTGAATTGATCCGGAGAATACCCCAGATGCCCGGCCCGGCGAAAACCGGGCTCGGCATGTGCCCGGAGCCGCGCCGATGAAGCCCGCCGCCTGGACGCCCGACGGCTTCGACGACTGGCGTACCCCCTACCCCGCCACGCCGTTTCGCCGCGCCGACGGCGGCCTCGATGCGAGCGCGCGCTTTCTCGACGGCTGGCATCGCGACGCCGCGCGGCTGCCGATCGCCACCACCGTGGTGCTGATCGCGGGGCTCTATTCCGAATGGCTGCCCGGCTGCCATCGCGCGGCGCGCCAGCGCCTCGGCGCGGCCGGCTACGCGGTGCTGAGCGTGCCGGTGCGCGCCTCGCGCGGCGTGTTCGATCAGGGCGCGCGGATCGCGGCCTGGTTGCGCGCGCACCTGCCGGCCAGCGGCGATTTCGTCGTGCTCGCCCACAGCAAGGGCGGCATCGACACGCTGGCCGCGCTGGCCGGCGACGCCGCGCTGCGCGCGCGTTGCACCGGACTCGCGCTGGTGCAGCCGCCGGTCGGGCCGTCGGCCATCGTCGACGCGATCTTCGCCACGCATCGCGAACCGGACGCGCGTGCCAGGCCGCACCCTGCCTCGCTGCTCGAGCCGATCGCCCGGCGGCTGCTGAGTTCGCGCTGGGCCGCCGACGGCACGCGCGACATCAGCAGCCGGCGCGACCCGCGCGTGGCCGCCTTGCTGGGCGCGCCCCCCCGCGACCTGCACTGCGTGCACGCGGTCAGCTGGTCGGTGGCGGCGGCCACGCGCCTCGATTCGCACCACGCGCGCCTGAACGCGCGGCGCCCGGGCTGCGCCCACGACGGCCAGTTCTACCTCGATCACCAGGTGCTGCCCGGCCTGCCCCAGGTGTGCCTGCCGCGCCTCGATCACGGGCAGCCCGTGATCGGCGGCCTCGGCTTCGACGCCGGCCGCTTCTGGCTCGCGCTGGCGGACGTGCTGCACGTGACACGCTGAGGCGCCGAGGCGCGCTCACACCAGATAGATCTCGAAGCCCGGCACCGCCGCGCCGAGGCCGGCCGGCGGCGCGCCGGCCGGTGCCGTGGGCAGCGTGTACAGATCCATCGTCGTGGCCGCGAAGCGATAGCGCGCCATCGCGGCCCACAGGGGATCGTCGTCGTACAGGCACAGCTGCATCAGCGCGTGCCGGTCGCGCACTCGCTGCCAGGCCGCGTCGATCAGCGCGGCGAAGATCGACGGATCGCGCCCCCGCACCTGCAGATGGGTCAGATAGACGTCGCCGAGCGGCTCGCCCGGCGCGGCGATACGCGGCCGGCCGAGCCACGGCGCGAGGCCGTTGAACGCGGCCCGCACCGCGCGCAGCGAGGCCGGCAGCCGCTCGAGCACGATCCGCTTGATGACCGAGGCGTCCCACGGCGCGACGCAGCCGAGCGCCGCGCCGCGCGCGTCGAGCGCGAGCAGGAAGGACTCGATGCCGAAGGCGGGCCAGGTGTCGAGGCGACGCGCGAGCTCGTCGGCGTCGAACACTGCGCCGAACGCTTGCGCGCGCGACTCGGCATCGAGCAACGCGCGCAATGCATCGGCGTGATGGGGCCGCGCCTCGACGATGCGCACGCCCGGCGCCGTGCGCGGCGCGCCCGACAGCCCGCGCTGCGCGAAAACCGACACGTTCCGGTAGCCGCGCCAATGCACGAAGCCCAGCCGGTCCTCGCGCCGCGAGCGCGCCAGCGACTGCACGGCCAGCCGGTTGTCGCGGATCATGCAGCAATAGGCGTGGTCGACGCCGGCCTCGTCGCGCAGCGCGGCCAGCCGTTCGCGCACGGCGCCGCGCCACTCGCGCGAGAGCTGCCGGTCCGGGCTCACGCGCAGGTCGCCGAGGTAGGCCACCGGCCGCGCGGCACCGTCGAGATAGCCGTCGCGCACCACCAGGCTGGCCATGCCCCTGAACGCGCCACCCGCATCCTCGGCGCACCACACCTCGTGGTGCGGCGCGTGACAGCGCAGCAGTGCGAAGTAATCGGGCGAGCGATCGAAGCGCAGCGGCAGGCTGCCCTGCATCGCGTGGCGCGTCTGGAAATCGAGGATGCGCGAGTTGTCGTCGGGCTGCGCCCGGCGGATCCGCACGCGCGGCACGAGGTGGCTCACGCGCCCTCGAACAGCCGCCGCGCGAGCGGCCGCAGATTGGCCGCCGACAGCTCGCACAGGCACACGAGCTCGTCGCCGCGCGCATAGCCGGGGTTGCGTTCGAGGAAGTACGCCACGTGGGCGAGACGACGGTGCGCCTCGGAGATACCCGCCAGATCGGGCGCGAGCCGCCCTTGCGGCGCGTCGAAGGCGAGGATGCCGGCGGCGCGATCGTAGGCCGCGCCGTAGCGCTCGGCGGCGAGGTGATCGAGCAGCGCCTGCGCGGCGGCATCGGCATCGGCCGACGTACCGGCCGCACCGGCCGCGCTGCCGGCGCGCGGCACGTAATGCCGGGCGAACGCGCCGAGATAGCGATAGGTGCGATGGCCCTTGCAGATCAGGAACCAGTAGAGCGGCAGCGCGGGCGCGGCGCGCCGCACCTCGCCGGCATGGCGGATCCATGCGAAGGCCAGCTGCTGCGTGCCCCAGTGCGCCGGGTCGACGATCGTGTCGCCCGAGAACATCACGCGGATCGGCGCGTCCCGCCAGCGCGTTTCGTAGAGCTTCAGCGTGGAGAAACCCTGGATCTCGCCCGCGCCGTCGCGCAGCACGATGCAGTGGGTCTTGTCGTCGAGGTCGCGGCGAAAGCGCGTCGCGTCGGTATCGCGATACGAGGCCGCGTACAGCGCGTACATCCGGTCGACGTCGCCGGCCGCGAGCGTCGCGCGCGCAACGACATCGGCACGCAGATCCATCGAGTTCCTCTCCCCGTTTCAGACAGCTTGCTATGATAGCCGCTCGCTCGCACCTCGCCCCGAACATGGCTCCTGCCGCCTCCCGCCCCGATGCGAACGACCTGCCCCTCGCGCATCCGTGGCGCGCGCTGGCGCTCTACCTGATCGCCAGCGGCCTGTTCTACGGCTTCGTCACGCACTGGCCGCTCGGCCCGATCGCCACCATCGCGCCGGGCCCGCTCGAGCGCCTCGTGCCGCGCTGGCCGCTCAGCGTGCCGGCCTACCTCAGCTATCTGCTCGTGATGCCGGTGCTGGTCTCCGCCGGGCATGCGCGACGCTGGCTGCTGCCCGCGTTCTTCGCCGGCGTGCTGGCCGCGTTCGCCTGCCTGTTCTGCCATCTGTTTCACCCGACCGCGGTGCTGCGCCCGGCCACCCCGGATGCGTGGCTCGCCTGGCTGTACCGCATCGACTCGCCGCTGGCCGCCTCGCCGAGCGGCCACCTGGCGTTGCCGGTGGCGATCGCGGTCGTGCTGGCCGGCCTGCGCGAGCGCATCGGCGCGGTGTTTTTCGCGTGGAGCGCGCTGCTCGCCGTCACCGTGCTGACCACGGGTCAGCACACGCTGGCCGACCTCGCCGGCGGCGTGGCCGTCGGGCTCGCCGCCGCCGCGGCCACGCTCGCGCTGCGGCGCCTGAACGTGGACCTGCGCACGATGGGCGCGCTGCTCGCCGAATGGGGCTGCCTGGTGGTCACGCTGCGACTGGCGGTGGCCCTCGGTTCAGGCTGGGGCTACGCGCTCGCGGCGCTCGTGATCGCCACGCGCCAGCATGCGCTGTTCATCCTGTATCACGACGCCACCCACTACCACCTGTCGCGCCGCCGCGCGGTCAACGACGTGCTGATCGACATGGCGATCGGCGTGCCGGGACTGGTACCCGTGGCGTTCTACCGGCCGCTCCATCTGGCCCATCATCGCGACGTGGGGACCGAACGCGACCCCGAACGCCAGTTCCTGTACCACGGCCAACCGTGGCGTTTCCGGCCGCTCGGCGCCCGCTTGCTGGCACGGCAAGTGCTGGGCGACCTGCTGTTGCTCAACATGTTGCGCAACATGGCCGCCTATCGCCGCACCCGTCCGCCACCGATCCGGTCGGGCCCGGCCTTCGTGGTGGCCGCCGCGTCGTGGCTCGCGATCGTGGCCGTGCTGATGGCCAGCGCGAGCGCGCACACGCTCGCGACGCTCGCGCTGCTGTGGTTCGGGCCCTTGCTGACGCTGTCGGTCGCCATCCAGAAGATCCGCAGCATGGCCGAGCACAGCGGCGGCCCGCACGTCACGCCGGGCTGGGCGGAGTGGACCTATTCGTGGCACGTGGGCTGGCTCGGCCGCGCGGTGCTCTGGCCGTATCACATCAATCTGCACCTGCAGCACCACCGCCGCCCGGCGGTGCCGTGGCATGCGCTACCGGGCGAACTCGACGCGCACGAGGCACAGCTCGCGGGTGCGGAATTGCGCGATCTGCTGCTGTCGCCCTCGCGTTCCGGCTGACCGCGATCGGGTGCGCGCGCAAGCACCCGACCACCGGGCTTCTGCTCGATCCGCGCCGAGCCCGTACAATCGCATCCTCACTCTCGTGCCTCAATCCCGTGCCATACCGCGCGCACTGGCCGGACGCACCGCAAGCAACGCGAGCGAGCCGGCCATGATGCGACGCCCCATCCAGCCTCGAACATGCCGAAGTGGAAATACGCCAACCTCGACGCCATCCGCGGCCTCGCCGCCATCCTGATCGTGTTCCGGCACGCGCCGCTGCTGTTCCATGCGCCCCGGTTCCAGCAAAGCTATCTCGCCGTCGACCTGTTCTTCGTGATCAGCGGCTTCGTGGTGGCCAATGCCTATGAGGCGCGGCTGCGCTCGGGCGCGCTCGGTTTCGGCGCGTTCGCGAAGCTGCGGCTGATCCGGCTCTATCCGCTCTATCTGGTCGGCATCACGATCGGGCTGATCAGCTTCTTCGTGTCGATGGCGCACCTGCACGCGCAAGGCGAACCGCCCAAGCCGACGGTGCTCGTCGCGGGATTCGTGGTGCTGTCGCTGCTCATGCTGCCCGCGCACGGCAAACCGCTCTATCTGGTCGACAACCCCGCCTGGTCGCTGCTGTACGAGATCATCGCGAATCTCGCGTTCGCCCGGATCGTGCGCGGCCCCGTGGTCCGCATCCTGATCGGCGTGATGATTCCGTCGGCAGCCGTGATCGCGTGGTACGCGCTCGACCAGCACGGCATCGACGAGGGCTGGGACCTCGCCAAGTGGTATCTCGCGCTCGCCCGCGTGGGCTTCTCGTTCTCGGCCGGCGTGCTGCTGTTCCGGCTGCATCGGCACCGGCAGCGCGGCGCGCAGGTCACGCACACGCGCAACGCCGCCCTCTCGCTGTGCTCGGTGGCGGCCACGCTCGTCATGCTGTGCGTGACGATTCCGCATCGCTGGGCCGGCTTCGTGGTGCTGGCCGAGGTGTTCGTGCTGATTCCGCTGATCGTGCACGTGGCCATCTCCTGCGAGCCGCCGGCGTTCGTCGCACCGGTGTGCGCGCAACTGGGGCGCGTGTCCTACGGGCTCTACATCGTGCATGCGCCGGTGCTGCTGCTCATCTACCGGCTCACTGAAAATCACGAGCACGTGTACGGCGGGCGCGCGCTCGCGGCCTTCGTGGTGGCGATGCTGCTGTTCGTGGCGCTGCTCGATCGCTACGTGGATACGCCTTTGCGCGCGTGGCTCTCGCGTGTCGGGCGGCGTGAACTCGACGTGCCGGTGCAGTCGCGGGTGTGATTCGATCCGCTTCGCAATGCCTTTACGCTGACATTCCCGCACGGGCAGGCACACGATCTGCTCGTTGCGAAGCTCGGCAGGCCTCACGATTCGGCCATCATCGCGCCCGATCGTGCCGGCCACGAATTCGGCAAGTGTGCCTGTCCGCTCGCCCCTCCATCGCCTACACTGGCCATCCGCCCCTACTACACGGAACGCCTCATGCTGAATACACGGAACGCCTCATGCTGAACATTCTCGGCAAGCTGCCCTCGATCAACGTGCGCAAGGTGCTGTGGGCCTGCGCGGAACTCCGAATCCCCCACGAGCGCGAGGATTGGGGCGCGGGCTTTCGTTCGACGGACACGCCCGCATTCCTCGCGCTGAATCCGAACGGCCTCGTGCCGGTGATCCGCGACGGCGATTTCGTGCTGTGGGAATCGAACACGATCCTGCGCTATCTCGCCAACGCGCACGACGGCGCGTCGCTCTATCCGGCCGAACCCAAGCAGCGCGCACGCGTGGACCAGTGGCTCGACTGGCAGGCGAGCGACCTGAACCGCGCCTGGGTGTACGCGTTCCTCGCGCTCGTGCGCAAGGCGCCGGGCCACGGCGACGAGCAGGCGATCGCGGCCTCGACCGCCGCGTGGACCAAGCAGATGCGCGTGCTCGAGACACGCCTCGCCGACACCGGCGCGTTCGTGGCCGGCGCCGAATTCTCGCTGGCCGACATCGCGATCGGGCTGTCGGTGCATCGCTGGTTCGGCACGCCGTTCGAGAAACCGGCAATGCCGGCCGTCGAGGCCTATTACCGCGAGCGCCTGCCGTCGAGCGTGGGCTTCACGCAGGTGTGCGGCGCGGCCACGCCGTGAACGCTGCGCGCATGCTGCGCGATGCCTTGATCGCCCTCCACATGCCGGCCGGAATGCTGGCGGCAGCCGGCACGGCGTTCGCCGACGCCCCCGATCGCGCCGTTCCCTTCGTTGCCGTCGAGAAGGGCGCCCAACCCGAGCACTGGGCGAGCGACGTCTGCAGGCTCGCGGCGGCGCCGTGCGGCAAGCCGGGGCAGCAGGCCGATTCCGGCACCGCGCCGGCGCTGTATCACGCGAAGGGCGACACCTCGGGCCGCTACTACGCGATCCTGCCGGGCCCGAGGCTCGTCGAGGCGCGCTTCGCGCCGGGCGCCGGCTGGACGCTCGTGCATCAGTGGGATGTCTCCGACTACCAGCCGGCGAATCCCGATCAGGATCAGGGCGACGGCACGCCCCCGCCGCTCGACCTCTTCCCGGCCCTGTATCCGCTCGGTCGGGGCAGGTTCGCGGTAGCCATACTGGCAGGCCGGAACGAGATGTATTCGGGCGGCGCAGGAAGCTGGCAGACGGCGGACTTCGTGGCACTGGAGCCGGACGGCAGCCTTGCCCCGAAGCCACGCGTCGCCGGCCTGCCCTTCAGTTGCAGCAAGTCGATCCGCGCGTGCTTTTCCGAGGACAATGACCGACGCTCGCCGCATTGCAGCGAGGACTTCGACGGCACGCTGCACCTGCGCTTCGCGCCCCGCCCGAGCGACGGCCGGCTCGACTGGATCGCCACCTGGAAGGAATCGCACTGGCCCGGCCTCGTGGCACGCAATCGCGCCACACTCGGCGCGACGACGGTGGCCCTGCCCGCCGATCGGGATCCCGTCGCGGCCGGCGATGCGTTGCGGGAAAAGATCCCGTTCTGCGAGCCGGTGGACTGACGCCTGCCTCCCGCGGCGCGCGCTCCCCAACCTTTTCTCCTCGCCTCCCGCGGCGCCTGTAGGAATTACAACAGCGCTTCAAGGTCGTCCAGAAATCGCCGCTCGCGGCAGCCCCGGCACGCACCGAGCACACCTTCCTCGCCGACTTTTTTCGCCCCCTCGCGAATTCGCGCGCAGCCCCGCCACACGGGGCTCGAGCGCGAATCGACACAATCTCTCGCGCCCCCGCCCGAGGCGATTTCCACACGACTTGGCACGCCAACTGCTTAGAGAGGAAGCGGAGCGCACCGGCAACCCCGCTGCGCGACGGCAAGCATCCGCGAGCGCCGAAGCGGCGCACGACGGATGTTCCGGCCGCACGACGGCCGGACGCCGACACCTTCGACATATCGAACAAAGAGGAATCGCGATGACCCACAACACGCAATTGACGGATGTGAAGACCTTGCGCGAACGCGCCCGCCAACACGTCGACGATGGTGCCGTCACCGCCGGCTACGACGCCGATCGGGACGCCGTGCTGAAGATCCTCAACGAGGCGCTGGCGACGGAAATCGTGTGCATGCTGCGCTATCGCCGCCATCACTTCATGGCGAAGGGCATTCACTCGTCGGGCATCGCCGAGGAATTCCTCGTGCATTCGAACGAGGAACAGAGCCACGCCGACATGCTGGCCGCACGCATCGTGCAGCTCGGCGGCGCCCCGGAACTCGCGCCGGACGGCCTGACCAAGCGCAGCCACGCCGAATACGTGGAAGGCAGCACGCTCGTGGACATGATCAAGGAAGACCTCGTGGCCGAGCGCATCGCGGTGGAGAGCTATCGCGAGGCGATCCAGTTCATCGGCGATCGTGATCCGACCACGCGCCGCGTGCTCGAGACAATCCTCGCCGTGGAAGAGGAGCATGCCGACGAGCTGTCCGACCTGCTCGAAGGCCTGCCCGAAGATCTCAAGAAGAAGAACGTGAACTGAAGTCACGTTCTTCCGGTACCGAGTTGGAACCCGTGACGGCGGGCAAGACCGTCGAATTCTCTGCACTCACTCAACGCTGGAGGTGAAACATGAACAAGGATCACATCAAGGGTACGGCCGAACAGGTGAAGGGCAAGGTCAACGAAGCCGTCGGCAAGGCGACCGGCAACACCAAGCAGGAAGTCAAGGGCGACCTGCAACAAGCTGCCGGCGAAGCTCGCAAGGGCGTCGGCGATGCGAAGGACGCAGTGCGCGGCAAGCACTGAGCGCGTCACGCGTGAAGGATGCCGATGCGAGCCTGTCGCATCGGCGTCACGCAGCGCGGCGACACTGCCACGAACGCCCGGCCCTCGCGGCCGGGCTTCGCGCTGTGTGAAAGGCGGTATCGTCGCTCCGCAAGCAGTACCCCGGCCACGGCGCCGAACAGCATGCCCATTCCTGCCCGTACCATCGCAGCACGCAGCGGTCCGCACGGACCGCGCGAATCCGGGCGGCAGCCCGCCTTCCACGCAACAGGGTGCCGGCCGACCTGACGAGGTCAACATGCAGCATGACAGCAAGCCTCCGCAATTCTGCTTCTCCGGATCGACCAGCGATCCGGGCGACACCGGCGATGCCGGTGACGACGACGCGACGCCCACCGACAGCGAATCCGATCTCGATCAGCTCGAACGCCTGGTGGGCAGCCTGAGGCCCGGGGAACCGGCACCGATCGCACAATGGCTCGCACGGCTCGAGCCGCTGCTGGAAAGCGGCGGCCTGGAGCCGGAAGAACACGCCCAGTTGAACGCGATCCTGGTGCGCCTGCGCGAGCTCGAGGCACGCGCGGCCCGCTCGGCGATGCACTGACGACGGCGCCCGAAGGCGAACGAGGGCGGATGCCGCGCCACCACGCCGCTCAATGCGCGGCGACGTCTGCTCCATATCGCCCGGCCTGTACCGCCGCGCCCGCGCCGCCGTGCGCATGCGCGCTCACAGCCTCGCGCCACGCCACGTAGTCGGCGCGCGTCCAGTCCAGCTCCACGCCCACGCGGCGCGTGCCGGGCCGGATCTTCGGCTTGTGCACCGACAGCGTGATCGATTCGAGTGCCGGCCATTCGTCGAACGACAGCGCGGCGAGTTCCACCACCAGCGTCTCGAGCAGCCGTGTGTGCGGCTTGTGCGCGAGCCACGACGCGATGCGCGCGCAATAGCCGTCGTAATCGATGTAGCCGGCCGCGCCGTGCTCGGCCGGCTCGTTGCGATAACCGAGCCGGGCATCGATCACGAGCGGCTGCGGCCCCTCGTGCTCGTGCGCGTGGATGCCGATCCGCGCGGGCACCTTCAGCTCGTCGATGAACACGCTCCAGCCGCGCCCGCGGGCGCGCACCGGTTCGAGCCCCGCGAACGGATCGTCGAGGCGTTTCATGACACGATCGGCGCCGCGGCGTCGAGCATGATGCGGCAGAAGTAATCCGAGAAGCTGCGGCGGATCACCAGGTCGTAGCTCTGCTCGCCGGTCGGCACGAGCGTGAGCGGCGACTTGAAGTAGTGGCTCTGCGCGCACTGGCCGAGGCCGAACACGCGCGGATGCAGATCGAGCGGGCAGCCGCGCGCGAGCACGTCGCGCACGCGCTCACCGCTGATCTCGAGCACCGTGAAGCCGCTGCCCACGTCGACGGCCGCCGCGAAGCTGCCCGCGATCTCGGGGGCGAGCCTGCCCTCGAGCTGGCCCGCCGCCACCGGGCCGTGCGAGCGCACCAGCCACTCGTCCGGACCGAGCCACAGCACGTCGTGCTCGGCGCCGCGCGCGGTGGTGTTCGGCGTGGCGGGCGGCCTGCAACCCACCACCCGCTCGAAGGCCGCCACGAAGGCCGGATCGGACAGCTCGCCGCGCACGTTCACGAGGTCGAGGAAGGGCCGCTCGCGCAGCTGGAACTTCGGCGATGCCTTGGCCTGATGCGGCTTCAGCACGTCGAGGCTGCCGACCAGCGGCGACTCGAGCCGCACGCCCGCCGGCTGCACCGACACCGAAGACTGATTTCGCGTTTCATTCCACATTCTGACGTACCCCTTCGGTGTCGTAGAAGACCGTGCTGCTGATCTTCGCGTTGATCTTCCTGCCGTTCGCGAGCGAGATCGCGACCGATTCACCCATCCTGCTCAGGCCGCCCTTCACCACCGCCAGCGCGATCGAGCGCTTCAGGATCGGGCTGTAGTAGCTCGACGTGACGTGGCCGATCATCGGCGTGAGGCCCTCGGCGTTCGCCGTGGCATTGACGTCGACGATCTGGCCGCCCTCTTCCAGCACCGTGGCCGGATCGTCGGTCAGCAGGCCCACCAGCTGCTTGCGGTTCGACCCCGCCGTGTCCGAGCGCGACAGCGAGCGGCGGCCGAGGAAGTCCTTGCTCTTGGCCACCGCGCCGCTCATGCCCAGATCGTGCGGCGTGACCGAGCCGTCGGTGTCCTGGCCCACGATGATGTAGCCCTTCTCGGCGCGCAGCACGTGCATGGTTTCCGTGCCGTACGGCGTGATGTCGAACTCGGCGCCGGCGGCCATGATCGCCTCCCACACGCCGCGGCCCGCATTGGCCGGCACGTTCACTTCATAGGCCAGCTCGCCCGAGAAGCTGATGCGCATCACGCGCGCCTTCGCGCCCGCCACGGTGCCGTTGCGATAGCTCATGAACGGGAACGCCGCGTTCGAGAAATCGATGTCCTGGCACACCTTCTGCACGACCTTGCGGCTGTTCGGGCCCACCACGGCGAAGGTCGCCCAATGGTCGGTGACCGAGGACAGGCGCACCTTCATGTCAGGCCATTCGGTCTGCAGCCAGCGCTCCATCCAGGTCAGCACGCGTGCCGCGCCGCCGGTGGTGGTGGTCATCATGTAGTGCTGCTCGCCGAGGCGCACGGTCACGCCGTCGTCGAACACCATGCCGTTCTCGTCGAGCATCAGCCCATAGCGGCACTTGCCCACCTCGAGCTTGTTCCACGGGTTCGTGTACATCCAGTTCAGCAGCTTGATCGAGTCCGGCCCCTGGATGTCGATCTTGCCGAGCGTGGAGGCGTCGAGAATGCCCACGCTGTTGCGCACCGCCAGGCACTCGCGCGCCACGGCCGCATGCAGGTCCTCGCCGTTCTTCGGGAAGTACCAGGGGCGCTTCCAGTTGCCGACGTCCTCGAACAGCGCGCCGTGCTCGACGTGCCATTCGTGGATGCAGGTCTTGCGGATCGGATCGAGGAAATCGCCGAGCTCGCGGCCCGCGAAGGTGCCGAAGGTGA
>JASLEG010000262.1 GCA_030151225.1 Burkholderia sp. | reverse complement strand
CAGCATCTGCTTGTCCAGGCTGAGGTCGGCCACCATGCGCTTGAGGCGGGCATTTTCCTCTTCCAGTTGCTTCAGACGCCATAGCTTGGACACGCCAAGACCGCCGTACTTCTTTTTCCGGTTGTAGAAGGTGGCCTCCGAAACGCCCATCTTCCGGCAAACTTCCGCGACCGTGTGCCCGGCTCGGCCTGCTTCAGCGCGAAGGCAATCTGCTCCTCCGTATACCTCGATTTCTTCATGCAAACCTCCCGCCCGTCAGGGCTTCAAATTTGCAAGAAATCTCCAGTTCTCGCCGCTACGGTTTTCGGGGAGAGGTCACTATGGATTTATTCGCTTGAATCGAATCTCTGCGATCGTTTGCAGAAGCAACCAGAAGCCACACCAGAAAGCTCCGAATCCGGCTATCCACTTACTGGTTCGTCGATTTGCTGCAACTTGATTTTCGAGGTCCTGCTGAGTCAATCGAAATACTTCATTACCGGAAATCGTCACTCGTGCTGGACGAGCGCCGCAGAACTCTGCACGTATCGGGGCACCGACCCGTGCCGCGAAAAGGCTCGGATCAATCGGGCCACACCCATACTTGGCGCAACGCGACAGAAGCGTGGCGTTGTCTCCTGCTTCCTGTATGAAGTAGGAATTTGTAATGTGCGACACGCGTCCGACAACTACTTTGTCCATTACCGGATCGCCAGACGCATTCAACTGGCACATGTCCGAAAGCTTGGACCAGGGCGCCGGCAGCAGCATCGGCATCACAGCGCTCAATAAGCCGGTCGCGGCAAGCGTTATCGTCAAGCGACGCAACTTCACAATGTCGAATCTCGTTGTCATCGGTGCGGTGTCGCCTGTCGTCGTCAAGGAACCAGATTGTCGGCGATCCAAGTATTCATGTCGCATGTCCGTTCCGGGCCGAAAGCTGCCCGACACGCCCAGCGGCTTTCGCCCCACAAGGGACAGCCGTGATTCTCCGAAGCGGTCATTCAGATGCCGAGTCGCAACCCGGCTTGTCGAACAATGCCGCCTGCCCGCACACCGACGAGAACATCCGGTAGCTGGAATGCCCAATCCCGCGAGCCTCGTACACTCGCTGGGCTGTGTGAGGATCAAGTATGTGGACATAGGCATCAAAAGCTTGTCCACGGGCATAACGGGTCGTACCTTGCGCCTCGGCAGCGCATGACTGATCTTGGCCGTCCCCGTCGGGAGCGTTATCTGCGGTCCCGAGGAGATAGATGATGTCGCGTCGGAGATAACGTGTCTGGAGTTCGTCGATCGAACCCGGCCGAGGCGAATAGGCAGGGATGTCCGCTTGTAGACCGTAATTCCATCGGTTGAACGCGCGACAGGAGGCTGCGTTGAAAGGCGCAAAGTCCCCCTTGGAATCAGGGCGCTCGTCCGTCAAATAAAGGTACGTCGCAGGATTCGCTACTACATACCGGATATGGACCGGAGCGCTCCCAAGATCAGCTTCGCCTCTTCCAAGAACTGCATAGTCCTGAACAAATTGCCCCCCTGCCGAATGCCCGGCAAGCACGATGGTCTTGAGGCTCGGGAAGATCGCACGATTCGCCAACCGGTGGAAAATCTCATCGACGACCTGAAATGAACTGATTGCCGCCGCGTCCTGAGATGGCTTTCCTACCTTCCAGTCATCTTCACCCCATCTGAGAATGTTGTCCGTCAAGTTGTGCGCGGCAATATCTCGCGCCGTCAAAAACTGAGGCGTGACTATGACGGTTGTGCGCGCTGCGGCTCCCGCCACTTCTGCGGCGTGCTCCCCCGAGCGAAGATCGCGCCTCGGCCAGCCAGGGATCACAATGACGGCACGGGTAACATCGTCTTGTGGCCTGGTCCAGTCCCGCGACACCGCAATCGGTATTTCAAAGTCGCCTGACCGTGTCTCAATGTCCAGTCGTCCCTTCTGCACTACAGGTACGGGGGTATTTACAAGCTCACGCTCTGGCATGACCCTGATGCCTGAATCGGGCGAAATAGACTTGCGATCCGGTGTTTCAGCCGAGGCAAGTGACGCCGATACTGCACCTAGAAACACCAACAGAGAGCATGCGACACGGTGTGATCGGTACACGTGGAATCTCCTTTTGTCGCGTTGCCGATAGGCTGCCAGGCGTTTGACAAAGCCCGCCATATGTATGTTTAGGAACGCCGGAGGGCGCGCCTCGTTGACTCGAACGTTGGCGCGACGTGTAACGGGCAATTACTCGGCGGGTGACGGTTGACGATCGACAAGGCAACGCCGACTGGCCGAACACGGCCGTCTCGGATCGATCCCGTCCAGTTCCTGGGTGCGCTTTACGCTTTAAAGCGGCCGTTCGACGCTGAAAATCCCAGCCTCGTCCAACATCTCGATCAGCCCTTCCGGATAGATAGTTTCGGAGGTGCTGGATAGCTCTTCCCGACTCCACCACTGGTGGTCCACCATCACCTCCCTTTCTTCCGCAGTCCAACTGTCGCGCGAAATGAATTCCGTTTCGGTGCTCACGACGAAATATTGCTCGACCGCGATCACACACTCGCCATCGGCTAGCTGCAAGGCCACTTCACGCCGTCCAACCGGCTCGCCCAGCTTTGCCTTGCGAATGCCCGTTTCTTCACGCGGCTCTCGTAATGCCGCGTCCGCAAAAGTCTCGCCAAGCTCGACGCCGCCACCCGGCGTTGCCCAGTAAGTCTTGCCATCAAGCGGACCCGCCTTGTGCGCGAACCGGAACAACAGCACGCGCCGCTCCGGGGAGGTGATCAAGAGCCTTGCCTACGGGCGCTCGCGCAAAGGATTCACCGATTTTTCATATAGCGACCAGACACCGCCACCGTGTCCCGGCTCGGGATAGAGTCCCACGCGGATGAAACCGAGCGACTCGTAATACGCGCAAAGTTTCGCGTTTTGCACGGCGCAGTCAAGTCGGATGAAGCGCCGGTTCAAGTCGATCATCTTGACGGCGCACCAATCAAGCATGATGTTCCCGAACCCGCGTCCGTTAAAACCTTTCCGCACGGAAAGCCCATGCACGTAACCGGCAACCGGCTCCTGAGGTCCCCAGTGATCGTCGTCCAGAGCGAGCGCGAAAGTTCCGACCGCAACGCCGTCGAGTTCAACGACATACACTTCTTTTTCGGAAACGTTGTTTCGTACCCACTTTTCGGAAAATCCGTCTCCTTCTTTACCCCATGCATGGTCGCGGTGTGCGACCTTTGTTGCGTGTGCGTCGTTCCGGATCTGCGTGAGCGTTGACACGTCCGCCAGGCCCGCTCTACGAACGGAGATTTTCATCGTTGCGTTCGCTTCAGTAGGTGTAGGAGCGCGAAGATTATCAAGGTCCCCTTACGTTGTCCCAACCGATCTTCGGATTGTCGACGATCCCGCCATTGGCACGGAACGGCCGTTCCTGGCCGAAACCCGCCAACTCCCCCCATGCGGCGCCATGAAATGCCCCGGCAGCAGCAACGCCCGCCGTTCACAGGTCGCCACCAGCACCTTCTGCCGAGTCTGCGCGGAAAGCGTCCGATCCACGCACCCGACGATGTGATGATTCTCCGCATCCGCCGCGTGGCGCGCCGCTGGCCGGCGCGGGCGTCAGGCACCTCGGGGCGTCAGGCTGCCCGCCGCGCCCCCGCGACCTTCGCCACGGCGCCGAACAGCTGATCGGCGTCGAACGGCTTGTGCAGCGAGGTCCACGCGAAGTCGAATTCGAGCGTGCGCGGCACGGCGTGGCCCGACGCGAAGATCACGCCGATCGCCGGGTTCATGTCGAACGCGCGGCGCGCCAGTTCCATGCCGTCCATGTCGGGCAGCGCGAGATCGGTCAGCAGCAGGTCGCACGGGCCGGCCTCGAGCGCGGCCAGCGCGGCCTGGGGCGTCTCGACCTTGATCGCCACGTGGCCGCACATTTCCAGCAGCATGGCAGTGGCTTCGAGCGAATCGACGTCGTCGTCCACCACCAGCACGCGGCTCACGGGCGGCTTGGCCGCCGGTGCCTGGGCATCGTTGGCGGCCGGCTCGGCGGCGACCGTGGTTGAAGCGGCGGCGGGCTCGGATGGCGCCTCGCCGGCCGCGTCGACCGCCCCCAGCATCGCCCGCAGCCTGGTGGCCAGCTGCTCGCGGCTGTAAGGCTTGCTCAGCAGTTCCACGCCGGGGTCGAGCCGCCCGCCGTGCACGATCGCGTTCTGCGTGTAACCCGAGGTGAACAGCACCTTCAGCGCCGGCAGCAGTTGCTTGGCCTGCCGCACCATGTCCGGGCTGCGGATCGGGCCCGGCATCACCACGTCGGTGAACAGCAGGTCGATGCGCGCGCCGCTGCCGATCACGGCCAGCGCCTGCAGCGCGTCGTTGGCCTTCAGCACGTCGTAGCCGAGCCCCGTCAGCGTGTCGATCACGGTGGACTGCACGGCGGGATCGTCCTCCACCACCAGCACGGTCTCGTTGCCGTGCTGCAGCACGCCCGGCGC
Organism: Burkholderia sp.; assembly: GCA_030151225.1. Classification (GTDB taxonomy): domain Bacteria; phylum Pseudomonadota; class Gammaproteobacteria; order Burkholderiales; family Burkholderiaceae; genus Burkholderia. The sequence continues at coordinate 12,332 of JASLEG010000262.1, read as the reverse complement.
CTGGCGGGGCGGGCTGGCCGGCTCCGCCATCGAGCGCGGGAAATAGGCCTTCACGGTGGTGCCGTAGCCCACCTCGCTGTAGATGCGGATGTGGCCGCCGCTCTGCTTCACGAAGCCGTAGGCCATGCTCAGGCCGAGCCCGGTGCCCACGCCCTCGGGCTTGGTGCTGAAGAACGGATCGAAGGCGCGCGCGAGCACGTCGCGCGGCATGCCGGCGCCGTTGTCGGTCACGGCCAGCATCACGTACTGGCCCGGCGGCACGTCGAGCTCGGTGGCCACGTAGTTGTCGTCGAGCGTCTCGTTCGACAGCTCGAGCGTGAGCTGCCCGCCGCCCGGCATCGCCTCGCGCGCGTTCACGGCCAGGCTCAGCAGCAGCGTCTCGAACTGGTGCGGGTCGATCATGGTGCTCCACAGCCCCGGCTGCACCATGGTCTCGATCTGCACGGCCTCGCCCAGCGCGCGGCGCAGCAGGTCGTCCATGTTGCGCAGCTGGCGCTCGGGGCTCACCACCACGGGCTGCAGCGGCTGCTGGCGGCCGAACGCGAGCAGGTGGGCGGCCAGCCGCGAGCCGCGCTCGATCGCGTCCACCGCCTTGTGCAGCCGCTCGAGCGTCCAGGCATCGCCGGCGTGGCGGCTCGCGAGCAGGTCCACGTTGCCGCGCAGCACCTGCAGCACGTTGTTGAAGTCGTGCGCCACGCCGCCCGTGAGCTGGCCGAGCGCGTCCATCTTCTGCGCCTGGAACAGCGCGGCGCGGGTCTGGTCGAGCTGCTCGGCCGCGCGCCGCCGCTCGGTGATGTCGCGCGTGATCTTGGCGTAGCCGGCCACCTCGCCGTCGTGCAGGATCGCGTCGATCACCACGTGCGCGAAGAAGCGGCTGCCGTCGGCGCGCAGGCGCCAGCCCTCGGCCTCGAAACGCCCTTCCTTGCGGGCGGTGTCGAGCGCGCGGCGCGGCACGCCGTCGGCGATGTCCTCGGGCGTGTAGAAGCGCGAGAAATGCGAGCCCACGATCTGCGCGGCGTTGTAGCCCTTGATGCGCTCGGCGCCGGCGTTCCAGCTGATCACGTGGCCGTCCGGCGACAGCATGAAGATCGCGTAGTCCACCACGCCTTCCACCAGCAGGCGGAACTGCCGGTCGTTATCCAGCGCGGCATCGTGCGCGGCCTTGCGCTCGCTGATGTCGCGCACGATCTCCACGTAGCCGAGCAGCCGGCCATCGGTGTCGTACAGCGCGGTGATCACGGTGCTGGCCCAGATCGCGGCGCCGCTCATGCACTGGCGCCAGCCCTCGGCGGCGTGGCGGCCGAACGCGGCGGCCGCGTCGAGCGCCGCGCGCGGCGCGCCGGCCTCGCGGTCGCGCTCGGTGTAGAACACCGCGAAATCCTGACCCACGATATCGGCATGCCGATAGCCGTGGATCTTCTCGCCGCCGCGGTTCCAGCTCGTCACGCGCCCGTCGGGGCTCAGCGTGCTGATCGAATAATCCTCGGTGGCCTGCAGCCACTGGCCCGCCAGATCGCGCTTCGCTTCCGGGCCCGGTTCCATTGCATTCGTCGTCGTGTCACGCATGTCGTTCAGCTTTCGCCATCTCCGCCCTTCACTGCGCCCGCGCCTCGCCATCCGCGGCCGTGCGCGGAATGTCGATGCAGAAGGTGGTGTGATCGGCCTCGTTCGTCATCACCCGCACCGTGCCCTTGTGCATGTGCACCACCTTCTGCACGATGTGCAGGCCCAGCCCCAGGCCGCTGCGTCGCGCGGTGCCGGGGCCGGACGGGCCGAACGCCTCGAACAGGTGCGGCACCACGCTCGGCGGGATCGCGCCGTGGTTGCGCACCTTCACACGCACGCGGTGCGCGGCCTCGCCGTCCACCTCCACCGTCACCGCGCCACCCGCGGTGCCGTGATGCAGCGCGTTGCTGACGAGGTTCGACAGCGCCTGCCACAGCAGGTCGTTGTCCCACATGCCCGACGAATCGCCGCGCTCGCTCACCGCCACCAGGCTGCCGCCCTCGCTGCCGCGGAATTCGTCGGCCACCGAGCGGCTCAGCGCGCCGAGCTGCACGGGCTCGCGCCGCAGCTGCAGCCGGCCGCCCTGCAGGCGCGCGAGGTTCAGCAGCTGGTGCACCATGCGCGCCATGCGCAGCGAGCTGGACTTGATGCGGCCCGCGATCGCCACCGTCTGGGTACCGGCCGGATCGCGAATCAGGTATTCGGCCGAGGCGAGCACGGCGCCCAGCGGTGTGCGCAGGTCGTGGCCCAGCACGGCCATCAGCATCTCGTTGGCCTCCAGCAGTTGCCGCGAGGTCTGCAGCTCCTCGGCCAGCAGCCGCTTGTGGCGCTCCAGTTGCACGAACACGTCCACCTTGGCCTGCAGGATCACCGGGTTGATCGGCTTGTAGAGGAAATCCACGGCGCCCGCCTCGTAGCCGCGGAAGGTGCGCGAGGCCTCCTCCGAGGTGGCGGTCAGGAAGATGATCGGCACGTGCGCGGTGCGCGAGCTGCCGCGCATCAGCGAGGCGAGCTCGAAGCCGTTCATGTCGGGCATGTTCACGTCGAGCAGCGCCAGCGCCACCTCGTGCTCGAGCAGCAGCTCGAGCGCGGCGTTCCCCGATTGCGCGACCAGCAGGTTCACGCCGTCGCGCCGCAGCAGCGCCTCGAGCGCCGTGATGTTGTGCGCGATGTCGTCGACGATCAGGATATTGACTGGAGCCATGGTGTGCGTCAGGAAAGAGCGGGCAGGCCCGCGAGCCGGGCGGCCATCGCGGGCGGTGAAAGAATGTCCTCGGCGGCGCCGCGCGCGATCGCCGCGAGCGGCATGGCGGGCGCGGGCGCGGAGTCGGGCGCCTGCACCCAGGTGGCGCCGCCGTTCGCGCGAATCCGCAGCAGGCCGGCCGCGCCGTCCTCGTTGCCGCCCGACAGCAGGATGCCGAGCAGGCCGCGCCGGTACGCATGCGCGGCGGATTCGAACAGCACGTCGATCGACGGCCGCGAGAAGCCCACCTGGGCGTCGATCGACAGCGCCACGCTGCCGTCGTCGTCCACCAGCATGTGATAGCCGGGCGGCGCCACGTACACGTGGCCGCCCTGCAGCGGCTCGCCCGCGTCGGGCTCGATCACGGGCAGGCGGCAATGGCGCGACAGTGCCTGCGCGAGATGGCTGGGCCCGTCGGCCGGCAGGTGGGTGACCACGATCACCACGGGCGCGAAATTCGCCGGCAGCGCCGCGAGCAGCACGCCGAGCACCTCCACGCCGCCCGCCGAGCCGCCGATCGCCACGGCGTCGAATTCGCGCGCGGCCGGCGGCGGCGCGTCGTGCGTTTCCGGGGTCGTCATGGCTGCTCCTTGCCGCGCGTCGGACAGGCGAGTTTCATGGCGGTCAGCGCTTCCGGTAGAGGCGTTCGCGTTCGCAGAAATCCTCGAACGCCGGATGCTGGCCCGTGAAGCGCAGGCTTTCGCGGATGCCGAGCCCGAGGAAGCCGCGCCGCACCAGGGTGCGCTCGAACAGGGCGAGCGCGCGATCCTGCAGCGCGCGATCGAAGTAGATCAGCACGTTGCGGCACGACACGAAGTGCGCCTCGAGGAACACCTCGTCGGTGGACAGGCTGTGATCGGCGAACACCACGCGCCCGCGCAGCCCGGCCGCGAAGCGCGCGCCGCCGTAGGCCGCGTGATAGTAGTCGGACAGCGAGCGCTTGCCGCCCGATGCCAGATAGTTGCGCGAGAAGCCGGCCATGCGGTCGAGCGGATAGATGCCGGCCTCGGAGCGCGCCAGCGCATCGGGGTTGATGTCGGTCGCGTAGAACATGGTGCGCTCGCCGAGCCCTTCCTCGTCGAACAGGATCTTCAGCGACCACAGCTCCTCGCCGTTGCTGCAGCCGGCCACCCACACCTTCACCGACGGGTAGGTGCGCAGCACCGGCACCACGTGCTCGCGCAGCGCCCGGAAATACTCGGGATCGCGAAACATGTCGCTGACCTGGATCGTCAGGTACTGGAACAGGCGCGTGAACTCGGCGTCGCTGCGCAGGATCCGGTCCTGGAGCTGCGACAGCGTGGGCACGCCGAACTCCGTCAGCGCCTGCGCGAGCCGGCGGCGCAGCGACGGCAGCGAGTAGTGACGGAAGTCGTGCTGGTACTTCAGGAAGATCGCATCGAGCAGCAGCCGCAGCTCGATGTCGAAATCCTGCTGTCGCGCCGTGTCGGCGTCGAGCTCGTCCGGATCCATGCGCTCGGCCTCCATGCTCAGCGCTGGCGCAGCCACACGCGGCACAGCGACACCAGCTTGTCGATGTCGATCGGCTTCGAGATGTAGTCGTCGGCGCCGGCCTCGATGCAGCGGATGCGGTCGTGCTCCATCGCCTTGGCGGTCAGCGCGATGATCGGGATCTGGCCGTGGCGCGGGTCCTTGCGGATCGCGGCGGTGGCCTCGAGCCCGTCCATCTCCGGCATCATCACGTCCATCAGGATCAGGTCGATGTCGTGGCCCTGCTCCAGCACGTCGAGCGCCTCGCGGCCGTTGCGCGCGATCAGCAGCTTGGCGCCGAGCGGCTCGATCACGTGCGACAGCGCGAAGATGTTGCGCGCGTCGTCCTCGGCCAGCAGGATCGAGCGGCCCTCGAACACGTCCTCGCGCTGGCGCACCGTGCGCAGCATGCGCTGCTGCTCGGGCGCGAGCGTGGCCTCCACGCTGTGCAGGAACAGCGTGACCTCGTCGAGCAGGCGCTCGGGCGATTTCGCGCCCTTGATGATGATCGACTTCGAATAGCGGCGCAGGCGGTGCTCCTCCTCGGCCGACAGCGAGCGGCCCGTGTAGACGATCACCGGCAGCGGCGAGCGGTCCGGGTCGGCCGCGAGGCGTTCCAGCAGGTCGTAGCCGGTGCCGTCGGGCAACGCGAGGTCGGTCACCACGCAGTCGAATTCGCCCTGCGCGAGCTGCTCCACGGCGCTGGCCAGGGTGTCCACGGCCACGATGTCGGTGGTCTCGTTGCCGAGCAGCGCGCGGATGCTCTCGCGCATCGCCACGTCGTCCTCGATCACCAGCACGCGCTTCGGGCTGTGGCGCACGCGCCCTTCCAGGCGCCGGATCGCCGCAGCCAGCGTGGCGCGCGCGGCGGGCTTCATGGTGTAGCCGGCGGCGCCCAGGTGCAGCGCCTTGGTGGTGTGGTCGGTGGCGGCCACGATGTGGATCGGAATGTGGCGCGTGAGCGAATCGCTCTTCAGCCATTCGAGCACGGTCAGGCCGGAGCGGTCGGGCAGGCCCACGTCCAGCAGGATCGCGGTGGGCTGCAGGTCGCGCGCGAGCGCCACGCCCGAGCTGCCGTCGGCCGCGTGCGCGAAGTCGAAGTCGAGCTCGTGCACCAGATCGCGCAGGATGCCGGCGAACACCAGGTCGTCCTCGATCGTGAGGATCAGGCGGTCGGGGCGCTGGCGGGCGTCGCGGTCGTCGGCGATCGGCTGGGCCACGAAGGCGGGGGCGTCGCCGGGCTGCGGGCGCGCCTCGTCACGCGGGGCCGGCGCGGGCGCCGGGCGACGCACGGCGGGCACCGGCGCGGCGCCTTCCGGCAGGCCGGGGGCGCCGAGCTCGACGTCGAGCGGCAGCCACAGCGTGAACACGCTGCCCGTGCCCACCTCGCTCGCCACCCCGATCCGGCCGCCGAGCAGCTCGGCAAAGCGGCGCGAGATCGACAGGCCCAGGCCGCTGCCGCCGTACTGGCGACTGGTGGAGCCGTCGGCCTGCTGGAACGCCTCGAAGATCATCTCCAGCTTGTCGGCCGCGATGCCGATGCCCGAGTCGCGCACGTCGAAGCGGACCTGCCCCGATTCGTCGGACGAAATCGTCAGCGCCACCTCGCCGCGCTCGGTGAACTTCAGCGCGTTCGACAGCAGGTTGCGCAGGATCTGGCCGAGGCGCTGCGAATCGGTCACCAGCGAGGCCGGCGTGCCCGGCGCGCGCGTGATCGACAGCGCGAGCTGCTTGCCGGCCGCGACCGGCGTGAACATTTCCGAGAGCGAGCGCATCACCACGTCGAGCGACACGGTTTCGGGCTCGATCGTCACCTGGCCGGCCTCCACCTTCGACAGGTCCAGAATGTCGTTGATCAGCACCAGCAGGTCGCTGTTCGAGCTGTGGATGGTCTCGGCGTAATGCACCTGCTCGCTGGTGAGGTTGCCGCTGCGGTTCTCCTGCAGCAGCCGCGCGAGGATCAGCGAGCTGTTCAGCGGCGTGCGCAGCTCGTGCGACATGTTCGCGAGGAATTCGGACTTGTAGTGGCTCGCCTGTTCGAGGCGCGCGGCATTGGCCGCGATCGATTCCTGGGCGGTCACGAGGTCGGCCTTCTGCTGTTCGAGGCGCTGCGCGTATTCCTCGAGCTGCACGTTGGTCTGTTCGAGCTCGGCCTGATGCGACTGCAGGCGCGCCTGCGATTCGGTCAGCGCGCGGCCGCGTTCCTCCAGCCCCTCGTTGGCCACCCGCAGTTCTTCCTGCTGCACCTGCATTTCCTCGTTCAGCAGCTGCGTCTCGGCCAGCGTGTCCTGCAGGCGCTCGCGGTACTGCACCGAGGCCACGAAGTCGCCGACGGTGTTGGCGATCAGTTCGAGCAGTTCCAGATCGCGGCTGTCCACGTCGCGCATGAAGGCCAGCTCCACCACGCCGTTCACGGTGCCGTCGCTGACCACCGGCAGCACCACCAGCGCGCGCGGCACGCTGCCGCCGAGACCCGAGGTGACCGTCAGATAGGTGGCGGGCACGTCCTTCAGCACGATGGTGCGGCGCGAGGCGGCGGCTTGGCCCACCAGGCTTTCGGCATCGCGGCAGCGCCGGATGCCGCTCTCGGCCCCCTCGCTGAAGCCGTGGGTGGCCACGCGGGTCAGCTCGCCGCTGGCGGTGTCGCGCACGTACAGCGCGGACACGAACACGTCGAGGTAGTCGGCGAAGAAGTCGAGCGTGCGCTCGCCCACCGCGGCCGAGCTGCTCTGGCCGATCATGCGCTCGGCCAGCAGGCGCTGGCCCGAACGCAGCCACACCTGGCGCGTCAGCACCTCGGCGTGCTCGGCCTGCTTGCGCAGCGTGCCGTCGTAGATGCCCGACAGCTCGAGCAGCTCGCGGCGCCCGCGCCAGGCCAGGAACAGGCTCACCAGCACGCTGAACAGCAGGAACACCACCACCAGCACCGCGGTGAGATTGCGCGCGGCGGCGCTGCGCTGGGTGTGCAGCGCCTGTTCGATGTCGAGGAAGGACGCGAATTCGCGGCGCAACTCGTCGAATTCCATCTGCCCGCGCCCGGCCTGGACCGCCGCGCCGTAGTCGAGGTTCCTGCGCTTGAGCGCGATGATCTCGTCGGCGTGGTCGTCCCAGCGGTCGGCGATGGTCTGGATCCGCCTGAGCGTCTCCACCTGGGGCGGGTTGTCCGATACCAGTTCGGACAGCGAGCCGACCTCCGCCTTGAAGCGGCTCTCGTCGAGCGTGTAAGGCGCCAGAAAGCGATCGTCGCCGGTGATCAGGTAGCCGCGCATCGCCGACTGGCGCTCCACGGCCAGCCGCATCATCTCGTTGGCATTGCCGATCACCCGCTCGGAGTGCTCCACCCAGTTCATGGTGGAAACCAGATACCAGATCAGGGCCACGAACACGCCGGCCGTCACCAGGCCCATCACGAGCGGCACGGCGATATTGCGCTGAATGATCTTGCGAAACGAGATCGGATCGATGGCGTTGGTCATTATTCCTCTTGGCGCCGTAGCGGGCGGGCCGGGATCGGCCGGGGTCGGCAAAAAATTTTTTGAGATTTTACCGAAGTGCGGCGCGCGCGGGGGGCTGCCGGAGCCGCCACGGGGGGAAGAAGGCTGTGGGGGTGTGGCCTGGGCGCGACGCGCCGTGCCGGGCTCAGAAGCCGAACAGGCGGCGCGGGGTGTCCCAGAGGATCCGGCGGCGCGCCGCGGCGTCCGGCACCAGCTCGCCGAACAGCGCGAGCAGCGGCGCGTAATCGATGCGCTCGGGCGCGCGCAGGAACGGCCAGTCCGAGCCCCACACGCACTGGTCGGGGCCGTAGGCGGCCAGCAGCGCATGGAAATAGGCGTGCGCGTCGGCATACGGATGCGGCTGCCGGGCGTACTTGTGCAGCCCCGACAGCTTGACGCTCACGCGGCCCGTCCCGGCCAGCCGCAGCAGCGCCTGAAACGCCGGCTGGCCGACGCCGTGCTCGACCTCGGGCCGGCCGCAATGGTCGATCAGGATGGGCACGCGCGCGGCCGCGATGCGCGGCAGCAGGTGGGGCAGCTGATCGCCGGCCACCTGGATCTGCGCGAACATGCCGAGTTCGGCCAGTCGCGCCCACAAGGGCTCGCAGCCGTCGAACACGGCGAGCCCCTCGAGCGCCGGGTTGAAGGCCACGCCCACCACGCCGGCCTCGCGCAGCGCGTGCAGCGCATCGGCGGTGACGTCGTTCTCCACCACGGCCACGCCCCTGAAGCGCCCGCCGCCCTGGGCGATCGCGTCGAGCAGGCAGCGGTTGTCGGTGCGATAGCCGCTGGTGGGCCCCACCAGCAGCGCGTGGCGCACGCCGCAGGCATCGAGCACGCGCGCGAACTGCGCGGCGGTGCCGATCTCCTGCGCGCTCGGGCGATAGATCGTGTCGGCCGCATAGGGGAAGCGCCGCGGGTCGAACACGTGGTTGTGGCAGTCGATCTTCGGTTCGTCGAACGGGATCATCGCGGGTCGGTCAGGTTGGGCCGAGGGAGCCGGGCCCGACATCATAAACATCATAAGTGTGCTCACACGTCCGGCGCGCGATCCCGCATCGCCCGCAGATACCGGGCGAGGCGCGCGTTCGCGCTGTACGGCCGCGAGCTGCGCGCGGCGTCGATCGCGCGGGTGGCCGAGCGACTCGAACGCGGCATCGCCGACGGGCAGGTGCGCGCCGAGACCGATTGCCTGGCGTGGGCGCGCTACGTGGGCGGCGTGGTGCAGGGCCTGTCCGTCCAGGCGCGCGATGCGGCACCGGCCGCGGCGCTGGCGGCCACGGCGCGCATCGCGGCGCAGTCGCTGGAAGCGCTGCGCGCGGCACCCGCGAAGCGGACACCCCGTCGCGCCACGGGCAAGGCGGGCTGAACGACGCGCCTACGCGTCCCCGCCGTCCATCCACGCGCGAACCAGCGGGTCCAGATTGCTCAGCCCCAGCGTGGCCGGCCGCGCCTCCACGCAGCCGAACAGCTCGGTGCGGCTCGGCTCGGGATCGACCAGCAGGTTGCGCGGATGCGCCCGCCAGCGCGAGCGCGGCAGCAGGTTCTCGGGCGCCACCACCTGGAACGCGCTGCCCACCGCCACGAACAGGTCCTCGTCACGCATCTCGAGCTGCATGCGATGGAGGGTGGCGTATTCGGGCGCGGCCTCGTTGAAGAACACCACGCCCGGCTTGACCTCCTCCACCGCGCCGCAGTGCGGGCAAGCGGTGTCGAGCCGGTAACGCCCGGCCGCGTTCGGAAAACGCGTGTCGCACACGGTGCACAGCAGCGAGTGCATGTCGCCGTGCAGATGCGTGACGCGCCGCGCGCCGGCCTTCTCCAGCAGATCGTCGATGTTCTGCGTGACCAGCCGCACGCGCTCGGTGCCCCACTCGGCCTGCCAGGCCGCCAGCAGCCGATGCGCGGCGTTCGGCCGGGCGTCGCGCTGCTCGTCGATGCGCGCGTTGTAGAAGCGGAACACCGCCTCGCGATGGCGACGCCAGGTCAGGAAATTGCACACCTCGTCGATGCTGGCCTGGCTCCAGATGCCGTCGCCGGTGCGGAAGGTGGGAATGCCGCTCTCGGCGGACAGCCCGGCGCCCGAGAACACGTGGAGGCGCGGGCCGGTGGGATGCGCTGCGGATGACATCGTGGGTCCTTCGGAGGTTCGCGGAAGGGCCCGGATACGTGCCGGGCCGGAACAGACTTTACCGAACCCTCAAGGTCACACGCCGACAAACTCAATAGACCAGGTAATTACCCTGGCATGAAATTCCGTCTGTCGCCGCGCAAGCGCATCGTCACCTTTACTCGTGAGCCCAGGCCCATCATGAACCGCTCCTTCCACGCCCTCGTCCTCGCCACCGCCGCCCTGTGCTCCACGGGCGCGTTCGCGCAATCCGATTCGACCGTCACGCGCGAGCAGGTGCGCGCGGAGCTGGCGCGACATCGCCCGCAAGTTGAAGAAAACCGTCGCGGTTTGGAGGAAATGGTTGATGACGGCGCAACTGCGACACGAACGGAGCTGGGCAGGGAAGCGGCACGACCGTGCCGGGAATATTCACGAGGATAACGAATCAACGATCACGATCAGGCGTGGCGCCGCAGCGCCTCGAGCAGCTTCGCGGCCGGCCCCGGCAGGATGCCGTGCCGGCGCCGGAACACCGTGAGCGTGCGCCGGCCCACCACGCCTGGCATCTCGAGCGTGTCGAACACGCCGGCGCGCCGCTCGGCGCGATACATCGGTTCGGCCATCCAGCTCAGGAAGCCCGAGCACTCCACGAGGCTCTTGAGCATGGTGATCGAGCGGGTCTGCACCACCACGTTCGGCAGCCCGAGCCCGTGCGCGGCGAACACCTGCTCGAGATGCGCGAACGGCGCCGTGCCGCGCGGCGGCACCGCCCATTGCGCGTGCACGGTATCGGCCAGCGTGAGCCCGGCCTGCGCGCGCAGCGGATGATCGGGCGCGGCCACCACGTAGCTGGCGTCTTCCCAGCGGCAATCGCCGAGGCTCACGATGTCGTCGGTGTCGGGCACCGCGAGGCTCAGCGCGAGATCGATCTCGCGGCGCACCAGCGCATCGGCCAGCCGGTCCCACACGCCCTCGATGATCTCGACCTGCAGGTTCGGCCACCTCGCCAGCACGTCGCTGACGGCCGACGGCAGCACCCGGCTCGCGATGCTGGCCACGGTGCCGCAGCGGATCGTGCCGCGCGCGAGCCCGCGCATCGCGTCCACCTCCTCGCGCGCCTGCGCCGCCTCGCCCAGCAGCAGCTCGGCGTGCGGCAGCAGGGTGGCGCCGATCGGCGTCAGATGCATGCCCTTCGCATGCCGCTCGAACAGCGGCGCGCCGACCTGCGCCTCGAGCCGGCGGATCGCGCGGCTCAGCGCGGGCTGGGTGACGTGCAGCGTGTCGGCCGCGCGGCCGAGGCTGCCGGTGGCCACCACGGTGGCGAAGGCCTGCAGTTGCTGGAGGTTGAAAGTCATGCGCAACGGTAATGCCTTTTGCCTGAATCGGCAATTTCGAATCATCCCGTGGCTCGCCATAATCGGCCCTCACGCCATCGCCCCACGCCGCCGGAGACCCTGCATGACGCGCGCGCCCACCCCTGCTGCCGCCCCCGCCCTCACCGTGCGCGACGCCGTGCTCGACTTCGCGCGCCGGGTGGGCATGACCACCGTGTTCGCGAACCCCGGCTCCACCGAGCTGCCGATGTTCCGCGACTTCCCCGCCGATTTCCGCTACGTGCTGGGCCTGCAGGAAGCCGTGGTGGTGGGCATGGCCGACGGCTGGGCGCAGGCCGCCGGCCGCGCCGCGCTCGTGAACCTGCACTCGGCGGCCGGCCTCGGCAACGCGATGGGCAACGTCTTCACCGCCTTCCGCAATCGCACGCCGCTGGTGATCACGGCCGGCCAGCAGGCCCGCGCGATGCTGCCCTTCGAGCCCTTCCTGGCCGCCAGCGAGGCCACCGCGCTGCCGAAGCCCTACGTGAAATGGAGCCTCGAACCGGCGCGCGCCGCCGACGTGCCGCTCGCCATCGCGCGCGCCTGGGCGATCGCGATGCAGGAGCCGCGCGGCCCCGTGTTCGTGTCGATCCCGGTGGACGACTGGGACCAGCCGGCCGAGCGGGTAGGCGAGCGCGGCGTCGCGCAGGTTCAGCGCCCCGAGCCGGATGCGCTCGCGCGCCTCGGCGACTGGCTCGACGCCGCGGCGCGCCCCGCCTTCGTGGTGGGCGGCGCGGTGGATCGCGCCGGCGCCGCCGACGCGGTGCTGCGGCTGGCCGAGCGCCACCGCGCGCGCGTCTACGTCGCGCCGATGTCGGGCCGCTGCAGCTTCCCCGAAACCCACCGCCTGTTCGCCGGCTTCCTGCCGGCGCTGCGCGAGCGCATCGTGGCCGCGCTCGACGGCCACGATCTGGTAATCGCGCTCGGCGCGCCGGCCTTCACCTATCACGTGGAAGGACACGGGCCGCAGTTGCCGGCCGGCGCGCGGCTGGCGCAGCTCGTCGACGACCCCGGCACCGCCGCGTGGACGCCCGAGGGGCTGGCCGTGCTCGGCAACCTGCGGCTCGGCGTGCTCGACCTGCTGGCGCGCCCGGTGCCGCCCGCGCTGGCCG
>JASLEG010000202.1 GCA_030151225.1 Burkholderia sp. | reverse complement strand
CGCTTTCGCCTTGTATTCGTCGGGCGGCAGAAGGCTGCCGGCGCCGCAGTCGCGCCCGCGCGCGAGCCGGCCCGCAACACGCGCGGCCGCAAGGCTGCCGCGGTCGAGCAGCAGAAGCTGTTCGTGCTCGACACCAATGTGCTGATGCACGATCCGAGCAGCCTGTTCCGTTTCGAGGAACACGACGTCTATCTGCCGATGATGACGTTGGAAGAGCTCGACAACCACAAGAAGGGCATGTCCGAAGTGGCGCGCAATGCGCGTCAGGTCAGCCGCACGCTGGACGCGCTGGTGGCCGACGCCGGCCCGATCACGGCCGGCATCGCCCTGTCGCGTCTCGGCAATCGCGACGCGCTCGGCCGCCTGTACTTCCAGACCACGCTGACCGCGATCGAGCCGGTGGAAGGCCTGCCCGAGGGCAAGGCCGACAACCAGATCCTCGGCGTGGTGCGTGCGCTGCAGCGCGAGCGCACCGACCGCCTGGTCGTGCTGGTGTCGAAGGACATCAACATGCGGATCAAGGCCCACGCGCTCGGCCTGCCCGCGGAAGACTACTTCAACGACCAGGTGCTCGAGGACAAGGACCTCCTGTACTCGGGCGTGCGCGAGCTGACGCAGGATTTCTGGACCAAGCATGCCAAGGGCATGGAGAGCTGGCAGGACACCAAGACGGGCACCACGTATTACCGCGTGACCGGCCCGCTCGTGGCGTCGATGCTGGTCAACGAGTTCGTGTATCTCGAGCCGCAGAACGGCGAGCCCACCTTCCACGCGATCGTGCGCGAGCTGAACGGCAAGACCGCGCTGCTGCAGACGCTGCGTGACTACAGCCACCACAAGAACAACGTGTGGGGCATCACGGCGCGCAACCGCGAGCAGAACTTCGCGCTGAACCTGCTGATGAATCCGGAGATCGACTTCGTGACGCTGCTCGGGCAGGCCGGCACCGGCAAGACACTGGTCGCGCTCGCGGCCGGGCTCGCGCAGGTGCTGGACGACAAGCGCTACAACGAGATCATCGTGACGCGTGCCACCGTGCCGGTGGGCGAGGACATCGGTTTCCTGCCCGGTACCGAGGAAGAGAAGATGCAGCCGTGGATGGGTGCCTTCGACGACAACCTCGAGGTACTGCAGAAGACCGACGACGCCGCCGGCGAATGGGGTCGCGCGGCCACGCAGGAGCTGATCCGTTCGCGCCTGAAGGTGAAGAGCATGAACTTCATGCGCGGCCGCACCTTCGTCGACAAGTATCTGATCATCGACGAGGCGCAGAACCTGACGCCGAAGCAGATGAAGACGCTCGTCACGCGTGCGGGCCCGGGCACCAAGATCGTCTGCCTCGGCAACATCGCGCAGATCGACACGCCGTATCTGACCGAAGGCAGTTCGGGTCTGACTTATGTGGTGGATCGCTTCAAGGGCTGGGGCCATAGTGGCCACGTGACGCTGGCGCGCGGTGAGCGCTCGCGGCTGGCGGATTACGCGTCGGATATTCTTTGAGCGTTCCGCCGGTTGCCGTCAGCCGGATTGCCGGAAACGAAAACGCCCCGCTCGCCGGGGCGTTTTTTTGTGCTTCGTGGGTGCGGCTCGGGGCCCCGAAGCGCCGTTCGGATCGGCGAGTCGACATGACGGCCTACGTCAGGCCGTCGATGCGCTTCAGCGGCTGGAGCACGATCTCGGCAATCGCCGAGATGCCGAGCTTGAACGCGACCTGGTATTCCGGATCGTCGATCGTGTTCTTGAATGCGGAGCGGTGCGGATATTGGACCAGCACGACGGCATCCCATTGCCGGGCAGGTTCGGCCGTCAGCACCGACAGACCGTCACCGCCGAAGCGGATTGTCGCGCCGAATCGCTCGCCCCTTATCAGGGCCAGACTTTTTGCGCAAAAAGTCTTTCGAATTGCCTGAAAAGCAGGCAACTCCTCAAGTCCTTCCTGAAGAGTTCTTGCCGAAGCCGCGTCAGTGGGACTACCATCCGCATTACCCGTCGTCATGCGATCGGTGCTTACCCGCGCCCCGCCTTCATCCCGATGCTGCGAATCTGGCTGTCCGTCGTCGTCGTTTCCCTGCTGGCCGCGTGCGGAACCGCACCGCAGCAGTCCGCGCGCACGTCCGGTTCGTCGATGCGCATCACCACGCCGCGCGCCTATGCACCGCCGCGCGACTTCCCCAATTTCGTCGACCACAGCATCGGCCGCGAGGAAATCCCGATCCAGGCGATGAGCCTCGTGGGCATCCCGTATCGCTGGGGCGGCAATACGCCCGACGCGGGCTTCGATTGCAGCGGCCTGGTGCGCTACATCGTGTCGCGTGCGGCCAACGTCTCGCTGCCGCGTACCACGGCGGAGATGAGCACGCGCGGCGTGTCGGTCGAACCCGACGAGATCGCCCCCGGCGACCTCGTGTTCTTCAACACCACCGGCCGGCCGCATTCGCACGTCGGGATCTACGTGGGCAAGCTGCGCTTCGTCAACGCGCCGTCCACGGGTGGCACGGTGCGCCTCGATTACCTCAGCAATCCCTACTGGGCCAGGCATTTCGACGGCATCCGCCGCGTCGCGCCGCCGCGCCATACGCCGACGCCGTTCGACACGCCCACCTACGAGGCCGACAACCGCCAGCCGGATACGGCAACCGCACCGGCGGCACCGGCCTACGTAGCGACAGCGGCCACCACGACGGCGGCACGCCAGACGCTGCCGCCGACCGACACGGCAGCTGGCATCGCCGCTACCACGCCCGCCACGGCCGATGGCAGCGATCCGTTCGAGCCACCGCCCTCGGCGCTGTCGGCAGCACAACGCCAGGCACGTGCGGCTGGCGCGACGTCGGCGGCGACGGGCCCGGCGCCCGCCGCCGAACCCGGCATCGCGGCCACCGCCCCCGCCGAGGCCAACACCTCACGCGATCCGATCGACGCAGCCGCCGACGCGTTCGAACCGCCCCCGCCCACCGCACGCGCCGCCGCGCGTCAGGCACAGATGGCCTTGCCCGACGGCGTGCGCGTGATCCGCGCCTCCACGGCATCAGGCGGCAGCGGCGGCAACAACGACGATCCGATCGCCCGCTTCGCCACCGGCAGCTACTGAACGCGGCCCCCGGAAGCACCGCCCCAAAACAAGGCGCCGCGGCCTTTCGGCTCGCGGCGCCTTTTTCACGTCACGGTGGTCGCGGCATCACGCCCCGTTCAGAACACCTTGTGCCCGACCCACCAGCCAGCCGCGGCGATCAGGGCCGAAGCCGGGATCGTCAGCACCCAGGCCCACACGATGTTGCCGGCCACGCCCCAGCGCACCGCCGACAGCTTGCGCGTGGCGCCCACGCCGACGATCGAGCCGGTAATCGTGTGAGTGGTCGACACGGGAATGCCGAGCCACGACGCCGAAAACAGCGTCAGCGCCCCGCCCAGCTCGGCGCAGAAGCCGCCGACCGGCTTGAGCTTGGTGATCTTCTGCCCCATCGTGCGCACGATGCGCCAGCCGCCGAACAGCGTGCCGAGGCCCATCGACAGATAGCAGGCGCCGATCACCCACACCGGCGGCGCATCGGCCGTGGCGGACGCATAGCCGGTGGCGATCAGCAGCATCCAGATCATGCCGATCGTCTTCTGCGCGTCGTTGCCGCCGTGGCCGAGGCTGTACAGCCCCGCCGACACCAGCTGCAGCCGGCGGAAGCGCCGGTCCACCTTGCTCGGCGCGGTGCGGAAATACAGCCACGACACCCCGAGCATGAACAGCGAACCCAGCACGAAGCCGAGCAGCGGCGAGATGAAGATGAAGGCGATGGTCTTCAGCAGGCCGTCCACGTTCAGCGCGCCCCAGCCCGACTTGATCACGGCCGCGCCCACCAGGCCGCCGATCAGCGCGTGCGAGGAACTCGACGGAATGCCGTAGTACCAGGTGATGATGTTCCAGCCGATCGCGCCCACCAGCGCGCCGAACACCACGTAGTGGTCGACGATGGCGGGATCGATGGTGCCCTTGCCCACCGTCTGCGCGACCTTCAGGTGGAACACGAAATAGGCGATCACGTTGAACACGGCGGCGAACGCGACGGCCTGCTGCGGCTTCAGGACGCCGGTGGACACGACGGTCGCGATCGAATTCGCGGCGTCGTGGAAACCGTTCATGAAGTCGAACACGAGCGCGACGACCACGAGCGTGGCGACGGCCCAGATGGCGAGTTGTATCGAATGCATCGTGATCGGCTCAGGCGTTTTCCAGCACGATGCCTTCGATGATGTTCGCGACGTCCTCGCACTTGTCGGTGGTCTCTTCGAGCAGCTCGTAGATCGCCTTTAGCTTGATCAGGTTCTTGACGTCGTTCTCCTCGCGGAACAGCTTGGAGAGCGCCGAGCGCAGCACGCGGTCGGCCTCGGATTCCCAGCGGTCGATCTCCTCGCAGGCCTTCAGGATCTTCGAGGACTGTTTCATGTCGGCCAGCAGCGCCACGGCCTGCTGCACGTGTTCGGCCGACTTCAGCACGATGTGGGCGAGCTGGCTCGCCTCGTCCGTGACGGCCTGCACGTCGTACAGCGAGATGGCCGTGGCGACGTCCTCCATCAGGTCGAGGATGTCGTCCATCGTGGTGATCAGCTTGTGGATCTCGTCGCGGTCGAGCGGCGTGATGAAGGTCTTGTGCAGCAGATCGATGGCCTCGTGGGTGAGGCGGTCGGCGGCCTTTTCGGCGGCCTGGACCTTCTGCTTGTGAATCTCGGCATCGGCCAGATTGTCGATCAGCAATTCGAGCTCGCGGCCACCGGCCACGATATGGTTCGCGTGCGAATTGAAGATCTCGAAGAACTTGCCCTCGGTGGGCATGAATCTACCGAACATAAGCTTGATGAAAACTCAGTGAATTCAAATAATTAGCGGCGATGCTGTTGCCTCGCCACGGTCCGCCACGCCGGATCGTCCGGCTCGTGTTCGAGCGGCCGCGCGGGCGAAACCTGCCTGTGACATTTCTGTGACGGCGCAAGTGTACCGGAAAGCGCCCGGCTGTCTAAGCCGAACGCGCATGCATGGCGCATGTGTGCAACGCGCGCAGCGATGCCCGAATCCGCCCCGCGCCACGCCCGGCGCGGCATTCGCGCCCGTCGGCACGAGCCTCGCCGGCGAAAATTGAGGGAAATTGGGGCACCACCGATTGACGTCACGCGATTCCACGACCGAACCGCGACGATTTGGCTCACGGCGAGCGCGATCGCGCGCCGCCCCCGCGTCAGTCGATCGCGCGCGACGAGTGCGGCAGCACGGTCTTGCCGCCGTCGAGATGGCGCAGCACGCTGCCGCCGAGCGACACGATCGCGGCGTCGCCCACGCGGCGGCCCTGCAGCACGATGCTGTTCGGGCCGATCAGGCAATCGGCGCCGATCTCGGCGGCACCGCCGATGAAGGCGCCCGGCGCGATCATGGTGCGATCGCCCACCTTCGCGTCGTGGCCGACGATGGCGGACGTGTTGAGCACCACGTGCTCGCCGATCGCGGCATCGACGCTGACCACCACACCATGCGCCACCACGCTGCCGGCGCCCACGCTCGCGCCGCGCGACACCACCGCGTGCGGCGACACCATCGTGGCGAACGCGAACGACTGCGCCACGAGCGTCTCGATCAGCGCCGAGCGGCGCGCGACCGACTTGCGGTCCACCGCGCCGAACGCGATCACCACGGCGTCGAAGCGCGCGCGCAGTTCGCCCAGCTGCTCGATGCGGCCGAGATACGGCAGATCGATCACGCCCTCGGTATCGGCCACGTAGCCGACCACCTCGAAACCGGTCAGCTCCGCGATCTCGAACACTTCCTTCGCGAAACCGCCACCACCGATCAGCACGAGACGCTTCATAGGATGAACTCCACGATCGCGCGCTGACGCGTCACCGCGAACACCACGTCGCGATCGAACAGGATGGCGGGAATCGGGCCGCGCACGCGCAGCATCCGGTATTGGCGCAGATAGGCGTCGATCTCGCTCGCGCCGACGCCCTCGTAGCACACGTGATGCAGGCCCTCGCCGGCGCGCGCGATGTGCGCCCAGGTGAAGGCCTTCTCGGAGAGCGGCTGGATCAGCTCGATGCGCGACGCGTCGCCCACCGTGTACAGCGCGATGCGCGCGTCCTGCACCGGATCGACCACTTCCTTCTCGAGCACGAGCCCGGGCAGCGAGGCGGCATAGGCGTCGAGATCGCGCACGACGTAACCGACGTGATGCACGCGGATCATAGCGAGGCCCCGCCGTCGATCGTGAAGATCTGCCCGGTGATGCTTTGCGCGGCATCCGAGAGCAGGTAATCGGCCAGCCCCACCACCTCGCCGACCGTCGAAATGCCGCGCGGCGCCGAGGCGGCCAGCTTCTCGCGGAATGCATCGGTATAGACGTGCGGCAGCGACTGCGTCATCTCGGTGTCGAGCCAGCCCGGCGCGATGCCCACCACGCGCTTCGGCCGACATTCGCGCGCGAGGCCGTGCACCAGCGCCGTGAGCCCTGCCTTGGCGGCCGAATAGGCCACGATGCCCGGCTCGGCGCGCTGCGCCGCGATCGACGAGATCACGAGCAACACGGCGTTCGGGCTGGCGACGCGCGCGCTCGCGAACGCGGACGCCGCGACCAGCGCGCCGGTCAGGTTCACGCTCACCACCTCGTTCAGATCGGCCGGCGTCGCGCCGCGCATCGGCTTCACGAGCTGCCTGCCGGCGCAGTAGATCATGCGATCCACCTTGCCGTTCGCGGCGACGGCGGCCTTGATCGCGTCCTGCAGCTGCTCGCCGTTCGACACGTCGCAGGCGAACGCCCGGCCGTGCTCGCCGGCCAGCGCCTCGAGCCGATCCGCGCGGCGCGCGAGCAGCGACAGCGGGCCCTGCCCGAGCGCGCGGCGCGCGAGTTCGGCGCCGATACCGCTCGACGCGCCGACGATCAGCGTATGCCGCGGCGATGCCCCGCCGTTCACGATCTCGCTGGCAACCTCGCTCATGACGCGGCTCCGATGCCGATGAACGCGGGCGGCGCGTAGATCCGGTCCGTCTCGACCACCGCCGCGGCCCAGCTCAGCCCGATGCCGAAGCCCGCGAACAGCGAGGTCAGCCGCTCGCTGCCGTAAGCCTGCGACAGGAAGCCCGAGATCGTGCCCGGAATCGACGCGCTGTTCTGATTGCCGAAGCGTGCCTGCGTGTCCGACGGCATCTTCTCGTCGGGCACCTTCATGCGCTTCTGGATGCTCTTCAGGATGTACTTGTTCGGCTGGTGCAGCACGAAGTAGTCGATCGCCGCGGCCTCGCGGTTCGCCATCTGCAGGATGTCGGTGATCATCGACGGCACGCGCTGCAGCGTGAAGCCGAACACGGCCGCGCCGTCCATCTGCATCAGCGCGGGCTGGCCGGCATCCTCGGGGCGGCGGCGCACGCCGCTGTTCGGCACGATCAGCGCGCGCTCGCCGGTGCCGTCCGAATAGAACTGGAAGCACGATTGCGCCGGGCGTCGCTCGATCAGGATCGCCGCGCCCGCGTCGCCCATGATCGGCGCGACGGAATGATGGGTCGGATCGACGAGCTTCGAGGCCACGTCGCCGACGCACAGCAACACGCGCTGCAGGCCCGATTCGACCAGGCTCGACGCCATGCCGAGGCCGTACACGAAGCCGCTGCAGCCCAGCCGCACGTCGAAGGCCATCGAGGTGACGGGCAGCCCGAGCCGGGTCTGCAGCGAGATGGCCGTGGCCGGCGCCGCGTAATCGGGCGTCTGCGTGACGAACACCAGGCCCTGCACGTCGGAGGCCGCGAGCCCGAGCCCCTTCAGCAATTCGCGCGCCGAGTGCTCGCACAGGTCGGAGGTGGTTTCGTCGCCGGCCACGATCTGCCGCTGGTTCAGGCCGATCGAGCGCTGCAGGCGCGCGACGTCGGCCTCGCCCAGGCCCATCGACGGCGCTTCGTCGGCGAAGTTGACGCAGCGCTCGCCCACCGTCGTCACGATGCCGGCGATCGCGGCGTTGGCAAAGCGCAGCTCGGCGCGTTGGGGATCATTCGGCAAGGCGGTTCTCCACGAATTTCACCCAGTCGGACCACTTCTTCAGCGGCGACTTGTCGGCATCGAAAATGGTCTCGTCGGCCAGCGGCACGTAGCGCCCGAACGCGGCCTCGAGACGGCCCTCGGTTTCCAGCAGCAGATCGACGATCGTGAACGAGTCGACGTTCTCGAGCAGGTTGGTGTCGTCGCTCGGCGCGAAGCCGTCCACGCCCTGATTCTTGAAGGTCGCGTCCAGCGATTCGGACAAAATGGCGGCCACGGAAGTCATGCATCAACCTCGACTATCTGATTGGAGAAGGCGCTGCTGCCGGGCTGGCCGTATTCGTAGGACCGGCCGCCGTCGTCGGCCGCGGTCACGGCGAAGCCCTGCTGCGCATAGAAATCGGCCACCATCGGGTTCTTCGCGGTGGGCAGGTAGCGGGCCACCAGCGGGCGCTCGGCCACGCGGCTCAGCACGTAGCGCATGATGTCGTCCTCGACGCGGCGCCCCATCGCGCGGCAGCTCATCAGCAGCGCCTCGATGTGCGCGTCGCGCACCACCACCACGCCGATGATGCCCATGTCGCCGAAGCGGTCGCGCACGCGGAAATCGAACACCTGGCCACCGTCCATCGCCTCGAGGATCTCGGCCTCGGTGTAGCGGCGCGTGGTCAGGTTGAACTGGTTGGTCTTGTTGGTGAGCTGGGCGATGCGCTTGACCTGCTCGCGACGGTTGACGCCGGCCTCGATCACCATCTCGAGCGAGCGCAGGTAGTCGTCGATCGAGGTCGCGGCGCCGGCCAGCTGCTGGCGGCCCGCTTCCTGGCGGTATTGCTCGGACTTGGCCAGATCCTCGTCGGACGGCGCCCACACCGACAGCCCCGGCACGGCGGCGAGCCAGGCCATCGCGTCGGCCGCCTCGCGAATGGCGAACTGGCGCGCGCCGAGCTGCGGCAGCCGCGCGGCCACCTCGGCGATTTCCACGGGGTTGTCGTCGATGAAGAACATCGCGTCGATGCCGAGGTTCAGCTGCTGCGCGATCGACTCGATGTTGGCGCTCTTGGGCGCCCAGTTCGCGCGCACGGCGGCGAAGTCGCTCCAGCGCAGCGGCATGTCGAGCGCGTCGAACGCCTCCTTCACGTCGGCTTCGTTGTTCCTGGTGACCAGGCACAGCAGCACGCCGCTCGCGCGCAGCGCGGCGAGCGCGGCCTGGAATTGCCGATACAGGATGCCCGGGTACGCATCGCCGGCCTGGATGCCGGCCACCCCGTCCTCGCCCACCACGCCGCCCCACAGCGTGTTGTCGGCGTCGAGCAGCAGCACCTTGGTGCGCGGCTCGAAGCGCTCCTTCAGCACGCGCGCGTATTCGGCGATCAGGCCCGGCAGCGCGGCGTTCGTATAGGGCGTGCGCATCACGGCGTCGTTGATCGCGCTGAGCCCGGCGTCGTGGCCGCAGCGCGCGAGCACGGCCGCGGTGTCGGCGAGGCTGACCCACGCGCAGGCGTCGGCGCACGCGAACAGCATCTCGTTGAGCGCCATGATCAGCCGCTGCTGCGCGAGGTGATCGCGCCCGACCAGCCGGTAGAGCGGCAACGGCAAGGTGTTGAGCACCACCACCACGCGGTTGCGCTGCGCGAACTGCTGCACGGCCGTGCAGTATTGCGCCATCAGGTCGCGGGCGCCGGCCGGCCCGTCGCGCAGGAAATAATCGCGCGTGAGGTGCGAGATCAGCGCATCGGCCGTGCAGGCGCCGAGCAGCACCTGCATCGTCTGGTCGATCGTGTGGTGCACCACCTCGAGCCGGCCCGCGTCGAACGATTGCCTGATCCGACCGAACGGCTGCGTCGTGACGTTGCCAACGAATTCAATGCGCATGAAAAAAGTCCCGTCGTCCGAATGCCCGGCGCCCTCGATGCCGGCCCGGTTCGCGGCCTTTCGGCCCCGCTACTCCGGTTAACGGCAGATCGCCGGCCAGTTTGACTGGCTCGCCGCCGGGCCTCAATCGCCCTGGAAGTGCTGCGAGCCGGCGAAATTGTCGAACTTCGTGTAAGGCCCCAGAAACGTGAGCCGAACCGGCCCGATCGGGCCGTTACGCTGCTTGCCGATGATGATCTCGGCCGTGCCCTTGTCGGGGCTGTCCGGGTTGTACACCTCGTCGCGATAGATGAACAGGATCACGTCCGCATCCTGTTCGATTGCGCCCGATTCGCGCAGGTCCGACATCACGGGGCGCTTGTTGGGCCGCTGCTCGAGGCCGCGGTTCAGCTGCGACAGCGCGATCACCGGCACGTCGAGCTCCTTGGCCAGGCTCTTCAGCGAACGCGAGATTTCCGAGATTTCGGTGGCGCGATTCTCGCCCTGCGACGAGCCGCTCATCAGCTGCAGGTAGTCGACGATGATCAGGCCGAGCTTGCCGCACTGGCGCGCCAGGCGCCGCGCGCGCGAGCGCAGTTCCATCGGGTTCAGGCCGCCGGTCTCGTCGATGAACAGCTGCGCCTCGCTCATCTTCTGCACCGCGTGCGTGAGTTTCGGCCAATCCTCGTCGGTCAGCCGCCCGGTACGCATGCGGTGCTGGTCGAGCCGCCCCACCGAACCGAGCATCCGCATCACCAGCTGCGAGCCCGGCATTTCCATCGAGAACACCGCGACCGGCAGCCCGTATTCCACGGCCACGTATTCGCCGATGTTCATCGAGAACGCGGTCTTGCCCATCGACGGCCGCCCGGCCACGATGATCAGCTCGCCGCCGTGCATGCCCGAGGTCATGCGGTCGAGATCCACGAAGCCGGTGGGCGTGCCCGTCACGTCGCTCGGATTGGCCGTGTGATAGAGCGTGTCGATGCGCTCCACCACCTGGGTGAGCAGCGGCCCGATCTCGAGGAAGCCCTGGGTGCCGCGCGCGCCGTCCTCGGCGATCGAGAACACCTTCGACTCGGCCTCGTCCAGCAGCTGGCGCACTTCCTTGCCCTGCGGGTTGAAGGCGTCGGCCGAGATCTCGTCGGCCACCGACACCAGCCGGCGCAGCACCGCGCGATCCCGCACGATCTCGGCGTAGCGGCGGATGTTCGCGGCGCTGGGCGTGTTCTGCGCGAGCGCGTTCAGATAGGCGAGCCCGCCCACGTCGTCGGCCTTGCCGGCCGTGACCAGCGCCTCGTACACGGTCACCACGTCGGCCGGGCGCGTCGCGGCGATCAGGCGCCCGATGTGCTCGTAGATCAGCCGGTGGTCGTAGCGGTAGAAATCGGATTGCGACAGAAAGTCGGCGATGCGGTCCCAGGCTCCGTTGTCGAGCAGGAGGCCGCCCAGCACCGATTGCTCGGCCTCGACCGAGTGCGGCGGGACTTTCAGCGATTCGAGTTGGGGGTCGTGCGGCACGTTCATGGCTTGGGATTATCGCGAAATGCGGGAGCGGGCGCCAGCCACGCGGCAGGCCGAAAACGAAAAAGGCAGGGCCGGTTTCCCGGACCCTGCCCTCGCGGCACGGGCGGCTTGCACCGCCCGGCCTGGAACAGCGTGATGCTTACGCGTGGTCGCCGACCACGTTCACCGTGACGTCGACCACGACGTCCGTGTGCAGCGCGACCTGAACGCCGTGCTCGCCGATCATCTTGAGCGGGCCTTCCGGCAGACGCACTTGCGCCTTCTCGACTTCGTAGCCTGCCTTCTTCAGCAGTTCGGCGATGTCCGCGTTCGTGACCGAACCGAACAGACGGCCGTCCACGCCCGACTTCTGCGTGATGTCGAACGACTGGCCAGCCAGCTTCTCGCCGACGGCCTGTGCCGCTGCCAGCTTCTCGGCCGCGACCTTTTCGAGTTCCGCGCGGCGGACTTCGAATTCGGCGATCGCATCCTTCGTCGCGCGGCGTGCCTTGCGATTCGGGATCAGGAAGTTGCGTGCGTAGCCGTCCTTGACCTTGACGATGTCGCCCAGGTTGCCCAGATTCGCGACCTTTTCCAACAGAATGATTTGCATTCGAATTCTCCTTATTGCGTCGCCGGGCTTAGGCCTTGTGCTGATCCGTGTACGGCATCAGCGCGAGGAAACGCGCGCGCTTGATGGCCGTGTCGAGCTGGCGCTGGTAGTGCGCCTTGGTACCCGTCAGACGTGCCGGCGTGATCTTGCCGTTTTCGCCGATGAAGTCCTTCAGCGTTTCCGTGTCCTTGTAGTCGATCTGATCGACACCGGCTGCCGTGAAACGGCAGAACTTCTTGCGCTTGAAGAGCGGGTTTTGTTGCTGACGACGCTTGTCGAATTTCTTGCCAGTGGGACGGGGCATGATTCAGTCCTTTCCAATGTCCTGCAATGCTGTGATGTGAAACACCAGGGTTCGCGCGTTGCGGCTTTTCTTCGCCAGGAAGCCGGTGAAGAGCGTCTCGACGCCCATCTCGCAGCGTTCCAGCCTGCCGCTCGCCTCGCCGGCAGCCATCGCCTCGATCGTCATTTCGACCTGTCGGCGGATGCCTGCCTCGACCACTTCCGTGCTGTGCTGCAGCGTGCAGCTGGCGATCGGAACGCCGGCGGGGGTGTACCGCACCGGTTGACGTTCGACGACGCTCGCCGACAATTGCAGCCTGTTCACGGGTTGCTTGCGATCCTGGTGGCTTGACCCTGAGAGTCTTAAGCCTGCGCTTCGGTCGGCTGAGCTGCGGCCGCCTTCTTGGCTTCTTCGCGCTGAACTTCCTTCATCATCGGCGACGGGCCGGTTTCGGCCTTCTTCATCTTGACGATGAGGTGACGCAGCACTGCGTCGTTGAACTTGAACGCGTGTTCGAGTTCGTCGAGCGTAGCCTGGTCGCACTCGATGTTCAGGCAGACGTAGTGAGCCTTCGCGAGTTTCTCGATCATGTAGGCCAGTTGGCGACGGCCCCAGTCCTCGACGCGGTGGATCTGGCCGCCGCGCGTGGTGATCGTGGACTTGTAACGCTCGATCATCGCGGGCACCTGCTCGCTCTGATCGGGGTGCACGATGAAGACGATTTCGTAATGACGCATACACACTCCTTGTGGATAAAGCCACCCGGGCGTCGGGACCGGTGTGGCAAGTGAGAAGCCGAAGATTCTAACCCGTTCCTGAGCGAGCACGCAACTGTTTCGGCGCTTTCGTATGTCGAATCGGGCGTGTTTTCAACGACTTGTGGCGAGATCGGGCCCGAATCGGCCCTCATTCCCCACGCCAGTAGCCCGGCCGCGCGTACGCCTCGCGCAGGTAGTCGATGAAATAGCGCACCCGCGCCGGCACGTAGCGCTGCTGCGGGTAGACGGCCAGGATGTCGTAATCGGGCAGCGCGTACTCGTCGAGCACGGTTTCGAGCTCGCCCGTCTCGAGCTGCCGCGCGATCTCCCAGGTGGAACGCCAGCCGAGCCCGAGCCCTTCGGACACCCAGCGGTGCAGCAGCTCGCCGTCGTTGCAGTCGAGATTGCCGGCCACCCGGATCGTGGCGAGCCGGCCATTGCGCCGGAAATACCAGCCGCGGTTCTGCCCCCCCTGCAGGTTGAAGGCGAGGCAGTTGTGCTTCGGCAGGTCGTCGAGCGAGGTGGGCCGGCCGTGGCGACGGAAATACTCGGGTGTGCCGCACACCACGCGGCGATTGGTCGCCAGCTTGACGGCCACGAAGTTCGGATCCACCGCGCCGCCGATCCGGATCGACAGGTCGTAGCCCTCGCGCACCAGGTCCACCACGCGGTCGGTCAGGTTGAACGACATCTGCAATTCGGGCTTGTCGGCGGCAAACGCGGGCGCGAACGGCGCGACATGCTTGCGGCCGAACGCGGCCGGCGCCGACACGATCAGGTGCCCGTTGATGGCGCGGCGCCCGGCCGCCACCTCGTTTTCGGCCTGCGCCCAATCGCTGAGCAGGCCGCGGCAGCGTTCGAGAAACGCCGCGCCCTCCTCGCTGACCACCAGCCGCCGCGTCGAGCGGTACATCAGCTTCACGCCGAGGCGCTTTTCGAGCGCGTCGATACGCCGCCCGAGCACCACCGGCGCCACGCCCTCCTCGAGCGCCGCCGAGGCGAGGCTGCCGGCGTCGGCCACGCGCATGAAGGTCCCGATCTGCTTGAAGCGGTCCATCGTCTGTCTCCGTCCGTTCGATTCGATCGATCG
The DNA here is from genome assembly GCA_030151225.1 of Burkholderia sp. Classification (GTDB taxonomy): domain Bacteria; phylum Pseudomonadota; class Gammaproteobacteria; order Burkholderiales; family Burkholderiaceae; genus Burkholderia. The sequence goes on along the minus strand of JASLEG010000202.1, from coordinate 188 downwards.
GCATGGCGGCCTGAACCTGCACAGCCCCGCCTGCATCCTCGATTCTATACTTTTAGTTTTGAAATAAGCGACGAGCGACGATCTTATCAAAGCTTTGACGCAGCCATACAGTGTCTTCAACCGAGATCCGCCATTCCCAAGGAGACATGCATGGCCAAGATGAGAGCCGTCGACGCCGCCGTTCTGGT
>JASLEG010000176.1 GCA_030151225.1 Burkholderia sp. | reverse complement strand
CCCGTGCGGGCGCGGCCGCCGCCGCACCGGCCGCGTCGAAGGCCTATGCGCCGCGCGTGAGCAAGACGGCCGACGGCGGTGCGCTCAAGCGCCCCGCGCTGTCGGGCGAGGCGAAGCCGGTCGCGGCCGTGGCATCGGCCGGTTCCGACGACGATTGGGAAACCTTCTGATCCCTGCTCCAGGCACCTGAACCATCATGAACGCCCGTCCTGCGCCCCGTCTCGAGCTGCCTGCCGCGCCCTCCGCGCGCGTGCAGGAAGCTGGCCGCGACTTCGCCTTCACCGGCGAGGATTTTGCGCGGATTCGCGCGCTGATCCATCGTCGCGCCGGTATCTCGCTGTCCGAGCACAAGCGCGACATGGCGTACAGCCGCCTCGCGCGGCGCCTGCGCGCGCTCGGGCTCGACAGCTTCCGCGACTATCTGGACCGGCTGGAGCGCGACAACGATCCGGCCGAGTGGGAGGCGTTCACCAATTCGCTGACCACCAACCTGACCGCGTTCTTCCGCGAGGCGCATCACTTCCCGATCCTCGCGGAATTCGCCAAGACCCGCGCCGCGCCGGTGAGCGTCTGGTGCTCGGCCGCCTCGACCGGCGAGGAGCCGTATTCGCTCGCGATCACGCTGCTCGAGGCGCTCGGGCCGTCGGCCGCGCGCTCGGCCACGATCCTCGCCACCGATCTCGACACCCAGGTGCTCGAGAAGGCGCGCACCGGCATCTACACGTTCGACCAGGTCAAGCACCTGTCGCAGGAGCGGCTGCGCCGCTTCTTCCTGAAGGGCACCGGGCCGCAGGCCGGGCGCGTGAAGGTGCGCCCGGAGCTCAAGCAGATGATCCGCTTCGAGCCGCTGAACCTGACCGATGCCGATTACCGCATCGGCCAGGCCTTCGACGCGATCTTCTGCCGCAACGTGATGATCTACTTCGACAAGCCGACGCAGGGCCAGGTGCTGTCGCGCTTCGAGCCGCTGCTGAAGCCGGGCGGCCTGCTGTTCGCCGGCCATTCGGAGAATTTCTCGTACGTGACGCAGGCATTCCGGCTGCGCGGGCAGACCGTGTACGAACGCACGCGCGACGCGTCGGGCGGCGGCGCAGGCGCGATCGGGCGTGCCCGGCCGCGCGCCGACGCCGCGTCGGCCGACGCCGCGCAGCTCGCCAGCCTGGCGGGGGAGGAAGCATGAGCGCACTGCCGATCGCGAGCAATCGCTACTTCGACAACCACTTCGGCAAGCCGGGCGTGAAGCTGCTGCCGAACGAGGTGTACACGACACGCGACGACATGGTGCTGGTCACCGTGCTCGGCTCGTGCGTGGCCGCGTGCCTGCACGACCCGATTCTCGGGCTCGGCGGCATGAACCACTTCATGCTGCCCGACGACGGCGCCGACGCGCGCGCCACCGCATCGGATTCGATGCGCTACGGCGCCTATGCGATGGAAGTGCTGATCAACGAGCTGATCAAGGCCGGCGGCAAGCGCGAGCGCTTCGAGGCGAAGGTGTTCGGCGGCGCGGCCGTGCTGGCCGGCATGACCACCATCAACATCGGCGATCGCAACGCCGATTTCGTGCGCCGCTATCTGGCGCTCGAGAAGATCCGCATCGTCGCCCAGGACCTGCAGGGCGTGCATCCGCGCAAGGTTGCGTTCATGCCCAGGACAGGACAGGCGATGGTGAAGAAACTGCGGCTGGCGGAGCCCGGCATGGCCGAGCGCGAAGCCGCGCTGGCCCGGCCGGCCGCCGATGCCCGCGCAGCCCGCGCGCAGCGGGGGCGCCCCACCGTCGAGCTGTTCACCGCGCCGGCATCGCCGAAGCCGCGCGTCGAGCTGTTCGGCTCGACTGCCACGACCGGAACAAAATAAGCTGGAGGCCTGAGCACCGTGCAGAAAATCAAGGTATTGTGCGTCGACGATTCGGCGCTGATCCGCAGCCTGATGACCGAGATCATCAACAGCCAGCCCGACATGATGGTCTGTGCCACGGCTCCGGATCCGCTCGTCGCGCGCGAACTGATCAAGCAGCATAATCCGGACGTACTGACGCTCGACGTCGAAATGCCGCGCATGGACGGCCTCGACTTTCTCGAGCGGCTGATGCGTCTTCGTCCGATGCCGGTGGTGATGGTATCGTCGCTGACCGAGCGCGGTTCCGAAATCACGCTGCGCGCGCTGGAACTCGGTGCCGTGGATTTCGTGACCAAGCCGCGCGTGGGGATCCGCGACGGCATGCTCGATTACGCGGAGAAGCTGGCCGACAAGATCCGCGCCGCGTCGCGGGCACGCGTGCGGCAGGCCGCGCCGGCCCGTCCGGCCGCGGCGGCGGGGCAGGGCAGCGCGCCGCTGATGAACAACCCGCTGGTCAGTACCGAGAAGCTGCTGATCGTCGGGGCGTCGACCGGCGGCACCGAGGCGATTCGCGAGCTGCTGGTGCCGCTGCCGCCCGACGCCCCGGCCGTGTTGATCGCGCAACACATGCCGCCCGGTTTCACCAAGTCGTTCGCGCAGCGCCTGAACACGCTGTGCCGGATCGCGGTGAAGGAGGCGGAACACGGCGAGCGGGTGCTGCCGGGCCACGCGTACATCGCGCCGGGCCACGCACACTTGTTGCTGGCGCGCAGCGGGGCGAACTATCTGGCGCACCTGTCGGACGAGCCGCCGGTGAACCGGCACCGTCCGTCGGTGGACGTGCTGTTCCGCTCGGCGGCGACGCACGCGGGGAAGAATGCGATCGGCGTGATCCTGACCGGCATGGGCCGCGACGGCGCGGCCGGTCTGCTCGAAATGAAGCGCGCGGGCGCTCGCACTTTTGCCCAGGACGAGGCAAGCTGCGTCGTGTTCGGCATGCCGCGCGAGGCCATCGCGCTGGGCGGGGCCGACGAGGTGGTGCCGTTGTCCGAAATGAGCCGGCGGGTGATTGCCGCGATGGGCGAACGTACCCAGCGCGTCTGACAAATTTCAAGAATACGATACGGAATTTTGCTGAGGAACCGTGATGGACAAGAACATGAAGATTCTGGTGGTGGACGATTTTCCGACGATGCGGAGAATCGTGCGCAACCTGCTGAAGGAACTCGGCTACGGCAACGTGGACGAGGCCGAGGACGGCGCGGCCGGTCTGGCGCGCCTGAAGGGTGGCGGCTTCGATTTCGTGATTTCGGACTGGAACATGCCGAACCTCGACGGCCTCGAGATGCTCAAGGCGATCCGCGCCGACGCGGCGCTGTCGCATCTGCCGGTGCTGATGGTCACGGCGGAATCGAAGAAGGAAAACATCATCGCGGCGGCGCAGGCCGGTGCGAGCGGTTACGTCGTGAAGCCGTTCACGGCGGCCACGCTCGACGAAAAGCTGAACAAGATCCTCGAAAAGATGGCGAAGACCGGGAGCTGACGAGATGGACGAGCCGATTCAAGCAGGACAGGCCGACGCCTCGGCAGACGGGGATGGCGCGGATCTCACCAGTGACCGGATTCTGGCGAGAATCGGCCAGCTGACGCGCACGCTGCGCGACTCGATGCGCGAGCTGGGCCTCGACAAGCACGTCGAGCAGGCCGCCGCCGCGGTGCCCGATGCACGTGACCGGCTGCGCTACGTCGCCACCATGACCGAGCAGGCCGCCGAGCGCGTGCTGACCGCGATCGAGATCGCCAAGCCGGTGCAGGAGCGCCTGCAGAGCCAGGCCGAGGCGCTCGATGCGCGCTGGGAAACCTGGTATCAGGCGCCGATCGAGCGGGCCGAGGTGCGCGAGCTGATGGACGACACGCGCACCTTCCTCACCTCGCTGCCGGAATCGACCTCGGCCACCAACGCGCAGTTGCTCGAAATCATGCTCGCGCAGGATTTCCAGGATCTGACCGGTCAGGTGATCAAGAAGATCATGGACATGGTCTACCTGATCGAGCAGCAACTGCTCGCGGTGCTGGTGGACAACATCGCACCGGAGCGCCGCGAGCAGTTCGCCGCGAACGCCGCCGCGCTGACCGCGATGATGACCGAGACGCCGGCCTCCGAGTCGCTGCTGAACGGCCCGCAGATCGCGCCGGAAGGCCGGACCGACGTGGTGCAGGATCAGTCCCAGGTGGACGACCTGCTGGCCAGCCTGGGCTTCTGACCCTCGAGGGGCGCGGCGCTCGCCGCGCCTGCCCGTACCCGGCGGACCGCGCACGGTCCGCCGGTCGTCGTTCGCACGACGCCCTGCGTCTTTCCTGCCGCTTTCCGGCAGCGCGCCGATCGCGCCCCGGCCACACTTCGGCCACATTTCCGGCACGTTTCCATCGTATTTTCCTCATCGTTCCGGCCGGCTCGTTCGGGCCGAAAACCGCGTCGGACGGGGCGTGCGTCGTTTTCTTGCGAAGCCTTTCAGACGTGCCATTTCCGATTGGTTTTTGAGACAAGTCATGGGCATACTGTCGTCCGACAGGTGAGAGCCTGTGACCGGGCCGGGCGGCGCGAAGGCGCTGCGCGCCCCGGATCCGACGAACGATACGAGCGGCGACGCGAGCGCGCATGGCGTGCGTCGCGGCCTCCGCCCACGAGGGGTGAATGGTGATTTCGAAACACACGCGCGGCGTCGCCGCGAAATGGGCCGCCGCGGTACTGGCGGCGGGCAGCGCCGGCGCGGCGTTCGCGGGGCTCGGCGGCACGCCGACGCCGCCGCCGGCCGGTGATGGCGCGGCGACCGTGCGCACCCTGTCGCCGAGCGCGGCGCGCTTCGCGGCGACCGGCGCCACCCAGGCCGCGTCGGCCGTCACGACGCCCTCGAGCAGCACGGCCAGCTATACCGTGCGCGAGACCACGCTCGGCTCCGGCACGGTGATCCGCGAATACGTGGGCACCGACGGCAACGTGTTCGGTGTGGCCTGGCAGGGCCCGACCCGTCCCGATTTCACCTCCCTGTTCGGCAGCTATCTCGCGAGCTACAAGAGCGGCGTCGAGGCCTCGCACGCGGCGCACGGCCTGCGCGCGCCGATCGCGATCGACTCCAGCTCGCTGGTGGTCCGCTCGGGCGGCCACATGGGCGCCTTCATCGGCTCGGCCTGGTTGCCCCAGGCCCTGCCCGCCGGCGTGACCGGCGACGACATCCAGTGACCCCAGGGAGCCCGATCTTGCGTATCTCGACGAATCCTCTTCGCTGGCTCGCCGCGCTCGGCCTGGTCGCGGTCACGGCCGCACTCGTCGCCTGTGGCGGCGGCGGCGACGACAACGGCAGCAGCGCATCCAGCAGCAGCTCGAGCCAGAGTGGCAGCTCCGGCACCAGTTCCGGTTCGAGCAGCTCGAGCAGCGCCACCGGCGCCGGCAACGTCGTGCCCGTGACCGTCGCCTACGGTGCCGAGGGCGTGCAGAACATGCCCACCGTGTCGCTCACCGTGTGCGCGCCCGGCACCTCCACCTGCCAGGTGATCCCCAACGTGCTGCTCGACACCGCCTCCTACGGCCTGCGCCTGGTCAGCTCGGCCGTCTCGGGCGTGCTCTCGAGCCTGCCGGTGCAGAGCGCGTCGAACGGCGGCTCGCTGGCCGAATGCGGCCTGTTCGTGTCCAGCTACACCTGGGGCAGCGTGCGCAGCGCGGACGTGAAGCTGGCCGGCCTGACCGCCGGCGCGACGCCGATCCAGATCCTCGGCGACCTCGCCAGCTCCACCGTGCCCAGCGATTGCTCGAGCGGCGGCACCTCGGCGAACACGGTCAGCGCGCTCGGCGCCAACGGCATCCTCGGGGTGGGCCCGTCGCCGGTCGATTGCGGCACCGCGTGCGCGAGTTCGACGGCGAACAGCAACTACTACTCGTGCCCGTCGGGCGGCGGCACCTGCACGGTCACGACGCTGGCCGTCAACCAGCAGGTGGCGAACCCGGTTTCGCGCTTCTCGAGCAACAACGACGGCGTGAGCCTGCAGCTGGGTGCGCCGAGCGGGGGCACCGCCACCGGCTCGCTGACGCTCGGCATCGGCACGCTGCCGAGCGGCGTGACCAAGCTCGCCACCACCACGGCGGGCGACATGACGGGCACCTTCCAGTCGCGCTCGATCACCACGGCCTTCATCGATTCGGGCTCCAACGCGTACTTCGTCGACACCTCGAACAGCACCACGCTGCCGACCTGCTCGAGCAGCGCGGCGTTCTACTGCCCGAGCTCGACGGTGGCGCTGACGGCCACGCTGACCGCCTCGGGTGGCGCGACGAGCCTGCCGGTGTCGTTCTCGATCGCCAATGCGCAGACGCTGTTCAATTCCAATGGCTTCGCGCTGGCCAACCTCGGCGGCCCGTTCGGCCAGAGCCGCACGCTCGACCTCGGGCTGCCGCACTTCTTCGGCCGGACCATCTATTTCGGCATCGATCAGCGGCTGATCGGCGGCATCCAGACGCCGTACGTCGCACTCTGAGCACCGCGCGGCGCGCCTCGCGCCGCGGCTCGGCACTCGCAGGGCGCGATCGTCTTCTCCCGATGGGGAAGAGGGTCGCGCCCTTCCTGCATTCTGCGGCGACCGGGAGCACCGGCCTATCATCGGGGCTGGGCCGCGCGAGGCAGGCAGGGCGCGAGCGGGCGGCGCATCGCCGCCGCGCCCGGTGCGGCCGCAACGAACCGGTATCGGGAGGCAGCCCGTGAACGCAGCATCCATTGACGATTCCACGCCGCAGGTCGCGGTGGCGCGCCCGGCGATCCAGCGCATCACGCCGTTCCTGTGGTTCGAACACGAGGCCGAGGCGGCCGCGCAGTTCTATGTGTCGGTGTTCGACGATTCGCGCATCATGCACGTGGCCCGCTACGGCCGCGACGGCGCGCGCGCGGCCGGCCAGCCCGAGGGCACGGTCATGACGGTGGCCTTCGAGCTGGCCGGCCAGGCCTTTTCCGCGATCAACGGCGGCCCGATGTTCCGCATCACGCCGGCCGTCTCCTTCGTGGTGAACTGCGAGACGCAGGACGAGATCGACCGCTACTGGGCCGCGCTCGCGGCCGGCGGCGAGGCGGGCGCGCAACAATGCGGCTGGCTCAGGGACCGCTTCGGCGTGTCCTGGCAGATCGTGCCGGTGCGCCTGCCCGAGCTGCTCGGCGCCGACGCGGCCTGCTCGGCACGCGTGATGGCCGCGCTGATGACCATGAAGAAGCTCGATCTGGCCGAGCTCGAGCGCGCCGCGGCCGGCTGAGGCCGCCCGGCCGCGCCCGCCACGGGTCGTTTTTACCGCCCGGGCGCGGCCCCCATCGCCCGAAATACCCCCGTTTCCCCGCTTTCCTCGACCGATCGCCGCTCGACGCCTCCATCAATAATCGATGCACTGGAAACGGCATCCCGCTGTTTCCCCCGGAGGCTGCAGTGGCAGAGGACAGCGATCTCGAGAAAACCGAAGAGGCCACCCCCCGGCGCCGTGAAAAGGCGCGGGAGGAGGGGCAGATCGCGCGCTCGCGCGAACTGTCGTCGTTCGCGCTGCTCGCGGCCGGCTTCTACGGTGCCTGGATGCTGTCGGGCCCGATCGGCGAGCACCTGCGCACGATGCTGCGCGGCGCGCTGAGCTTCGACCACGCCACCGCCTTCGACCCCCATTCGATGCTGACGGGTGCCGGTCGTGCCGGTCTCGAAGGCCTGAGCGCGGTGGGCCCGGTGCTGCTGCTGACCGGCCTGGCCGCGCTGGTCGCGCCGATCGCGCTGGGCGGCTGGCTGCTGTCGAGCAAGGCGATCGGTTTCAAGTTCGACCGCCTGAACCCGATCACGGGCCTCGGCCGGATCTTCTCGATGCAGGGCGTGATCCAGCTCGGCATGGCGCTGGTCAAGACGATCGTGGTCGGCGGGATCGGCGGCGTCGCGATCTGGCGCAGCCGTGACGAGCTGCTCGGCCTGGTCACGCTGCCGCTGCACGCCGCGATGGCCGACGCGATGCACCTGATCGCCGTGTGCTGCGGCACCACGGTGGCCGGCATGCTGGTGGTGGCCGGCCTGGATGTGCCGTACCAGATGTGGCAGCACAACAAGAAGCTGCGCATGACCAAGGAAGAGGTCAAGCGCGAACACCGCGAAAACGAGGGCGATCCCCACGTGAAGGGCCGCATCCGCCAGCAGCAGCGCGCGATGGCGCGCCGCCGGATGATGGCCAACGTGCCGAAGGCCGACGTGGTGGTGACCAACCCGACTCACTTCGCCGTGGCGCTGCGTTATGCCGACGGCGAAATGCGCGCACCGAAGGTGGTGGCCAAGGGCGTGAACCTGGTCGCCGCGCGCATCCGCGAACTTGCAGAGGAACACCGCGTGCCGATTCTCGAAGCGCCGCCGCTCGCGCGGGCGCTGTATCACAACGTCGATCTCGAACGCGAGATCCCCGGCGCGCTGTATTCGGCCGTGGCCGAGGTGCTGGCCTGGGTGTTCCAGCTCAAGCGCTTCCGCGCCGAGGGCGGCGCGTTCCCGGCCGAGCCGACCGATCTGGACGTGCCGGCCGAGCTCGACAAGGGCACGGACGTGGCCGACACCGACGAAGCCGAGGAAGCCGCCGAGGTGCTCGGCCGTCGTGACGGAGGTGCCGCATGAGCACGCCGACCGGAACCCTGGCCAAGCGCGCGGGACGACTCGACACGGCCAACCTGCGTGCGCTGGCGGGCCCGATCCTGATCGTCATGATCCTCGGGATGATGATCCTCCCGTTGCCGCCGTTCCTGCTGGATCTGCTGTTCACCTTCAACATCGCGCTGTCGGTGATGGTGCTGCTGGTCAGCATGTACACCATGAAGCCGCTCGATTTCGCGGCCTTCCCGAGCGTGCTGCTGTTCTCCACGCTGCTGCGCCTGTCGCTGAACGTGGCGTCCACCCGCGTGGTGCTGCTCGAGGGCCACACCGGCCCCGACGCGGCCGGCCAGGTGATCGAGGCGTTCGGCCACTTCCTGGTGGGTGGCAACTTCGCGGTCGGCATCGTGGTGTTCGTGATCCTGATGATCATCAACTTCACGGTGATCACGAAGGGCGCGGGACGGATCGCCGAAGTGTCGGCGCGCTTCACGCTCGACGCGATGCCCGGCAAGCAGATGGCGATCGACGCCGACCTGAACGCCGGCCTGATCAACGAGGAACAGGCCCGCAAGCGCCGCGTGTCGGTGGCGCAGGAAGCCGAGTTCTACGGCTCGATGGACGGTGCCTCGAAGTTCGTGCGCGGCGACGCGATCGCCGGCCTGATCATCATGGCGATCAACGTGATCGGCGGCCTGATCGTCGGCATCGTGCAGCACGACATGAGCTTCGCCGCGGCCGGCAAGAACTACACGCTGCTGACGATCGGCGACGGCCTGGTCGCGCAGATCCCGTCGCTGGTGATCTCGACCGCGGCCGGCGTGATCGTCTCGCGGGTGGCCACCGACGAGGACATCGGCACGCAGATCACGGGCCAGCTGTTCACCAACCCGCGCGTGCTGATGATCACCGGCATCATCATCGTGATGATGGGCCTGATCCCGAACATGCCCCACTTCGCGTTCCTGCTGCTCGGCGGCGGCGCGATCTGGCTGGCGCGCACGATGCGCCGCCGCGAGGCCGCCCGCCGCGCCTCGGGCGACGTGACCGAGATCGCCCCGCCCGCGGCGCTGCCGGCCGACAGCCACGAGGCGACCTGGGAAGACGTGACGCTGATCGACCCGCTCGGCCTCGAGGTCGGCTACCGCCTGATCCCGCTGGTGGACAACAGCGGCGACGGCGAGCTGCTCAAGCGCATCAAGAGCATCCGCAAGAAATTCGCCCAGGAAATCGGTTTCCTGCCCCCGGTGATCCACATCCGCGACAACCTGGAGCTGCGTCCGAACGGTTACCGGATCGCGCTGAAGGGCGTCGAGGTCGGCATCGGCGAGGCGTTCCCGGGCCAGTGGCTCGCGATCAACCCGGGCCAGGTCACCGCCGCGCTGCCCGGCGCGCAGACGCGCGATCCCGCGTTCGGCCTGCCGGCCGTGTGGATCGACGTGTCGCAGCGCGAACAGGCGCAGGTGTACGGCTACACCGTGGTCGACGCCAGCACCGTGGTGGCCACCCACCTCAATCACCTGGTCGTGCAGCACGCGGCCGAACTGCTGGGCCGCCAGGAAGTGCAGGCGCTGCTCGAGCGCACCGGCCGCGACGCGCCGTCGCTGATCGAGGACCTGGTGCCGAAGACGGTGTCGCTGACGACGCTGCAGCGCGTGCTGCAGAACCTGCTCGAGGAAGGGGTGCCGATCCGCGACATGCGCACCATCATCGAGGCCGTATCCGAACAGGCGGGCCGCATCACCGATCCGTACGAACTCACCGCCGTGGTGCGGCTCGCGCTGGGACGCGCGATCACGCAGCAGTGGTATCCGGGTTCGGGCGAGATGCAGGTGATGGGGCTCGACGCCAATCTCGAGCGCGTGCTGTCGCAGGCGCTCGCCACTGGTGCGAACCCCGGTCTCGAACCGGGTCTCGCCCAGACGCTGCTGATGGGCACGCAGGAAGCGATGCTGCGGCAGCAGAACATGGGTCTGCCGCCCGTGCTGCTGGTGCAGCACGCGCTGCGCGCGATGCTCGCGCGCTTCCTGCGCCGCAGTCTGCCGCAACTGAAAGTGCTGTCGTATGCCGAAGTGCCGGAAACACGCACGATCAAAGTCACGAACGTCATCGGGGGTAAAGCTTGAACATCCGCAAATTCACGGGTCCGACGAGCCGCGAGGCGCTGCGTCTGGTGCGCGAGGCACTGGGCAGCGATGCCGTGGTGCTGTCGAATCGCACGCTCGATGACGGTTCGGTCGAAATCGTCGCCCTCGCCGACTCCGATCTCGCCGCGCTCTCGCCGAAGTCGCCGGCAGCCGGGCGGCTCGCGCCGGGCAGCGCGCGCACGGCGCCGGCCAGCGCGGCCGCGGCCGGCGACTTC
>JASLEG010000389.1 GCA_030151225.1 Burkholderia sp. | reverse complement strand
ACCTTGGAGACGTGCTGGGTGAGCATGTCTTCAATGTGGCATTCGTTCTTGATCTGCTCGACGACGCTCGCGTCCGGCGCGTAGGTGACCGGCGTTTCAAGTAAAACCGGCGTCGCGGCGAAAACCGAGGTCGTTGAAAAGCAGAGAGCAGCGGTGAGGATTCTCTTCATAGCGTGCGTTCTTATAATGTTATGGCCGGTTCGCCGACATGGCGCGGCCATCGACTATTTTAAAGCCATGTCGAGTTTCGCAAATCAGTACGCCTGATGACGATCGGACTATCTGCCCTCTCGTCGCGCGAGAAGCAGACAAGCCGATCGTTCAATCAAGCGTCAGGCGAGCTGGAAAACCGCCACGGTTTCGCGCAGTTTCCCGGCCTGATCTTCAAGCGACTGCGCCGCTGCGGCCGACTGTTCGACGAGCGCCGCGTTGCGTTGCGTTGCTTCATCCATTTGCCCGACGGCAAGCGCCACCTGGCCAATCCCGTTGCTCTGTTCCTGCGAAGCGGCGGTGATTTCACCCATGATGTCCGTCACGCGCTTGATCGCCGAAATGATCTCGCGCATCGCCTTGCCTGCGTCGTCGACGAGCGTCGTGCCCGAACGCACGCGCGACACCGAGGTATTGATCAAATCCTTGATTTCCCGGGCCGCACTGGACGAACGTTGCGCGAGCGTGCGCACTTCGCCGGCCACCACGGCGAAACCACGGCCTTGTTCGCCAGCTCGAGCGGCTTCAACAGCCGCATTCAACGCGAGAATATTGGTCTGAAATGCAATACCTTCGATGATCGCAATGATGTCCGCGATTTTCGTCGAGCTCTCGTTAATTTCACTCATCGTCGATACCACCTGTTCGACGACATCGGCGCCGCGCAATGCCGTTTCCGATGCGTTCTCGGCCATCGCATTCGCGTGCTTCGCGTTCTCCGCGTTCTGTTTAACGGTGCCGGTCAATTGCTCCATGCTTGCCGCCGTTTCCTGCAACGCGGAAGCCTGCTCTTCCGTACGCGAAGACAGATCGAGATTACCCGCCGCAATTTCGCTGGTCGCCTGCACGATGGCCGCGCTTCCGCTCCGCACGGAACTGACGGTTTCGGTCAGCGCGGTTTTCATCGCCGAAAAGCCGTCGAGCAATTGGCCCATTTCGTCGCGTGAATGAATGTGCACCGGACGCGTCAAATCGCCTTTGGAAATAGCCTGAAAATGTTCGAGTGCAATCGACAACGGCACGCCGATCGCGCGACGCAACATAAACCACGCGTAAACCGCAAGCGCGAGCCCGACGAGAATCGCAATCACGCTGATCGCGCGAATGCGCTCATAACGGGCAGTTGCATCGCGAAAGGCACTATCCGTGCTGTTTTGCTGAAAGGCAAAGAGCGCTTCGTTGGCCTTCGCATACGCATTGAATTGACCGGCGAGTTCGCCTGCGATGCGTTGGGCCGTCGGCGCATCGCCCGCCTTCACGGCCGCCCAACCTTGATCGAGGAGTTGCTGATGGGCTTCGTAGGTCTTGCGGACGGCGTCGTGAAACTCCGCTTCGCCCGGTGCATCCGGCAGGTCTTCGTAGATCTTCAATTGCTTCGCGGCAGCCTGGCGAAACGCGTGGGCTTTATCGATGGCCACGTCGACGGACGGCGTACCGATCTGAATCACGGCGCGGTCGTAATTCAGTCTTTCGCGCGCGACGTTCAGATTGGCCATGGCCGCGGCCAGCATGCCGGGCATTTTGTTGTTGTGCGTATCGCCGAAATCGCTATTGCTCGACGCCATGCCGTAAAGACCAAAAGCGCCGATCATGACCATCAACGCCCCGAGCGCGAGCATTGATACGCCCACTTTCGCCTTGATTGTGAAGCCGTTCAACATGATTTTCTTACCTGCTGGAAAGTCTTGCTACCGTGGAAAGGAGAACTTCATCTACGGGGACTTACGACAGAAGTTAAAAAAATCTTTAGGGTTTGTCCCTATACGCTTCGCTCCGGTACATATCGCGGCGAGCGGGAGCGCAATCGCATAAGGAGTTACAGCGCGCGAGCGCGGCGTATTGCCGCAAGGCGAATTGAACGTCGAAGGAGAGTAGTCGCATCGCCATGCGGGCGTCGCGGAAACCGAAGTCTGATTGATATTGCGGCAGGTTTGTCGCTGCGCGGTTGCGCAGATTGGGTGAGGTGCCCAGGTAAAGACATTAAATTGAATCAAGCAGCATGTGGGGTTCACCAACTGATGGCGCTTTTGGAGAACCTTTCCTTGTCGCTTCGAAACAGAACATACGCGTGATGAATTAATCGAAACAACCCAAGGCATCAATTGCAGTCGCGTTGACACATAGCCGCTTAATAAACTAATGATCCGCACCGTTACCCGCACGCGCCTGAAACGAGGCAATGGCATTCCACATCAGCACGGGATTCGAATACATCGGGAAATGCCCACATTCCGGAATTTCGGCCAACTCGACGCCCTGCTCGCGGATGGAGTCAAGATAGGAAAGCGAAGCGTTCTGCTCACCGTACATGAACATCCGCGGAAACGGCAGACCGAGGAACTTCGTCATCAGGTCGCCGTTGTCCGACAGGTCGACCATTGACCGGAAGATGCCACCAATGGCTTCGGCGCGAACCTTGTGCCGCAGGCTCGCCGAAAAGAGCGCGCTCGCGTACGCCGGAGCGTGCAACGTGCGTTCAATGAAGTCATCAAAGAACTTCTGCGCACCGTCGCGCGGGTGCTCGATGATCTGCCGGCTGAGAAAGCAGTCCTCCGGTGCGATATTGCCTTCAATATCGACAAAACTAATCACACGCTCCGGGAGCCGATGCGCAAGCATCAGGGCGGTGAGGCCGCCCATCGAGTGGCCGACCAGATGGAAACGGTCGTATCCGGCGCGCTCGATCACGGCGAGCGCCGTCTCCACCAGGAACGGGATGCTGATCTTCGAGAGATCGGCGCAATGCGTCTCGCCGCATCCCGGCGCGTCGTACGCGACGAACGGATGACCGGCGAATTCCGCATGGCGGACGATGTCGGCATAGTCCTCCTTGGTCGAGCCGAATCCATGCAGGAACAGGATCGGCGCCTTGTCGCCGTCGCGACGGATGGCTGAAACATCCAGCGCCGTTCCATCAACGGAAAACACGAAATGCGCGCGGCTAAATTCTGCGGTCATTTTCTTTACTCGCTGGATAGTGGTCGAATCGAACCGGCCCCGGAGGCCGGCCGTTGCCGCGATACGTTAGTTTGTCAGCGTCTGGCAGAAGTCCCGGATCGCCGTACATGCGTGCAACAGCGACTCGTCATCGAGCGCATACGCAATGCGGATATACGGTCCGAGACCGAATGCACTCCCGTGCACGGTCGCGACGCCCTTTTCGTCGAGCAGCGCGTTGACCACGGATTCATCGCTATCCAGACGCACGCCCGACGGCGTGGTTTTGCCAATCAGGTCTTCGCACGATGCGAACACGTAGAACGCGCCTTGCGGAACTGCACAGTGCAGGCCCGGAGCCTGGTTGATCTGCTCGACAACCAGGTCGCGCCGACGCTGAAATGCCTCGCGCGAATGCTCGATGAAGTTCTGCGGGCCGGTCAGGGCAGCCAACGCCGCGTGTTGCGAAATCGTCGACGCTCCGGACGTCTGCTGTCCCTGAAGCTTCTCCATCGCTTCGATCAGCCAACCAGGACCGGTGCCAAAGCCGATGCGCCAGCCCGTCATCGCGTACGCCTTCGACACACCGTTCATCGTCAGTACACGCTCGCGCAGCCGGGGCTCTACCTGGGCGATCGTGAAGAATTCAAGGTTGTCGAAAATCAGGTGCTCGTAGATATCGTCGGACAGTACCAGTACCTGCGGATGCGCGAGCAGCACTTCGGCCAGCGCCTGCAGTTCCGCGCGGCTATAAACCGCGCCGGTCGGGTTCGATGGCGAGTTCAGGATCAGCCAGCGCGTACGTGGCGTGATCGCGGCCTGCAATGCATCGGCAGTCAGCTTGAAGCCGCTGCCAGCGTCGCACGAAACGATCACGGACTGCGCGCCGCACAATTGCACGATTTCCGGGTAGCTCACCCAGTACGGTGCCGGTACGATGACTTCGTCGTCTTCGTTGAGCGTCGCGGCCAGCGCGTTGAAGACCACCTGCTTGCCGCCGCTGCAGACGAGCGTGTCGCGCCAGTCGACGTCGAGACCGTTTTCGCGCTGGAACTTCGCGGCAATCGCTTCGCGCAGCGCGCGCAGCCCCGCCACCTGCGTGTAACGCGTATGGCCCGCGCGGATCGCCGCAACGCCCGCGTCGCAAACATGCTCGGGCGTGTTGAAGTCCGGCTCGCCGGCGCTCAACGAGATCACGGCAGCGCCGCTCGCGCGCCGCGCTGCGACGCGATCCATGACCTTGTAGGTCGCCGACGGGCGCGCGACGGCAAGGAAACGGTTCAGACCATCAGCTCGCGCGGTCATTGCCCCGCCCTCCAGCTCGTGAGTCCCATCAGCTCCAGCGTGCTGTGGCCTTCACGTAGCGCGTCCATCATCTTCGCTTCCTTGTCGGCACGTGCCTGCCCTCGCGACGGTGTCCCTCCAACATGTGCAGCGGGGATCACGAGCACGCCGTCATCGTCCGCAACAACCAGATCGCCAGCCGCCACAGGCGTTCCCGCGAAGCTGATCGGCTGTCCGACCGACGGCGAACTCGCCTTGATCGTGCCGCGCATGCAAATGCCGCGAGTGAACGCTGGGAAGCGTCGCGCGGTCAGTGCCGCGATGTCACGCACGCCGCCATCAATGACCAGACCAACGACGCCGGCTGCTTCCGCAGCGACCGTCAGCAACTCGCCCCAGTA
Source organism: Burkholderia sp. (assembly GCA_030151225.1). Taxonomy (GTDB): domain Bacteria; phylum Pseudomonadota; class Gammaproteobacteria; order Burkholderiales; family Burkholderiaceae; genus Burkholderia. The sequence continues at coordinate 1,052 of JASLEG010000389.1, read as the reverse complement.
GCCCGCGACGAATCCGCCGCTCGATATGACAAGCACGCTGCCGCGCGGTACTCTCTCCATCGCGATATGGATCGAGAGGTTGTCGCCGGGAGAGCATTCGAGCGGATACGCCGCACCTGCGACCGACGCGCCCGGCCATACCGTGTGGATGGCGGGATCGACGGCGCTGGTGGCAACACCCAATGCTTCGAACAGCGTGGACGTCCCTGGTCTACGGGCCTGTTCCAGCAGAGGCTGATCATAGGATTGAGCGATGGTCATGGTTCAGCCTTTGGTTTGCAGCGTGTGATAGCCGAGTGCGGCACGCGCATCACCCAGCGACTTGCCCTGGGCGATCTGTTCGCGGATCCGCGACTCGACTTCCTCGATCTGGCGAGCGATCTGCGCGACTTCGCGTGCGCGGCCACGCGGCACGAAGACAACGCCATTCGCATCAGCCACCACGATGTCGCGCGACGCGACGCGCGCGGTGCCGATTCCGACCGTCGCGTTCACCGATTCGACCTGCACGCGGTCCTTGCCGGTACGCATGAAGCGGCCCGCCGTGAACAGCGGATAGTTGTCACCGAGCGCCCTGTTGACATCGCGACAGACACCGTCGATGACCGTGCCGGCGATGCCACGCAACCCCGCGTACTGGGTCATGATGTCTCCCCAGACGGTGCAGTCGGTACGGCCGTCGTTGTCGAGCACGATGACATCGCCTTGCGCGACGTCGTCGATGAAGTCGCCGACCGTGCCGGGAGGATGGCTCGCGGGTACGTATTTGACAGTGAACGCGGGCCCCACCACGACCTTCGCATAGTTCGCCAGCGGCATGATGCCGAGTGCCTGACCATGCAGACCGAGTTTGTCCATCGCATCGGAAACGCCAGGGGTATCCAGTCCAGCGAAAAGCGCGACCAGTTCCTGATCTTCGGCAGCCGCCTTCTTCGGCTTCGTCATTTGAGACACTCCACAGAAATGATGTCGAATCCGCGCACTGCGATGACTTCGAATTCCTTGTCGTGCATGACCTCGGCAACCGAGCGACCAGCACGCACCGCCGTCAC
>JASLEG010000060.1 GCA_030151225.1 Burkholderia sp. | reverse complement strand
CAGGGCCAGAACGAAATCGGCACGAAGTTCTCGACGCTGGTCGAGCGCGCCGACTGGACGCAGTGGCTCAAGTACATCGTGCACAACGTCGCGCACTCGTACGGCAAGACGGCCACCTTCATGCCGAAGCCGGTCGTGGGTGACAACGGTTCGGGCATGCACGTTCACCAGTCGATCTGGAAGGACGGCCAGAACCTGTTCGCGGGTAACGGCTACGCCGGCCTGTCGGAAACGGCCCTGTTCTACATCGGCGGCATCATCAAGCACGCTCGCGCGCTGAACGCCATCACGAACCCGACGACGAACTCGTACAAGCGTCTGGTCCCGCACTTCGAGGCACCGGTCAAGCTGGCCTACTCGGCACGCAACCGCTCGGCATCGATCCGCATTCCGCACGTGTCGAACCCGAAGGGTCGCCGTATCGAAACGCGCTTCCCGGATCCGATGGCGAACCCGTACCTGTGCTTCTCGGCCCTGCTGATGGCAGGTCTGGACGGGATCCAGAACAAGATCCATCCGGGCGAGGCAGCTGACAAGAACCTGTACGACCTGCCGCCGGAAGAGGACGCAAAGATCCCGACCGTGTGCGCGGGCCTGGACCAGGCACTCGAGGCACTCGACAAGGATCGCGAGTTCCTGACGCGCGGCGGCGTGTTCACCGATGCGATGATCGACGCGTACCTGGGCCTGAAGGAACAGGAACTGGCGAAGTTCCGCATGACCACGCATCCGGTCGAGTTCGAGATGTACTACTCGCTGTAAGCGTGGCGATGGCGCTTCGTCACGTCATCGAGCGAAGCGCCGTCCTGCCGTCCGGCCATCGGGAGCGAATCGTTCCCGGCGGCCGCGAACGCACGAAAGGGACGGCGTCCGGCCGTCCCTTTTTCGTTGCGCAGTTTTCCAGAGCGGGCACCCACGCAAGATGGTTCTGAAGAATCTGATCAAGGCCAGGGCAGGGCAGCCGGAACGGCTGTCGGACGACGAGCGGCTGTTGCGCTCGGGGCTTCTCGTCGGGCTCGAGGCGCTGCCGACGGTGGTGCTGGTGCTCGATCGCCGCACCTTGCGGATCGCGTTCGCGAATCCGTCCGCCGAATCGATGCTCGACATCTCGCGCCGCCAGCTCGCGCAGATGCCGTGGAGCGACCTGTTCCCGAATTCGATGGAACTCGCCACCACGATCACCGCGATCGGCGAGGGGCGCTTTCATGCGACCCACCTCGATGCCGTGCTCGAACGCCCGGGCCGCGAGCCGCTGCACGTGCATGCGATCGTCGGCTTCCTCGAGGAGGCGACCGACTACGTGCTCGTGGAGCTGTTCGAGAACGAGCGCCAGTCGCGCACCGATCGCGAGGAGCGCATCCACGACCTGACCGCGGTCAACAAGCACCTGATCCGCAATCTCGCGCACGAGATCAAGAATCCGCTCGGCGGCATTCGCGGCGCGGCGCAGCTGCTCGAATTCGAGCTCGGCGAGCGCGAGCGCGACGAGCTGCGCGAATACACGCAGGTCATCATCAAGGAATCCGACCGGCTGCAGACGCTGGTGGACCGGCTGCTGGAGCCGCATCGGCATCCGCACATCGTCGGCGACGTGAACGTGCACGAGGTGTGCGAGCGCGTGCGCGCGGTGATGCTGGCCGAATTCCCGCGCGGGCTCACGATCGAGCGCGACTACGACGTCAGCGTGCCCGACCTGCGCGGCGACAAGGAACAACTGATCCAGGCGCTGCTGAACATCGTGCGCAACGCGGCGCAGGCGCTGCGCGAGCGCATCGCGCAGGGCGACGCGCGCATCGAGCTACGCACGCGCGTGGCGCGCAAGATCACGATCGGCAAGAAGCTGTTCAGGCTGGCTCTGGACTTGCACGTGATCGACAACGGCCCCGGCATCCCCGAGGACATCCGCGACCGGATCTTCTATCCGCTGGTGTCGGGCCGAGAAGACGGCTCCGGGCTCGGCCTCACGCTCGCGCAGACCTTCGTGCAGCAGCACGAAGGCACGATCGAGGTGGAGAGCCGGCCGGGCCGGACCGAATTTCAGATTTTGCTGCCGCTCGACCATTGAGCGGCAGTGCCGCGACTCACCGATACATCTGACCGACCTATGAAGCCGATCTGGATAGTAGACGACGACCAATCGATCCGCTGGGTGCTCGAAAAGGCACTCGCGCGCGACAGCTTCGCGACCCGAAGCTTCTCGAACGTACGTGAGGCGCTGGCCGCGCTCGACCACGAATCGCCGCAGGTACTGGTATCCGACATCCGGATGCCGGGCGGCTCGGGGCTCGAACTGCTGCAGGCGATGCACGAGCGGATGCCGGGGTTGCCCGTCATCATCATGACCGCGTTCTCGGACCTGGACAGCGCGGTTGCCGCGTTCCAGGGCGGGGCGTTCGAATACCTGGCCAAGCCGTTCGACGTGGACAAGGCGGTGGAGCTGATCCGCCGCGCCGTGGAGGAAAGCCTGCGCGGCGGCGTACCCGAGGACGACAAGCTCGCCGAGGCGCCCGAGATGCTGGGCCAGGCGCCCGCCATGCAGGACATGTTCCGCGCGATCGGCCGGCTCTCGCATTCGGCCGCCACCGTGCTGATCACGGGCGAATCGGGCACCGGCAAGGAGCTGGTGGCGCGTGCCCTGCATCGCCACAGCCCGCGCGCCAACGGCCCGTTCATCGCGCTGAACACCGCGGCGATCCCGAAGGACCTGCTCGAGTCCGAGCTGTTCGGCCACGAGCGCGGCGCGTTCACGGGCGCGCAGACCACGCGCCAGGGCCGTTTCGAGCAGGCCGAGAACGGCACGCTGTTCCTCGACGAAATCGGCGACATGCCGTTCGACCTGCAGACGCGCCTGCTGCGCGTGCTGTCGGACGGCCAGTTCTACCGCGTGGGCGGCCACAATCCGCAGCGCGCCAACGTGCGCGTGATCGCGGCGACCCATCAGAACCTCGAGTCGCGCGTGCGTCAGGGCCTGTTCCGCGAGGACTTGTATCACCGCCTCAACGTGATCCGGCTGCGCCTGCCGGCGCTGCGCGAGCGCAGCGAGGACATCCCGCTGCTCACGAAGCACTTCCTGCAGAAGAGCGCGCGCGATCTCGGCGTGGAGCCCAAGCGCGTGTCCGACGAGGCGCTCGCCTACCTGACCTCGCTGCCGTTCCCCGGCAACGTGCGCCAGCTCGAGAATCTCGCGAACTGGCTCACGGTGATGGCGCCGGCGCAGACGGTGGAGATCAAGGATCTGCCGCCCGATCTCGGGCCCGCGCAGATGCCGCCGGGCGAGGGCGTCACGCCCGCCGCGTTCGCCGCGAGCACCGATGCGCTGCCGAACGGCGCCGCGCCGATGGCGCCGGCCGCCGTGCCCGGTGCGCCGGTCGCGAGCGGCGCACCCGCCGCGCCGGTGTCGAGCAACCCGGTGTGGGAGCAGGGCCTGCGCACCGAAGTCGCGCGGCTGCTGCGCGAGAACTCGGCCGACGTGATGGACGAGCTCGCGCGACGCTTCGAGGCCGCGGTGATCCGCGAGGCGCTGGACTTCACGCGTGGCCGCAAGGTCGAGGCCGCCGAGCGGCTCGGCATCGGTCGCAACACCATCACGCGCAAGATCCAGGAACTGCACCTGGAGCCTTGAGCGTCGGCGCAGGGCGGGCGTCACGCGATTCGCGCGATCGACCGTCCTGCGTTTTCCGCGCGGGCGGCCGCCGTTTTGCGGCCGCGGCGCCGCGATCGGACATAATCGGGGTTTTGCCTTCCGGTTCGCGCCAACCCGATCTCCGATGTCCGCTTCGTCTCTCTGGCCCGCCGGGGCCGATCCGTTCGCCTTCCTCGAATCGCTCGACAGCCGTCGCGCCCGCGCCTGGGTCGACGAGCAGAATGCCCGCACCCACGCCGCGCTGCGCCGCGACGCGGCCTTCACCGCGCTCGCGGCGCGCCTCGCCAAGGCCTATCTGCCGCGCGAGCGGCCCGTGATTCCGGCGCGCTGGCGCGACTGGGCCTACGACCTCTGGCAGGACGACCGTCACCCGAAGGGCCTGTGGCGCCGCGCGCGCTGGAGCGACTGGCGCGCCGGCCAGCCGCAATGGGACGTGCTGCTCGACGTGGACGCACTCGGTGCCGCGGAAGGCGAATCGTGGGTGTTCGAGCACGATGCGATCCTCTGGCCCGACGGCGACCGCGCGCTGCTCTCGCTGTCGCCGGGCGGCGCCGACGCCGTGGTGGTGCGCGAGTTCGATCTCGAGCGGCGCTGCTTCGTCGACGGCGGCTTCACGATCGACGAGCCCGGCAACCACACGATCGACTGGATCGACCGCGATACCGTGTACGTGAGCTGGGAGCGCGACGAGGACGCCGTGACCGACGCCGGCTATCCGTACGAGGTGCGGCGCTGGACGCGCGGCACGCCGCTCGAGGCGGCGCCCGTGGTGTTTCGCGGCGAGCGCGACGACATCAACGCCGGCGCGGCCTTCGATCCGATCGAGCAGCGCCATACCGCGTGGCGCAGCGTCGACTTCTTCGATCTGCACACCTACCGGCTCGCCGACGGCGAATGGCAGCGCTACGACGTGCCCGCGCACGTGGTGGTGGGCTTCTGGCAGGGCTGGCTGATCCTCGAGCCGCGGCTCGACTGGGACTGCGAGGGCACGCGGCACGCGGGCGGCTCGCTGCTCGCGATTCGCGAGGACGTGTTCCTGTCCGGCGCGCGCGGCTTCACCACGCTGTTCGCGCCTACCGCATCGACCTCGGCCTGCACCTGGACTCACACGCACACCACGCTGATCGCCAGCTGGCTCGACGACGTGCGCAACCGCACCGAGCTCTGGGAGCCCGCGCAGGACGCAGCCGGTGCCTGGCACTGGGCGTCGCGGCCGTTCGCCTGGGGCGGCGAGGCCGAGATCGACATCGAGCCGGTGGAGCCGACGCTGAACGACGAGATCTTCATCGATGTCGACACCTTCATCGACCCGCCCGAATGCTGGCTGGCCGATCTGGCGGACGTCGTCGACGGCGCGGCGCCGGCGGTGCCGGCCGAGCACCGCGTGCTGCTCGACCGCCCGCCCGTGCAGTTCCGCGCCGACGATCTGGTGGTGCGGCGCGCCGTGGCGCATTCGCGCGACGGCACCGCGGTGCCTTACACGCTGATCGGCGCGCGCGACGCGCTCGACGGCGTGCCCGATGCCGACGGGCAACGGCGTCGCACGGCGCGCCCGTGCCTGCTGTCGGGCTATGGCGGCTTCGCGATCTCCAACCTGCCGGCCTACAGCGACGGGCTCGGCATCGGCTGGCTCGAGCGCGGCGGCGTGGCGGCCTTCGCGCACATCCGCGGCGGCGGCGAATTCGGCTCGCGCTGGCACACCGACGCGCAGCGCCAGCACCGCCAACGCTCGTTCGACGATTTCATCGCCGTGGCCGAGCATCTGGCCGCGAGCGGCGTGACCACTTCGGCGCAACTCGGCATCGAGGGCGGCAGCAACGGTGGGCTGCTGGTGGCGGCCTGCATGCTGCAGCGCCCCGAGCTGTTCGGCGCCGTGCTCTGCCAGGTGCCGCTGCTCGACATGCGGCGCTATCCGAAGCTGCATGCGGGCGCCGCCTGGCTCGACGAGTACGGCGACCCCGACGATGCCGAGGAGGGCGCCGCGCTCGCCGCGTATTCGCCGTATCACCGCGTGCGCGGCGACGTGATGCTTCCGCCGCTGCTGCTCACCACCTCGACGCGCGACGACCGCGTGCACCCGGCGCACGCGCGCAAGATGGCCGCGCGCATGCAGTCGCTCGGTCACACGCGGGTCTGGTATTGGGAGAACACGGATGGCGGCCACGGCAGCGGCGCCGACGATCTCGAGCGCGCCGAGGCGGACGCGGCCGATTTCGGCTTTCTGTGGGCGCATCTGGGGCCGGCACCGGCGCAGGGCTGAACGCCTGCGGGAAGAGCGGGCGGGGGCGAGAAACCTGGCGCGCCCCCGCGCGTCGCGGAAAACAAAAAACCCGGCAACGAGGCCGGGTTCTGTCTGGCGAATCGCGTATCGGTCGACTACGCGGCACATCGCCAAGTGTGTTTGGTTGCGGGGACAGGATTTGAACCTGTGACCTTCGGGTTATGAGCCCGACGAGCTGCCAGACTGCTCCACCCCGCGTCAGAGAAATGCAAGTATAGGGGGATTGTGGATGTGTGTCAAACGTTCCGGCGAAAAATATTTCACGCACGGCCAGCGGAAGGAACGAATCCTCTGCGCTGGTACACTCCCGTCGAGCCGGTCGGACCACGCCGCGCAGGCCGCCGGGCGGGCCTCGCGGGCCGCGCCGCACCCCTTCGATTCACCACGGAAATCCGCATCGATGAAGATCGCCACCTGCTATCTTCATTTGAATGTTGCTGAACAAACATAGACAACAAGCCGGCACGAAACCCTGTAATTTCAAGGGTGTGGCGTTCGGCAACGTCAAGTGACGTTTTGCCAAATCAATCTCGAAACTGTATATTTTGCCGTATATCAACCAGTCCGATATACAGGTCATGCACTCCTACGCCACCAAGCTATCTGACGCCGCGTGCAAGAGCGCGAAGCCGCGTGAAGGCGACTACACCCTGGTAGACGGCGGCGGTCTACACCTGCTGGTAAAGAAAAACGGCTCGCGTCTGTGGCAGTATCGCGCTGCCGTAACGGGCAAGCCTGTCCTGGTTTCTCTGGGAGCGTACCCCGACATTGGGCTGGCGGAGGCGCGCCGCAAGCACCAGGACGCCCGAAAGCTGGTGGCCCAGGGCATCCATCCGACCGAGCATCGAAAGCGCCAGGAAGCGGAGCAAAAGACGGCAGAACTGCAGCGCCAATCTGGATCATTCCGTGCTGCGTGTGCTGCGTGGCGTGCACGTACAGACGGCGCGTTGCGACCCGCGTCCATCGCCCAGCGCGAGCGCGAGATAACTAGGCACCTGATGCCGAAACTGGGCGACCGCCTGATGGCCGACGTTACTCGGTTCGAACTGGCCGAACTGCTGAAAGCCGTTTCCGCACGCACGCCTGAAGTAGCGCACAACCTGCGCACCTATCTGAGCGCGATATGGGAGCAGGCCGCCGACCACGGAATTGTTGCGGCCAACATCGTGCCGCTGAAGCTTACCGGCAGAGGACCGAAGGACAATCACGCCGCGTTGAAGATTGACCGCCTGGGCGACTTCCTGCGCGCGCTGGACGCCGACCCTGCCGATCTGCAGGGGAAGATCGCCATTCGACTCATCATCTTGAACGCAACTCGCAAGAGTGAGGTAACCGGTGGCCGGTGGTCAGAAATTGATTTCGACGCAGCCGAATGGCGCATCCCGGCGGAACGTATGAAAGGCGCAAAAGAACATGTCGTGCCGTTGTCGCGTCAGTCCGTTGCGCTCTTGCGCGAACTACGCGCCCTATCTGGTGGCGATGTGATGTTTCCAAACCGGCGCGATCCGAAGCGGCCGATGGCTGATAGAAGTATCAACAACATCATGGACCGTATGGGATTCACGGAAGAGGCAAAGCCGCACGGATTTCGTGCTCTGTTTAGCACGTATTGGCATGAAGCCCAGGAACCGCACGATGTGATCGAGTTGTGTTTAGCGCATAGCATCGGCTCTACTGTGAGCCGCGCCTACAACCGCGCGCAATTGCTTGATGAGCGGCGCGACTTATTGCAGCGATGGGCCGATTTGGTCGAGAGGTTATCGAACCTGCCCGAATGATCCGAACTGACCCCGCCCTAGGCGGGGTTTTTGTTGCGCTAGGTGTTTAAACGCTAGAACCAAAAAAGCGGAAATTTTTTGAGAATACTGGGCTTCACTGAACATCGAAAATCGTTTCCATGCAAACCAAACAAGGATGCGGGAACATCATGCAAGCAAACCTCAACGTTATTCGGATGCCCAAGGTGATGGAAAAGACGGGCCTGAGCCGGGGTGGCGTGTACTACGCGATGCATCATTCAGGGCTGCCGAAACAAATCTCCCTAGGAAAGCGTGCCTCCGGGTGGATCGAGGCAGAAATCGATTCGTGGATCAAGGCGCGCGCCGATGCGCGGCAATAAAAAAGGGGCCTCCACCAACTGATGAAAGCCCCTCAAGAAAAACTGCGTGACGGCAGACAGTATAGCAGTCCTAATAAATGTGGACGCAAGATTTCGCGCGTTTCACCACGGTCAGAACTGCCTTACTTCTGCCGCGTGAATGCCGCTCGCAATCTTGCTCAACTCGCAAGCGCGTTGTACGACCTGGTGCCGCGTCTGCTGCGTCGCGGTCAAGCCCCGCAAGCGATCGTGCACGACCTGGCGCTGCTGGCGACTACCGCCGGGTTCGCTGAGGCGGTTATGCCGCTCGTGCACGAAATTCTCATGCGGGGGGCGGCATGACGGCCCGGCCGCAACTTCGCAACGACGATATTACGCGCCAGTTTGCCGACGCGATGGCAAACGCTGGACTGCGCACAGATGCTGAAATCATTTCTGACAGCGTGCTGCGCCGTTTCCACGTCGAAGGCGACAGCCGCAACACCCGCAACGGCTGGTACGTGCTGCACGGCGATGGCATCCCGGCCGGGGAATACGGAAGCTGGCGGACTGGCCTGCAGGCGACCTGGGTGGCGAACAGTGAGCGCCTGACGCCCGCTGAACGCAGCGACGCGCAAGCCCGCATCGAAGCCAGGCGCAAGGAACGCGACCGGCAGGAACGCGAACGCCAGAAGGCCGCAGCAGAACGCGCGCAGATGCTTTGGGATGAGGCAGCCGAAGCGGACGACACACATCCGTACCTGGCGCGCAAGGGCGTCCCGTCGCACGGCTTGCGTGTCGCATCGTGGCCGCTAACGAACGCCGAAGGCAGCGTGTTCCGTCGCATCGAAAACACGCTGCTTGTTCCGATCAAAAACGGACGCGGCGAGATTATCAGCCTTCAGGGCATCTTCCCCAGCAAGCAGGAAGAAATCGGCCGCGATAAAGACTTCTGGCGCGACGGCCGCAAGCGCGGTGCCGATTTCATGATCGGCAAGCTGGATGGTGGCACCGTCGCCATTTGCGAAGGCTACGCAACGGGCGCAACTATCCACGCAGCAACTGGCTGGACTGTCGCAGTCGCATTCGACGCATACAATTTGCCACGCGTGGCCGAAGCCGTGCGCGAATTCGTGCCGCAGTCGCTTATCGTCATCTGCGCGGACAATGACCGCTGGACGCTGGAGCCAATCGAAAACCCTGGCGTGACGAAGGCGCGCGAGGCTGGCGCAGCCGTCAATGCGCGCGTGGTGGTGCCGGAATTCGCGGACCTGGACGGCAGGCCGACAGACTTTAACGACCTGGCGGCGCGTGAAGGGTTGGACGAAGTGAAGCGCCAGTTGGGCGTGCTGCAGCCTGCGTTGGCCGTTCCCACGAACGATAACGGTCGAAAAATTGATAGCTGGGAAGTCATCGCGAGAATGGCGGAGATTGGCGTCAACCTGTCCGCCAACGGGCGCAACGAACCGCACGCCAATCTGGCGAACGCCATCGCAGTGCTGCGCGACCATCCGCGATTCGCCGGTCGCATCTGGTACGACTGCTTCCACCAGGACGTGTTCACGACGTGGGACTGTGACGACGCGCGCCCGTGGGCGAAGGCGGACGCGATCAAGATTGCGAGCGTCCTGCAGAGCGATTACGGACTTATCAAGTTTGGCGACGAACTGGTGGCCAAGGCCGCCATCGGCATCGCGTTCGATGACCAGCGCGATGAATTGCGCGACTGGCTGCGCTCACTGCGATGGGACGGCACGCCAAGGCTTGATACGTGGCTGCGAAACACCATCGGCGCGCCAGCGGATGAGTATCACGACGCAATTGGCCGCAACTTCCTAATTTCGATGGTCGCGCGTGGGCTGGTGCCTGGCTGCAAGGTCGACACCATGCCGATTTTCGAAGGCGCGCAGGGTGCGGGCAAATCGAAGATGCTGGGCATTCTCGGTGGCAAGTTCTACGCCGACCTTACGGCGGACCTGGACACCAAAGACTTTTTCGTCGTCATTCAGGGCAAGTGGCTGATGGAAGTTGGAGAAATGGACGCGTTCAGCCGCGCCGACGTGAAGCGCATCAAGCAAATCCTGAGTTCTCAGAAAGACCGTACCCGTCTGCCATACGATGCCCGCGCGGGAGACTTGCCGCGCCGCGTGGTGTTCGCCGGATCGACCAATGAGCGCGAATACCTGCGCGATTCGACCGGTGCTCGCCGCTTCTGGCCGCTGAACGTCGCTGACATTGACCATGCTTGGCTGCAGCGCAATAGAGAACAGCTTTTCGCTGAAGCCGTGGATGCATTCAATGCAAAGGCGACCTGGTGGGATGTGCCTGCCGACGCCGCCAGGGAACAGACGGATGACCGTCGCGAGACGGACCCGTGGGAAGCCCCGATTGCCGACTGGTGCCTTGGTCAGCGCGAAGTGACGACTTCGGATGTTCTGGAGAAGGCAATTCGCATGGAGGTTGCCAAGCAGGGCCGCGCGGACCAGATGCGCGTCGCGCGTGCGTTGACCGCGATGGGCTACCGAAGCAAAAAAGCAAGGCGCGGGTCGAAATCCATTTGGGTTTGGACCAGGGATGACCTGGACGACGACAGCCCGCTCTAAACCAAAACACCCCGCAAGAGCGGGGTGTTTTTACGTCGTATTGTGACCGACCGGCAACATGAAATGACGGCTGATTGAGCATGCAGGCCTTTTTGTGCCGAAAGCCCCGAGGTTGGAACAGAGGTTGGAACAGAGGTTGGAACGCGCAAACCCTTGCTGCTACTGGCTGTTCCAACCGTTCCAACCGTTCCAACCTTTTCTGGATATTTTGCTGAGTTCTGTGTAACAGCGTTGTTACAGTGTGGGGGGTAACCGATGGAAACTTCCGGAACGGTTGGAACGTTGGAACAGGTTGGAACGCGGCAAGGTGAATCAACTGGCAAAATGGTTTCTCCACCACAATGGGGACGACCATGAGTAATGACCGCGACGAAGGCTTTACTGTTATTCCGGCACCGGAAGGTACGAAGGGGATTTTCGATAGGCCCAGCGACGACAAAGCCTCTAACCGACTCGAAATTGATGCTGTTGCGTTTTTGAGTGTGCCGCACTCCATAGTGAGCAGATCGGAAGGTGCGCCGGTCGCTTACTCAGTTTCTGGTGAGCGAGCCAAAGCCATCATCTTGTCTGGAAACAGGGTGCGCTCGAATGGCAAAGTCTTTGTGAGTGTCGATGCCTTCGTGGCGGAATGCGATACACAAAAACAGACATTAATCTTCGATGCCGAAACCGGACTCCAGTTGGGGCGGGGGCGTGTGACCTGATAGGCGCGAATGCGCATGGTGGTGCCTGGGAATTGCCATATGCTCGCGAGTGGCGTGGTGCCGCGCTTGGTACGCGGGATGGCTACCTGTCTGGTGGCCGACCTGCGCCGCGCGCACCAAGCTGGGGAACAATGGGTCCTTCCCGGTGGGGTGGCGTTGCGGTGGCATAGCAGCCGCGATGCCGCACCCCTGCGACCCCCAAAAATCGCGTTCCAGTTCCAAGTCGGCCCGCCAATGATGCAGCGTGAATCTCCGTGAAGTATTCATGTTTATGAACGTAAGCCATTGATTTAATTGAGAAAATGTTTGCGTTCGTGCGGAGTTTTTGGCACACTGTCGGTAAACGAACTGAGGATTCCTAACTGATGAACCCGCTCAAGAATTTGTTTGACCAAGGCCAGCGCGCCTTGGGTTATGCCGAGGTTGGCAGCGCCGAAGCACCGCATCGAATCGCAAAGCCCGCCGTCGCCTCTGGTGGACTTGACCTGACCCGCGAACTCACGCTGAACGACACAGGATCGAACTACGTCCGCCTCAACTTGGTGGACGCAGGCAAGACGAACCAGCTTGACCCGAGCGCCATCATCGCCGCCAATAGCCGCGTGATTCGCGCGGGCGCGCATCTGTTCGTCGCCCCCGAAAAGCCGGCTCCGGTGTTCAACGTCGATTCGGGTAACAACCATCCCGGCTTCTACGAAAACCCGGCGAAGTTCCGCCACGTTCTGCCTGCTGCTTTCTCGACCATTGCGGACGGTTCGGAGGCTTCGCTGTCGCAGATTCCGTTCGACGACGCCGATCTCACTTGGAGCGATGCTCCGAACCTCGCATTCCGCAGCAAGATCACCCGCGCTCAGCGCCGTGACGTTGGCGGCGACATGCTCAGCGACGACTTCGTGATTGCAATCGCGCTTGGCCTTGCCGAGCAGATCGATGCCATGTTCCTGGCGGCAGTACTGGCGGCCACGCCCGCCGCTTTCAGCATGGGCGCTCTGGCTGCTCGTCACGCCCTGATCAAGGATGCGTGCGCTCTGGTGGGCACGGCTGGCGCTGGCGCATCCTGGCGCGGCGACGGTGCATTCGTCGCGGCTGGCGGCATCCCCGCCGAACTGACCGCTGCGACCGCCGCAACGGTTGTCGGCCTGTTTGGCCGCGCGGCAGTTGGCGTGCGCCCCGAGTTGGCCGTTCATGTGAAGCGCCTGAACACCAGTGGAGACCAGGAACTGATCGTGTTCGCTAACGCGAAGCCTCTGATTCCGAGTCCCGCCGCTGACTTTTGGACGGCATCGTGATCGCCCGCGCCTTGCGCCGCATCCTGGCGACCACGCCCAATGAGAAGGCGGTCGATGATGGCCTCCCGGAATCGGTCGCCGTGATCGTGGGTGCGCTGAATTTCTTCGATCGCGGCATCCGCGATATCGAAACTGGTGAGCGCCGTGTTATCGCGATGACGGCTGACGGGCGAGGCGCATTCGAGGCTTCGCGCGAAGGGGCGCAGCAATGGCTGCGCGCCCGGTGGCCGTCGCTGTCCGATGAGCAGGTCGGGGCTGGCCTTGATCTGCTGCACGCTCGGATGACATCGCACATGCGTCAGGTAGTGGCGCAGAACTCGGTTGCTCGCGGCACTCAATGGGCCGCGTGGCGGCCTTTGGAGAAAATCTGATGGACCAACAAACGATGCAACGCATCACGCTGGTGATGCCTGGCACGCTTCGCGAACGCATCGAGGCCGAACGCCAACGAATGAGTGAGGACCTGGGCGTGCGCCTCAGCGCAAACGCAGCGGTACAGGCGATGGTCTCGAAATACCTCGATCGGCGTGAGTCGCGAGGCTAAGAATCCCCTCCCTGGGGTGTCCAGCCTGCCGGTGGCTATGTGACCGGACAAGGCCTGGCGGCACCTTGTGACTGAAACGTCGCCGCCTTTTCGCCCTGGTATGCGGCCGGAAGTAGCATACCGCCCAAACAAAAACTCGAACCCGAGAGAAATGAACCCTCAAACCGCAATTCAGCAAACCTCGAAAGAAGCCGCACGAATCGCGCGCTCGCTCGTGGCGATCAGCGAATGCCTCGCCGCCGCCCGCCCCGATTCCACCGTGGTGCGCGCTTCGCAAACGAGCATCGCTCGGCTTGGCGTCGACCTGAGTAACGCCGCCGTGTATCTTCAGCGCGGCATCCTCGGCGGGGAGCGTGACGAATGAAAGCGCTTCTTGCCTCTCTGTTTAAACGTAACGCCGAGCCCGCCCCACAGGTTGAACCCGCGCCGCCGAAGCGACGCAAACTCAGCGCCGGCAAGCACCGTCGTCCCATGCCGAAGGGCTCGTTTCGGATCAATGCGAACGGCCCAATCATCGGCCAGGCGCGAGGCAAGCGCCGTGGCTGATATCTCATCGAACAACCTTTTCGCCCTGGTGATCCAGGCCGCCGCGACCGCCGATGCGATCGCGAGCGATACGCGTCAAGCGACCGCCGACAGGGCCACCGCTGCCCGAATTCGTGACGCCGTGAAGGCGTTCAAGGGGCAGGCCTATGTGTTCCGCGACTGGACGCCTGCCACGACCGCCGCGACCACCAAGGCATGAACCCGATCCTTTCCACAGAAGTCACTGATGCCGATCTTGCTAGCCTGTTCGGCACGACGACGCGATGGGTGCGCGACCGCGTTGCGGACGGCACCATCCAGCGCGCCGGCCGTAACCGCTACGCGCTAGGCGACAGCATCCGCGCGCTGATCGAGTATCAGGCTGGCGGCGAAGTCGGCGAGGCCCTCCAGGCACAGAAGCTCCGCAAGCTGACCGCAGACGCGACACGATCTGAACTCGAATTGGCGATTGCCGGCAGAGACGTTGCGCCCGTTGCGGATTTGGAGCAGTCGATGAGCAACGTGTGCGCCATCATCCGCCAGACCATGCGAAACGTTCCGGGGCGTGTCGTGCATCAAATCATCG
Source organism: Burkholderia sp. (assembly GCA_030151225.1). Classification (GTDB taxonomy): domain Bacteria; phylum Pseudomonadota; class Gammaproteobacteria; order Burkholderiales; family Burkholderiaceae; genus Burkholderia. Next base: position 19,583 of record JASLEG010000060.1, on the reverse strand, counting down.
GGGAGACTGACGCCGCTACGATGAAGTCAAAGTTGTTGGCTGAAATCGATTTGGCGTTGCGCCAAGCTGCCAGCCCCGAAAATTTCACCAAAGAATCAATCCTCAAGGACCCCTACGAAGATGAAAATGAATAAGCACGTAGCCGCCGCCGTCAAGCGCGCCGCAAAACACCTTAGCCCGACCGCCGAAGAACTGGCGGCCCATGCCGAGCAGGACCGCAAGCCCACGGAGGCTGTTTTGCTGAACGTCTCCCGCGTTCTGGCCGCTGACGCCGCCGAGGTGCTCGCTCCCTTGGCGGGACAGCCGATTGACGACGCCACGCGCGATAAGCTGGCTCGCGCGTTCGCGGTGGCGCTGTATGACAACCTGCCGCCGCTGAAAAACCTGACGGTCGCCTGATGGCGGCCCTTCAGCGAGAAACTCGCATCGTCGCTTGCGATGTATTCGTCGGCGACGACATCGACCCTTGGGGGCGCGCGGTGGACCTGCTGCTCGGTCCGGTAATCGGCGATGACGGACGTGAACGGCGGCGCGCTGATGCGCTCGCCCTGGCTGAGGCGGCCACCCGTGCCGCGCAATGGATGGCGGGCTGATGGAAGGCAAAAATGCCAATCTTCAGGAAGGACTCGAAAGATTGGAATTCGTCGTGGACACGATTCGCCTCATGCTGATTGACGGACTCGTTAATGCGCACCTCGACGCTGCGCAGGCTATCGAGGCGCTGGAGCAAGTGGTGGCGCTTCTTCAGACGCAGCATACTGAACGAGTTTTGCACTGATCGACTGCACGTTCGAAACCCTTCTCCCCGCCTAGAGCGGGGTTTTTCTTGATCCCAGTATTCACGTTTGTGAACTAAGTTATTGATTTTTATCGGATTTGTTGCTCTCGGACGGTTCTTGTCGTACACTGCTGTTCAGTGAACATTGAATTTGACGGCCATGCAGCGAATCTCCGACTTACCCGAAGAAATGACGCTTGACGAAGCGATTGATGCCGGGGTGCACGTTCCGCTGCCATCTATCAAGTGGTCTCGCATCAGCGTGTTTGAGCGTGCGCGCCGCAACCTGTCTCCCGATGCGCGCGCAGTCGCTGACGTGATCGGTATTTTCCTTTTCACATTGCTCCGCAGGGCGCACCGCCGTCAGGGCGCAAAGACTGGCTGGCTGACCATCCCTCGCGCCATCCCTGGCGGCCACTGGATGCGCGCCGCGATTGGCGATGACGCGGCAGACGCGCTGCAGGCTGCTGTGCTAGGCAGGGCCTTGGATGGAAAACTTGACATTCGCCCCCGGTCACCATCAGTCCGCATGGAGCGCGACGATTGGATGCGATATCGCTATTGGTCCGGGGTGAGCGTGTCGGAAGTGGCTCGCGAGTTCGGCGTAACTGTCCGCCACGTGCGAAATTGTATATCGTGATGTATGTCAAAGCGAAATTCTAAGAATATTGTCTTTAATAATCATACACATATAGCATCGATGAAGATCGCCACCTGGAACGTCAACTCCCTGAACGTGCGCAAGCAGCACGTGCTCGACTGGCTCGCCACGAGCCAGGCCGACGTACTGTGCCTGCAGGAGCTGAAGCTGCCCGACGAGAAGTACCCGAAGGCCGACCTCGAGGCGGCCGGCTATCGCAGCTGGTTCACGGGCCAGAAGACGTACAACGGCGTGGCGATCCTGGTGCGCGACACGCTGTCGGTGGACGAGACCGACGTCGTGAAGAACATCCCCGGCTTCGAGGATGCGCAGCAGCGCGTGGTGGCGGTCACGGTGAACGGCGTGCGCATCGTGTCGGCCTATTTCCCGAACGGTCAGGCGCCCGATTCGGAGAAATTCGTCTACAAGCTGGCCTGGCTCGATGCGCTGCAGGCCTGGCTGAGGACGGAGATGGAACGGTACCCGTTGCTCGCGCTGCTCGGTGACTACAACATCGCGCCCGAGGATCGCGACGTGCACGATCCGGCCAAGTGGGAAGGGCAGAACCTGGTGTCGCCGCAGGAGCGCGCGCATTTCGCGGCGCTGATCGAGATGGGCCTGGTGGACGCGTTCCGCCGCTTCGAGCAGCCCGAGAAGACCTTCACGTGGTGGGATTACCGCATGATGGGCTTCCGCCGCAACGCGGGCCTGCGGATCGACCACGTCCTGCTGTCGCCGGCGCTGGCCGAGACGCTGACGGCCTGCGAGGTCGATCGCGTGCCGCGCACCTGGGAGCAGCCGTCGGATCACACGCCGGTGATCGCCACGCTCGGCTGAGCCGAAATGAAACGCGCCGCGCAACGTGCGCGGCCGCGCCGACGGATTCACGAGCGATTGCACTAAAATGCGGAGCCCGGCGCGCAGCCTTGCCGCCGGTCGACTCCACGGGAGGTAGCACGCGATGGCGCGTCCACGCGAATTCGACGAGGAAGCCGCGCTCGACGCCGCGGTCGCGCAGTTCTGGTCGCACGGTTACGAGGCGAGCTCGGTGCGCGATCTGGCGGCCACCATGGGCATGACCGGCGCGAGCGTGTACAACGCCTTCGGCGACAAGCGCGACCTGTTCCTGCGCGCCTTCGTGCGTTACGTGGAGGGCGGCTTTCGCGATCGCGTGCGCCGCTTCGAGCATCGGCTGCCGCCGCGCGACGCGATCGTGGCCTTCTTCGCCGAGATCGTGCGGCTGACCGTGGCCGACGCCCGGCGGCGCGGCTGCCTGATCGTCAATGCGGCGGTGGAGCTGGCGCCGCACGACGCCGCGTTTCAGGCGATCGTCGAATCGATCCTCGAGGACGTCGAGGCCTTCTTCCTGCGCTGCGTCGAGGCCGGGCAGGCCGACGGCTCGATCCCGCGCGCGCTGGTGGCGCGCGACGTGGCGCGGATGCTGTTCACGATGCTGGTGGGCTTGCGCGTGCTCGCGCGCGTGCGACCGCAGCGCGCGCTGCTCGAGGATGCGGTGCGCCCCGCGCTCGCCATGATCGGCGCGGCGCTGCCGGCACTCGAGGCCGAACCCGGACCCGCATTCGAATCCGACTCCGCGTCCTGCCCCAGGGCCGCCGAGTACGAGTCGGCCTGAGCCGGCACGCCTCCTACCAGCGCAGCAGCCGCGGTCCCGCCAGCGCGCCGAGCGCGGCCGGCAGCGCCAGCCCCAGCACGTACCAGATCCCCCAGAACGCCGCGCTCATCTCCGGACAGTGCAGGCAGTAGGCCAGGGTGGCGATCGCGCTGGCGAGCAGCCCCGAGACGGCGCCGGCCAGCCGGGGGCGCGTGGCGGCGAGGCTGCGCATCGCCCAGAACACGGCCGCGAAGCTCGGCACCGACAGCAGCAGGATGTTGAACGGGCAACTGCGCCACGACTGGCCGAGCAGCAGCGGCATGCGTTCGGCCGGCGCGGCCTCGATCAGCAGCGCGGCGCCGCCGAGCCACACCAGCACGAACGGCGCGGCCAGCAGCCACCAGCGGTGGCCGCCGTCGAGCCCCGGCCGGCCGAGCCGCTGCACGAGCGGGCAGGCGAGCGCCGCCACCGCCAGCGGAAACGCCAGCTTGATCCAGAACAGCGCGGTATGCGCGGCCGGCGCCAGGTCCGGCCGCCAGCCGAACACGACCCAGGTCAGCAGGAGCGAGCCGGCCAGGCCGAGCGGCAGCGCCGTGCCGAAGCGGCGCGCGATCGCGCCGTGGTCCACCGGTTCGAGCCCGGTGGCGAGCAGGTCGATCAGGTCGTCGGTTCTCATCGTTCGCCCCGGATCCGCGCGGCCAGCGCCTTCAGGCCGCGGTGCACGCCCACCTTCACGGCCGATTCCGACAGCCCCGTCAGCGCGGCCGTCTCGGTCACCGACAGGCCCTCGAGCTTCACGTGCAGGATCGGCAGGCGCTGCTTGTCGGGCAGGTGCTCAAGCAGCTTGCCGATGTCGTGGCGTGCCTGCGCCGGCTCGTCGTCGGGGGCGGCGAACAGCGATTCGTGGTCGTCGTCGAGCGGCACGTTCAGCGCCTCGCGGCGGAATCGCGACCGGAAGAAATCCATCAGCTTGTAGCGCGCGATCGCGTGCACCCAGGCCGTCAGCGGCTCGTCGGTGCGGTAGGTGTGGCGCGCGTGGTGGACGGCCAGCAGGATCTCCTGCACGAGATCCTCGACGTCGTCGTGCATCTGCGGGATGCGCTTGCGCAGATAGCCGCGCAGATGGCGCGTGAGCTCCTGCAGAAAGCCGTGATAGGCGTTGGCATTGCCGTCGAGGCCGCTGACGAACAGCGCTTTCAGGCGGTCTTCCGCTGCGTACAAGGTGCGTCCTGTGATGACGGGGCGGCGCTGCCGCGGATCGTGCGACGGGGCCGGACTGGCATCGACCTAGGGCGGCGCGCGCGGCGCGGCTGGGTGCGACGGCTCATGTTTTAGAACAAGTGATCAAGAATAGCCGAACGAATTTGGCGTCGCAAGCCGGGTTTGCGCATGGTCGCCGGCGCTTGCGCGGCGGGTATTTTCGGTGTCGCGGGCGGGGGCCCGCGGGGGAAAGGCGGTCACGAAAAATTTTTTTGCCCGGCGTGTAACCGAAGCGGCGGCGCCGGCGAATTTCATGTCAGAAGCGGCCGTGACGCAATGCACACGGCCACCGGCGAACCCCGCGCGTGCCATTCGATGTCCGGCACCCGGCAACCAGGACCCCGCGACATGGCACTGCACCCGATTCGATCCGCCCCGGCGCTGCCCGCCGGCCCGGTCCGCGCGAAGCCGCTGCATCCGCTGTGGCTGCGCGTGACGCACTGGCTCAACGCGCTGGCGGCGCTGCTGATGATGCTGTCCGGCTGGCGCATCTACGACGCCTCGCCGGTGTTCGCCTCGATCGTGATTCCGTCGTCGTGGACGATCGGCGGCTGGCTCGGCGGTGCGCTGCAATGGCATTTCGCGGCGATGTGGCTGCTCGTGCTCAACGGGCTCGTGTATCTGGGGTTCGGCATCGCCAGCGGTCGCATCCGGACGCGCTTCTTTCCGCTCTCGCCGCGCGCCGTGCTGCGCGACCTCGGCGCGGCGCTGCGCGGCCGGCTCGCCCACGACGATCTCGCGCACTACAACGCCGTGCAGAAGCTGGCCTATCTCGGCGTGATCGTCGACCTGATCGTGCTGGTGCTGTCCGGCCTGGCGATCTGGAAGTCGGTGCAGTTTCCGCTGCTGCGCGAGCTGTTCGGCGGCTACGACACGGCGCGTGTCGTGCACTTCTGCGCGATGGCGGTGATGGCCGCGTTCGTGGTGGTGCACGTGGCGATGGTGGCGCTCGTGCCGCGCTCGCTGCTGACCATGCTGCGCGGCCGCTGAACCGGCCACCGACGCACAATGCAACCGACATGAAGACGCAACCGAAAGGATTCCAGATGAAACCGAAAGCTCGCCCCACGCTTGCCGCCGTCGATCGCGAAGCCGTGCTCGCCGATGCGCAGCGCGCGCTCGCGATGCCGTCGCGGCGCCTGTTCGGCAAGCGCCTGCTGACGCTCGGCGGCCTGTCGATGCTGAGCGGCTGCACGCTCGGCGACGACGCGTCGGTGGACGGCTTCCTGTCCGCGGTGTCGCGCCTGAACGATCGCGTGCAGGCCGCGCTGTTCGATCCGCGCGCGCTGGCGCCCACCTATACCGAGGCGCAGATCACGCGGCCGTTCCCCTTCAACGCGTTCTACGGCATCGACGAGGTGCCGCAGGTGGACGGCGACACGTTTCGCCTGAAGGTGAGCGGCCTGGTATCGGAGCGGCGCGCGTGGACGCTGCGCGAACTCTACGCGCTGCCGCACGAGGAACAGATCACGCGCCACATCTGCGTGGAGGGCTGGAGCGCGATCGGGCGCTGGGGCGGCACGCCGTTCGCGGGCTTCCTGCGCCGCATCGGCGCCGACACCAGCGCGAAATACGTGGGCTTTCGCTGCGCGGACGATTACTACGAAAGCATCGACATGGCCACCGCGCTGCATCCGCAGACGCTGCTCGCGTTCGACTACGACGGCCAGCGGCTGCCCGCGCAATACGGCTATCCGATGAAACTGCGGATCCCGACCAAGCTCGGCTACAAGAACCCGAAGCACATCGTCGAGATCTTCGTGACCAACGTGTACCCGGGCGGCTATTGGGTCGATCAGGGCTACAACTGGTTCGGCGGGGCCTGACGGCCGCGCGCGAACTTCACCAAAACGGCCCGTACCCGCGCGAGCGACAGCGGTGCCGATATTTTTCTCACCCCGGCAAAGGAGCAAATCATGAACAAACTGGCAACGGCAATTCTGGCGGCAACGCTGAGCCTCGGCGCAACGGCGGCCTTCGCCCAGGCGAGCGGCGCGATGTCGAACGACGCGATGGGCAAGGGCGCGATGGCGCACGATTCGATGAGCAAGGACGGCATGTCGAAGGATGCGATGGGCAACGGCGCGATGAAGCACGACGCGATGGGCATGAAGGGCGGCAAGATGAAGAAGCACGACGCGATGGGCATGCAGCATCCGGCCTCGGATGCGATGTCGAAGTAAGCGCGCCCCGGCGGCAAAGCAGCACCGGGCCCGCGATGTCGAAAGGCATCGCGGGCCTCGTCGTCTGTGGCGTCGGCGCGTGCCGGATGCAGGCCCGCTAGGATCCGCGAAAGATTTTCGACGCCGGTGTAACCGCGATGCTCAGGGTTCCGAATTGAGTGGTGCGCGATCGATGCGAGGCGATCACGAACGCGCACGACCCGCCGGGGGGATTGCGTCTGCATGCCAGTCGCGATCGCATGCAGGCGGCTATTCGAATACTGACAGGCAGAGGTACAAAGGATGAAGCTCAAATTGATGACGGCGCTGGCCACCACGGCGATCTTGGCGGCATGCGGCGGCGATGACACCAGCACCGCGCCCGCGGCGGCCGCACCGGCACCGGCGTCCACGCCGGCGCCCGCGCCGCAGAAGGTCTCGCAACTGTTCGCGCAGACCAACGACACGCAGAACGCCGTGCTGCAGTTCGTGCGCAACGCCGACGGCACGCTCACGGCGAAGCCCGCGCTCGCCACGGGCGGCCACGGCACCAACGGCGTCAACTATTTCATGGGCAACATCGTGGCGCCCGACGCGCTGACCAGCAACAACAGCGTGATCGTGTCGCCGGACGGCACGCGCCTGTTCGTGGCGAACGCGGGCGACAACACCGTCAGCGTGTTCGCGATCTCGGGCAGCGACCTCACGCTGCTGGCCGTGTCGCCGACGGGCGGTGTGCGTCCCACCTCGCTCGCGTTCGCGAACGGCGTGTTGTACGTCACGCATCAGCAGGGCGCGCAGGAACTCGGTGCCTATCGTGTCGGCAGCGACGGCAAGCTCACGTCGATCGGCCAGTATGCGGTGGTGGTGCAGGACGCGCTGCCGACCGAGGTGTCGGTCAGCCCCGACGGCAAGTTCGTGATCGTGAACGGCTTCCTGCGCACCGTGTCGCCCACCGCGCCGCTGAACATGCTGCTCGCGTTCCCGGTGCAGGCCGACGGCACGCTCGGCACGGCGGTGGCCAGTACCACGGCCGGCGTGGGCCCGTTCGGCGCGCGCTTCGGCAGCGGCGCGCTGGCCTCGAGCTACTTCGTGACCGACGCGGCCGGCGGCACCGTCGAATCGTTCGGCTTCTCGGCCGGCACCTTCACCTCCACGGGCTCGCCGATCAACGTGACGGGACAGGCCGCGCCGTGCTGGATCGCGCTCACGCCGGACAACCGCTTCGCCTACATCGGCAACGGCAGCGGCGCGATCTCGCTGTTCTCGATCGACGCGGCGGGCAAGATGACGCTCGTCAACGCCTCGGTGGCCACCGAGGCGCCGGTCACGGGCCAGAGCTCGGCCTTCGCGAACGATTCCTGGGTCAGCCCGGATGGCAAGTTCCTGTATCAGGACTACGCCGGCGACGACAAGATCGTGGCTTACCTGATCGGCGTGGACGGCTCGCTCGCGAAGCTCGGCGAAGTGCCGGCCGGCACGCAGTCGAAGATCAGCCTGCAGGGCCTGACCGGCATCTGATCGCGCGCGACGCGCGTGGTGCGAGTGCTACGGCTGGCGGGTGCGTTCAGCTCGCCGCGAAATCCACGGCGGCCTGCGCGTGCAGCGCCGTGGTGTCGAACACCGGCAGCGGCGAATCCGCCGCGCCGATCAGCAGCGTGATCTCGGTGCAGCCGAGGATCACTGCCTGCGCGCCGCGCGCGGCCAGCTTGCCGATGATCCCGGCATAGGCCGCGCGCGAGGTCGGCTCGATCCGGCCGTGGCACAGCTCGTCGTAGATCACGCGGTGCACCGTCTCGCGATCGTCGGGCCCGGGCGTCAGCACCTCGATGCCGAAGCGCTCCACCAGCCGCTGCGCATGGAACGGCAGCTCCATCGTGTAGCGCGTGCCGAGCAGCGCCACGCGGCTCACGCCGGCCGCGCGCAGCGCCGCGCCGGTCGCGTCGGCGATATGCAGGAACGGCAGCGCGGTGGCGGCCTCGATCGCGCCGGCCACGCGGTGCATGGTGTTGGTGGTCAGCACCACCAGATCCGCGCCGGCCGCCTCGAGCTGACGGGCGGCCTGCGCCATTCGTTCGCCGAGCGCGTCCCAGTCCTGGTCGCGTTGCAGCGCCTCGATCTCCGCGAAATCGACCGTCACCATCACGCTTTTCGCGTTGTGGTGACCGCCGTGGCGCGCCTTCGAGGCGCAATTGATCATGCGGTAGTACTCCGCCGACGATTCCCAGCTCATGCCGCCGATCAGGCCGATCGTCTTCACCCGTGTGCTCCTCGTATCGATCATCGCGTGGCCGAGTATAGGCGGCGCGCACGCCGCGCGGCGGTACGCTTCGTGCCCGGAGTGGCCAGTACGGATCGAGCGCGCCGACCGTGACGGCGGCGGGGATTGATCGCACCGATTCGTCTGCCGTATGCTTGGGAGACGCGGCTGCCCGCGCCGATCTCCCGAACCACCCCGCGAGGACCCACCGATGCCGCACTACGAACTCGGCCACTGGATCGCCTTTCTCGGCATGGCCGTGCTGCTGAACCTGTCGCCTGGCCCCGATATCGCCTTCATGCTCGGTCACACCGTCAAGCACGGGCGCCGCCAAGGTTTCGCCGCGATGCTCGGCGTGTGGAGCGGGGCACTGTTCCACGTGGGCTGCGCCGCGATCGGGCTGTCGGCGATCCTCTACACGTCGGCCACCATGTTCCTCGTGGTGAAGTGGGTGGGCGTGGTGTACCTGAGCTGGCTCGGCATCCAGGCGCTGCGCGCGAAGGGCACGGTGCTCGAGCTCGACGCGCCCGCGCAGCCGCGCACGGTCGCCCAGGTCTACTGGCAGGGCGTGCTGATCGACATCCTGAATCCGAAGGTCGCGATCTTCTTCGTCGCGCTGCTGCCGCAGTTCGTGGTGCCCGGCGCGGGACCGGTGCCGCTGCAGCTCGGCCTGCACGGCGTGCTGATCATCGTGGTGGCCGCCTTCGTCGAGCCGCCGCTGATCCTGCTCGGCGATCGCCTCTCGCAGCGGCTGCGCGCGAGTCGCCGCGTGTCCGCCTGGCTCGATCGCACGCTCGGCGCGTTCTTCCTCGGTCTCGCCGCGCGGCTGGCCGCGTTCCGCCAGTAGGCCGCCACGCGAGAACGCAACACGGCGACACTGTTTTTTTGTACAGTATCGCCATCTTGAATCCGAACCCGCCTCCCGATCCCGCCGCCTCCGCCGCCTCCGGCGCGGCGGCATTCGCGCGCAAGATCATCCACCTGGATTGCGACTGCTTCTACGCGTCGGTGGAGATGCGCGACGATCCCTCGCTGCGCGGCCGCCCGCTCGCGGTGGGCGGCCGGCCCGACCGGCGTGGCGTGATCGCCACCTGCAACTACGAGGCGCGCCGCTTCGGCGTGCATTCGGCGATGTCCTCGGCGCTGGCGATGCGCAAGTGCCCCGAACTGCTGATCCTGCCGCCGTCGATGGAGAAGTACCGCATCGCCTCGCGCGCGATCATGGCGATCTATCGCGATTACACGCCCCATGTCGAACCGCTTTCGCTCGACGAGGCCTATCTGGACGTGAGCCGCGCCGAGCGCTGCCAGGGCAGCGCCACGCTGATCGCGCGCGAGATTCGCGAGCGGGTGCGCGACACGGTGGGCGTGACCGTCTCGGCCGGGGTCGCGCCGAACAAGTTCATCGCCAAGATCGCGTCCGACTGGAACAAGCCCGACGGCCTGTTCGTGGTGCGTCCGCACGAGGTGGACGCGTTCGTGGCGGCGCTGCCGGTGCGCAAGCTGTTCGGTGTCGGCCGCGTGACGGCGGCGCGGCTGGAGCGGCTCGGCATCGAGACCTGCGTGCAGCTGCGCGGCTGGTCGCCGTTCGACCTGCTGCGCGAGTTCGGCTCGTTCGGCCCGCGTCTGCACGACCTGTCGCGCGGCATCGACGAGCGGCGTGTGCACGCCGACCGCGAGCGCAAGTCGGTCAGCGTCGAGACCACCTACGTGAACGACCTGACCACGCCCGCACAGTGCATCGAGGAGATGCGCAAGCTCGTGCCCCAGCTCGACGCGCGCATCGAGCGTACCCATTCGCGCAAGACCATCCGCAAGCTGCTGGTGAAGATCCGCTTCGCCGATTTCCAGCGCACCACGGTGGAGTGCGTGGCCGATGCGACCGACGTGGGGACGGCCATCGTGCTGCTCGAGAAGGGGCTCGCGCGGCGGCGCCAGCCGGTGCGGCTGCTCGGCGTGGGCGTGCGGGTGGACGAGGACACGGCCGAGCGGCACGGCCAGATCGCGTTGTTCGGCGACGAGGAGGATGAGGACGACGCCATCGCGCTGAGCGACGATCCCGTCGATCCCGACGACGACGCACCGCCCGCCTGACGAAAAAAACGGCGCCCGGGTCGTGTCGATCCCGGGCGCCGTTGGTCGGATGCCGCCCGCCGGGGCGGCTGGCCGCGTCAGTGCGCGGCGCCGGTCATGCCGTTGTGGCGCAGCAGCGCGTCGATCTCGGGCTCGCGGCCGCGGAAGGCCTTGAACGATTCCATCGCCGGGCGGCTGCCGCCCACCTCGAGGATCTCGCGGCGATAGCGGGTGCCGGTGGCCGCGTCGAGCACGCTGCCGCTGGTCGCCTTCGCTGCTTCCTCGAAGGCCGCGTACGCGTCGGCCGACAGCACCTCGGCCCACTTGTAGCTGTAGTAGCCGGCCGCGTAGCCGCCCGCGAAGATGTGGCTGAAGGTGTTCGGCCAGCGCGAGATCGGCGCCTGCGGGATCACGTGGAAGCGCTCGTTGATCTCGCGCGCGAAGTCCACCGCACTGGTCGCGCCGGCCGGATCGAAATCGACGTGCAGCAGCATGTCGTACATCGAGAACACGATCTGGCGCAGCGTGCCGAGCCCGCTCTGGAAGTTCTTCGCGGCCAGCATCTTGTCGAACAGCGCGCGCGGCAGCGAGGCGCCGGTCTCGATGTGCGACGACATCGAGCTCAGCACGTCCCACTCCCAGCAGAAGTTCTCCATGAACTGCGAGGGCAGCTCCACCGCATCCCATTCCACGCCGTTGATGCCCGACACGCCGAGCTCCTCGACGCGCGTGAGCATGTGGTGCAGGCCGTGGCCGAACTCGTGGAACAGCGTGATCACCTCATCGTGCGTGAAGCAGGCCGGCTTGCCGCCGACCGGTGCCGAGAAGTTGCAGGTCAGGTAGGCCACGGGCGTCTGCACGCCGGTGGCGCGCCTGGCGCGGGCACGCGCATCGTCCATCCAGGCGCCGCCGCGCTTGCCTTCGCGTGCATACAGATCGAGGTAGAACTGCGCGACCAGCGAGCCGTCGGGATTCTCGACGCGGAAGAAGCGCACGTCCGAATGCCAGACCGGGGCCTCGTCGCGGCGGATCTTCACGCCGAACAGGGTTTCGGTGACCGTGAACAGGCCCTGCAGCACGGCCGGCTCCGGGAAGTACTGCTTGACTTCGTTTTCCGAGAACGCGTAGCGCTGCTCGCGCAGCTTCTCGGCCGCGTAGGCGACGTCCCACGGGGCGAGCTCGGCCAGGCCCAGGGTGCCCGACGCGAAGGCGCGCAGCTCGTCCCAGTCCTGCTCCGCGTGCGGCCGGGCGCGCACGGCCAGATCCTCGAGGAAGGCCGTGACCTGGGCCGGCGATTCGGCCATCTTCGGCGCGAGCGACACTTCGGCGAAGTTCGCGTAGCCGAGCATGCGCGCTTCCTCGCGGCGCAGCGCGAGCGTGTCGGCCACGATCTTCGTGTTGTCCCATTCGGTCTTGCCGCCGCCATATTGCGGGCCGAGTTCCGAGGCGCGCGTCACGTAGGCGCGGTACATCGTCTCGCGCATCGCGCGGTTTTCCGAATACTGCAGCACCGGGAAATACGAGGGGAAATGCAGCGTGAACTTCCAGCCCTGCTTGTCCTCGCGCTGGGCGGCCTCGCGCGCGGCCTCGATCGCGTCGTCGGGCAGCCCGGCCAGCTCGGCTTCCGACTGCGCGTGGAACGCATAGCCGTTGGTCGCGTCGAGCACGTGATCGGAGAAGGCCTTCGAGAGCGCCGCCTGCTGCTCCTGCAGCTCGGCGAAGCGCGGCTTCTGCGCTTCCGGCAGCTCGGCGCCGGACAGGCGGAAATCGCGCAGCGAGTTGTCGAGGATCTTGCGGCGCTCGGCCGACAGCGTGGCGTACTCGGCGCCGGCCGCGATCGCCTTGTACTTCTCGTAGAGCGCGAGGTTCTGGCCGACGCTCGACCAGAATTCGGTCACGCGCGGCAGATTCTCGCCGTAGGTGGCGCGCAGCTCGGGCGTGTCGGCCACGGCGTTCAGGTGACCGACGATGCCCCAGGCGCGGCCGAGCGGCTCGGTCACGCGCTCGACGGCCTCGACCACGTCGACCCAGGTGGCCGGCGTGGCCGCATCGGCGGCGTGCTCGACGGCCCGTTCGGCCTCGGCGAGCAGCGCATCGAGCGCGGGCGTGACATGTTCGGGACGGATCTCGCCGAAGCGGGGCAGGCCGGAGAAATCGAGAAGCGGATTGGCGTTGGCGCTGGCGGACATGGTGCTCCCTGCAGTGTCGGATGGCGGATGGACGGGCGCGGCGCGGGGCCGCGACAGAGCCATATTATTGGGGCGGGGCGGCTGCTTTCCAATCGGAACTTGCTAACGTGGCGATTGAAATTCCCGCGCGAGTCCGGTTGGACGGCGCGGGCGGTGCAAAGGTTCGCGGTGCGGGGGGCAGGGCAGGGGAGAGGCGGGCGGCCGGCGGTCGGCGGCCCGAAAAGCGGGTGTGGCGAGTCTGGCGCCGCTCAGGCGGCCGCGCCGGCGGCGCGTTCGGCCGCCTCGAGCGTGTTGATCAGCAGCATCGTGATCGTCATCGGGCCCACACCGCCCGGCACCGGCGTGACGAAGCCGGCCACGTCGCGGATCCCGTCGAAGTCGATGTCGCCGCAGAGCTTGCCCTCGTCGTTGCGGTTCATGCCCACGTCGATCACCACCGCGCCGGGCTTGATCATGTCGGCGGTCAGCACGTTGCGCTTGCCCACTGCGGCCACCACCACGTCGGCCTGGCGCGTGTGCGCGGCCAGATCGCGGGTCTTGCTGTGGCAGATCGTGACCGTCGCGCCCGCCTCGAGCAGCAGCATCGACATCGGCTTGCCGACGATGTTCGAGCGGCCGATCACCACTGCGTTGGCGCCGCTCAGGGCGATGCCGTGCGCCTCGAACATCTTCATCACGCCATAGGGCGTGCAGGGGCGGAACAGCGGCTTGCCCGTCATCAGCGCGCCGGCGTTGGCCACGTGGAAGCCGTCCACGTCCTTTTCGGGCGCGATCGCCTCGATCACCTTGTGGCTGTCGATGTGGGCCGGCAGCGGCAACTGCACGAGGATGCCGTGGATCTGCGGGTCGCGGTTCAGCGCGTCGATGTGCGCGAGCAGCTCGGCCTCGGACAGCGTGGCCGGATACACGTCCTTCTTCGAGTAGAAGCCGTTGTCCTCGCAGGCCTTGATCTTGTTGCGGACGTAGACCTCGCTCGCCGGGTTGTCGCCCACCAGCACGACCGCGAGGCCGGGGCGATGGCCGCGAGCGGTCAGCGCGGCGGCGCGTTCGCCCGCTTGCGCGCGCAGGGTCTTCGAAAGGGCGTTGCCGTCGATCAGGGTGGCTGTCATGGTGAAATCGGTTCGGATAGGGAAAGCGGGGCGCGCGGCGCATGCGGGATGCGCCGCGGCAAGGCATGGAATTATACTCGCGGCCTGTCTGGAGCCGACGCCGGCCGTCGCGGATGCGACAGGCGGCGTGGCCGAAGGCGTGGCGGGCGCGGGGTTTCGCGCGCCGCACACGCCGCCGCGGCATGCGCGGCACCCCGGGCGGGGGCACGCATGCCGCGGCGGTGCGGGCGTGGCGGTACCGGAAAGGCCGGGCGGCGCGTGCCGCTCAGGCCTGCTTCTTCGACAGCGCGAGGCGCAGCAGGTCCGCCACCGTGTTGACGTTGAGCTTTTCCATGATGTTGGCGCGGTGCGCCTCCACCGTCTTGATGCTGATGCCGAGATCGTCGGCGATCTGCTTGTTCAGGCGGCCGGCGATGATGCGCTCGAGCACCTGCTGCTCGCGCGCCGTCAGCTTCGACAGGCGCTCGCTCGCGGCGCGCTGCTCCTGCACGCTCTTGCTCTCGTTGCGTGCCTTGTCGAGCATGCGCTCGACCAGCTTGCGCAGCTCGGCCTCGTCGAACGGCTTCTCGATGAAGTCCATCGCGCCCTTCTTCATGGTGGACACGGCCATCGGCACGTCGCCGTGGCCGGTCACGAAGATGATCGGCAGCGCGGCGTTGTCGGCGATCAGGCGCTCCTGGAGCTCCAGGCCGCTCATGCCGGACATGCGCACGTCGAGGATCAGGCAGGCGATCTGGCCGGCCTGCAGCGCCGGCTGGTAGCCGTCGAGAAACTGCTCGGCGCTCGAGAAGCATTGCACGCGATAGCCGTTCGCCTCCAGCAGCCAGCGCAGCGAGTCGCGCACGGCTTCGTCGTCGTCGACCACAAAGACGGTTTCCTGAGGGGTGGTGACAGGGCTATTCATATCTCTCCCGTAACGGTATGTGATGCCGCGCTGCCGCGGCTGTGGTCTTCGGGTGCCCCGATGGGCAGACTGCAATGGAACGTCGCGCCGGAGACGCGGCCGTCCGCCTCGATGTTGTTCACGACCCAGAGTCGCCCGCGATGGGACTCGATGATCGAGCGGCAGATGTTCAGGCCCATGCCCATTCCATCCGACTTGGTACTGTAGAACGGTTCGAAAAGCCGCTCGGCGCTGGCTTCGTCCACGCCGGTGCCCTGATCGATCACGCGGATGTCCACGAAGCCGGCCTCGAGATCGGCCACCACGCGGATCACGCCGTCGGCGTCCGGATCCTTGACCTCGCCCATCGCTTCCGCGGCGTTCTTCATCAGGTTCATCAGCACCTGCTCGATCAGCACCGGATCGACGTAGATGATCGGCATTCTCGCGCGGATTTCGGTCACGATGCGGATCCGCCGCTTGCGCGCCTCGATTTCGGCCAGGCCCACCGCGTCGGCCACGATGTCGGCCACCCGCGCGGCCTCGCGCTTCGGCTCGCTGCGCTTCACGAATTCGCGGATGCGCTTGACGATCATGCCGGCGCGCAGCGCCTGCTGGGCGGTCTTCTCGAGCGCGGGCAGCAGCGTCTCGGCCGTGCCGCGGCCGCTCTTGACCAGTGCCACCGTGCCCGAGCAGTAATTGTTGATCGCGGCGAGCGGCTGGTTCAGCTCGTGGGCGATCGACGAGGCCATTTCGCCCATCGTCATGAGCCGGCTCGTGAATTGCAGCTTCTCTTCCTGCTGGTGCGCGAGCTCCTGCGCCTTCTTGCGGGTGGTGATGTCGGTGGCGATCTGCATCTGCGCGAGATGGCCGTCCACCCACTGAATGTACTGGCGGCGCACCTCGAACCACTTCTGGATGCTCTCCACGTAGACTTCCTGCGCGTCCGCCGTGCTTTCGGTCAGCGCCGTGGCGGGCAGGCCCGCGAACGCGTCCACCAGGTCGATCGAGTCGGACGAGGCCTGGGTGCTGTCGAAGCCGCCGCCCGACAGTTCGAGGTGGCCATCGGGGCGGATCCCGAACAGATGGCGGTAATAGCGATTCGCGAACAGCAGCTCGGCTTCGTCCGCGGCCAACACGGAGACGGCCGCATCGAGGCTCTCGAGCACCGTGGTGAAGCGCTCGTGGGCGGCGGCGAGCTCCTCGCGCGCCCGCTTCGGCTCGGTGATGTCGGTCATCGACGACATCCAGCCGGTCTGGCGGCCCGAGCTGTCGATCAGCGGCGACACGTAGAGCCGCGCGTGGAACATCGAGCCGTCCTTGCGGCGCACGCGCAGCTCGAAGCCCGAGGAGGGCGCCTTGCCGCGCAGCGTCATGTCGAGCTGGCGCTGCATGTCGGGATAGGCGTCGCGCGGCCAGTACGGGAACGGCGCGGTCTTGCCCACCAGATCCGCCTCGTCCCAGCCGGTCATGCGGCAGAAGGCCGGATTCACGTGGGTGATGCGGCCGTGCATGTCCAGCACGCGCATGCCGATCAGCACCGAATTCTCCATCGCGCGCCGGAAGAAGGCCTCGGCGTACAGCGCCTGCTGCGCCTCGAAGCGCTGGCGCGTGTGCTTCCAGAGGCTCCAGAGGCTCCACAGCACGAAGCAGGACAGGCCGGCCACGAGCCAGACGAGCGTGTTGTTCGTCAGGTTCGTCATCTGCGGGTAGGAATACACGCGTACGGTCAGGCCCTGGCCCGGGGGGTCGAGCGGCAGGTCGTAGCGCGCGTCGCGCGGCAGGCGCGGGCGCGACGAGGTGGACGCCAGCTCGCGGCTGTTCACGTCGATGATCGAGATCTTGTACTTGGCCGACAGCTCGGGCGGGATGTCGTGGCGCAGGATGCCTTCCACCGAGAACACCGCGGCGATCGAGCCGAGGTATTCGCGGTCGCGCGTCACGGGGGTCTGCAGCGTCACGAAGCCGTTGCCGAAGTCGTCGTAGGCGATCGGCGAATAGGCCTGGCGGCGCGTGTCGCGCGCCTCGGCATAGCCACCGCGCACGATCTGCGCGAGCTGGGCCTCGTTCGGGCGCGCCAGACGCTGGCCCAGCGCCGGCAGCTGCAGGTCGGGCCAGCGCTCGGTGCCGGCACCGTTGTACCAGTTCACGTAGAGGATTTCGGGGTGGGCCTGCATCACGTCGCCGACCGCGGCCTGAAAGCCGTGTTCGTCGATGCGGCCGAGCGCGAGGTCGCGCGCGAAGGCCTGCAGCTGCTCCTGGGCGCTCGTCATCGACAGGCGGATCTGCTGCTGCGCCCAGGCCACGTTGCGGTAGAGCGTGTCTTCCTGCTGCTGCTGCTCGCGGCGGTTCAGGCTCCAGAGGATCAGGCTCATCACCACCAGAAACACCAGGATCGACAGCAGCGGCGTCAACAGATAGGAGTTGGACCACCACGGGCCGTGGTGCCAACGGGACGGCTGCGAGTCGGCCGGGGCGCCCGACGCTCGCGCCGAGCGTGCGAATAGCCGATCGGTCAACATGGCACGCATTGTAGCGCAGCGCCATGCGGACAAAACGGGGGCGCGCAGTGTTGAACGCAAAGCGAAATTGCTCGGCACTGCGTCAATCTGGAAGGGTGCAGCGCAGCAATATTCCGTATTGTGAGAAACAATCTCACAACCCGAAAATTTTGTTGCATCGGTCCGTGGTGCTTCTCTACAATCCGCCGGGAGCTTGCCGCAGCCGGCCGAATCACGTCCTCTGCACGCAGCGCAATCCTCACACTCAGTCACACTCAGGACTCAGGAGACGAGCATGTCCGCCGTACCCAATGAAGTGATCAAGTATGTTGCCGCCGAGCACGACGAAGACGCCCAGGAAACCGTCGAATGGCTCGAGGCGCTGGACGGCGTGATCTCGTCCGTCGGTCCTGGCCGTGCGCATTACCTGATCGAGAAGCAGATCGAATTCGCGCGCATGAACGGCGAGCACCTGCCGTTCTCCGCCAACACGCCGTACATCAACACCATCCCGCTCGGCCAGCAGGCCAAGAACCCGGGCGACCAAGACATCGAGCACCGCATCCGTTCGTACACGCGCTGGAACGCGCTGGCGATGGTGCTGCGCGCGGGGAAGGACACCAACGTCGGTGGCCACATCGCCTCGTTCGCGTCGGCCGCCACGCTGTACGACGTCGGCTACAACCACTTCTGGCACGCGCCGTCCGCCGAACACGGCGGCGACCTGATCTTCGTGCAGGGCCACTCGTCGCCGGGCGTCTACTCGCGCGCGTTCCTGCTCGGCCGCCTGTCGGAAGACCAGCTCGACAACTTCCGTCAGGAAGTGGGCGGCAACGGCATCTCGTCGTACCCGCACCCGTGGCTGATGCCCGATTTCTGGCAGTTCCCGACCGTCTCGATGGGCCTCGGCCCGATCATGGCGATCTATCAGGCCCGCTTCATGAAGTACATCGAGGCGCGCGGCATCGCCAAGACCCAGGGCCGCAAGGTCTGGGCCTTCCTCGGCGACGGCGAGACGGACGAGCCGGAATCGCTCGGCGCGATCGGCATGGCCGGCCGCGAGCGTCTGGACAACCTGGTGTTCGTGATCAACTGCAACCTGCAGCGCCTGGATGGCCCGGTGCGCGGCAACGGCAAGATCATCCAGGAACTCGAGTCGGAATTCCGCGGCGCGGGCTGGAACGTGATCAAGGTGATCTGGGGCAGCCGCTGGGATGCGCTGTTCGCGCGCGACAAGACCGGCGCCCTGATGCGCCGCATGATGGACGTGGTCGACGGCGAGTACCAGACGTACAAGTCGGAATCGGGCGCGTTCGTGCGCGAGCACTTCTTCAACTCGCCGGAACTGAAGGCGCTGGTCGCCGACTGGTCCGACGACGACATCTGGAACCTGAACCGCGGCGGTCACGACCCGCACAAGATCTACGCGGCGTTCCATGAAGCGAGCAACTCGAAGGGTTCGCCCACCGTCATCCTGGCGAAGACGATCAAGGGCTACGGGATGGG
The DNA here is from genome assembly GCA_030151225.1 of Burkholderia sp. Classification (GTDB taxonomy): domain Bacteria; phylum Pseudomonadota; class Gammaproteobacteria; order Burkholderiales; family Burkholderiaceae; genus Burkholderia. Next base: position 610 of record JASLEG010000060.1, on the reverse strand, counting down.
CGAGGCCGGCCAGGCCATGAACATCACCCACCAGCAGAAGAAGCTGCCGGTCGAGCAACTGAAGCGCTTCCGCGACCAGTTCCGCCTGCCGATCGCCGACGACGTGATCGGCGACGTGCCTTACCTGAAGTTCGAGGAAGGCTCGAAGGAACTCGAATACATGCGCCAGCATCGCCAGGCGCTCGGCGGCTACCTGCCGCAACGCCGCGAGAAGGCGCAGTCGCTGCCGGTGCCGGCGCTCGAGGCATTCGAGCCGCTGCTCAAGGGCACGGGCGAGGGCCGCGAGATCTCCACGACGATGTCGTTCGTGCGGATCCTGAACATCCTGCTGAAGGACAAGGCGCTGGGCAAGCGCGTGGTGCCGATCGTCCCGGACGAATCGCGCACGTTCGGCATGGAAGGCCTGTTCCGCCAGATCGGCATCTGGAATCAGCAGGGCCAGAAGTACGTGCCGGAAGATTCCGATCAACTGATGTTCTACAAGGAATCGGAAACCGGCCAGATCCTGCAGGAAGGCATCAACGAAGCAGGCGGCATGTGCGACTGGATCGCGGCGGCAACGTCGTACTCCACGCACAACGAGATCATGGTGCCGTTCTACATCTTCTAT
>JASLEG010000019.1 GCA_030151225.1 Burkholderia sp. | reverse complement strand
CGCGCCGCACGGTCGAGGCCGAGACCTCGAAGCGCTTCGCCAGCGCCTCGACGTCGGCCTCCCCATGCCGGAGCGCCTCCAAGAGAACCGAGCGGCGCTCCTTGCTGCGCATCGCCATCCCGCTTTAAGCGGCGACCCGCTTCGGTGCCAGCTCGGCCGCCTGGCGCAGCGCCTCGATCAGGCTGCGCTCGTCGGCGATGCCCTTGCCGGCGATGTCGAAGGCGGTGCCGTGATCGACCGAGGTGCGCACCACGTCGAGGCCCACCGTCACGTTCACGCCGGCCTCCAGGCCGAGCACCTTCACGGGGCCGTGGCCCTGATCGTGGTACATCGCCACCACCAGGTCGAAGTCGCCGCGGCCGGCGCGATAGAACAGCGTGTCGGCCGGCAGCGGGCCGGTCACGTCGATGCCCCGCTCCTGCAGCAGCTTCACGGCCGGGATGATCTTTTCCTCTTCCTCGCCGTAGCCGAACAGGCCGTTCTCGCCCGCGTGCGGATTGATGCCGCACACGCCGATCCGCGGCTTCGCGATGCCGGCCTTGATCAGCGTGGCATTGCCGCGCTCGATCGTGCGCTGCACGAGGCCCGGCTCGATCTTGCGCACGGCGTCGAGGATGCCGATGTGGGTCGTGACGTGGATCACGCGCAGTTGCGGCGCCACCAGCATCATCGACACTTCTTCCACACCGGTCAGGTGCGCGAGCATCTCGGTGTGGCCGGGGAACTTGTGGCCGCCTGCGTGCAGCGCTTCCTTGTTCAGCGGCGCCGTGCAGATCGCGTCGATCTGGTTGGCCTGCGCCAGTTCCACGGCGCGCGCGATGTAGCGGTAGGCGGCGTCGCCGGCCACCGGCGAGAGCTGGCCGAACGGCAGGTCGGCGGGAATCAGTTCGAGGTCGATGCAGTCGATCGTGCCGATCTCGTAGCGTGCCTGCGAGGCGTCGTCGATGCGGCGCACCGTGAGCTTGCCGCCCACGATCTCGAGCGCGCGCTCGAGCCGGCGCGCATCACCGATCACGAGCGGGCGGCATTGCTGGTAGACGCTTTGGTGCGCGAGGCTCTTGACGACGACTTCGGGGCCCACGCCGCTCGCGTCGCCCATCGTGATGCCGATAACGGGAAGATAGTTGCTCATGATGTGTGTCGTTCCGGTGTGGAGTCTTGGGGTTCAGGCGCTGCGTGCGAGCGGCGCTGCTTCGCCGCGCAGGTGCCGCCAGGCACCCAGCAGCGCATGTTCGGTGCCGAACGCGCCGGCCTTGGTGACGACGCGCGGGCCGCGGCCGTCGGCGGGGCGGCCCAGCGCGACGCCCGCCTCGATCTCGCAGACGAGCTCGAGGCCGTCGATGCGCGCGGCGGCGAGGACCGCGCGCGCGGTTTCGCCGCCGGTCGCGATCAGGCCGCCGAGGCCGGCCACGTGCGGTGCGACCAGCGCCGCGAGCGCGTTCGACAGGTGCGCGCCCTCGGCGGGATCGAAGGCGTCGTCGCGCCCGATGCGCACGATCGCGTCGGCCGGGGCGCTCAGGCACGCGCCGATCCGTGCGTGCCATTCGGTCCATTGCGGGTGGGCCTCGCCGCCGCGCAGCACGGCCGGCGGGACGATGAATTCGGCGATGCCGGTGTCGGCGCGCAGCAGCGCGCACTGGCGCTCCGAGATGGCCGAGAGGCTGCCGACCAGCGCCAGCAGCGGCCTGGCGGCCGCGTCGGTCGGCTGATCGACGTGGCGCGAGGCCGGATTCGTCGCGTCGCCCGCGAACAGGCCGGGCAGGGTGGCGAGCTCGCGCGACAGGCCGCCCGAGCCGACCCAGAAGAACGGCGCGTCGAGCGCGGCGGTGAGGCGCGCGAGCGCGGCCAGATCGTCGCCGGTCTCGGCATCGATCACGATCGCGCAGGTTTCGTGTTTCGCGGCGTTCGCCGCCGCCACCAGCGCGGCGATGCGCTGCGGCGCGTCGCGCAGCACGTCCAGCGACACGTGCTCGACGCGCAGGCCGGCCGCCTCGAGCAGGGTGCGCAGTCCGGCGTCCTGGCCCGCGTTCTCGAGCTGCCAGGTTTCGGTGTCTTCCAGTGGCACGCCGCGCACCGTCACGCGCCCGTCGCGCACGGTGCGGCCGGTGGCCGGAAACGCCGGCGCCACGATGGCCGGTCCGGCCAGCGCGGCGAGCGTGGCGACCTCGGCGGTCCAGTTGCCGCGCAGGGTCGAGTCGATCTTCTTGTAGAGCCGGCGGCCCGGCGCGGCGAGCGTGTGCCAGGCGTCGGCCGCGAGTCGCGCGGCATCGGCCGGCGTCAGGCGCCGCGTGTCGGTGTCGATCGCGATCACGGCCGCGTCGGCGGCCGGCGCACCGGCCGCGAGCGACACCACCGTGCGCAGCCCGGCCGCCGCGAACGCGATCGCGCAGTCGGCCGCGCCCGACAGGTCGTCGGCGACGATCAGGAGGCTCGATGCCGCGCTCATCGTGCGCCCTCGCGGGCCGCGCCGCCATTGGCCGCGCCGGCGCCGGCGCCGGCCCGGGCGTTCGCGCGCCTGGCCACCGACGCGGTGAGGATCGGCGAGACGATGGCGGTCACCACCACGCATGCCGCCACCAGCAGCGTGGCCGTCCTGGCCGCTTCCGTGTACACGGGGTTGGCCGCCGCGATCAGCGCCGGCACTGCCGCGGCGTTGCCCGCGGTATTGGCCGCCGCCACGCCGGCCACGCCGGTGCCGCCGGTGAGCCGGTCGGCGATGTAGAGCGGCACGCCGGTCAGGATCACCACCGCCACGCCGAGCAGGATGCCGAGCAGGCCGGCCTGCCAGACCTTGTGCAGATCGAGGCCGGCGCCGAGCGCGAGCGCGAAGAACGGGATCATCACCGGCACCGCGCGGGCCAGGAAGTCGCGCATCTCGCGGTCCAGGTTGCCGAGCAGCATGCCCAGCGCGAGCGGCAGGATGCTGCCGATCAGGGTAGGCCACGGGAAGGCCGACAGGCCCGCCACGCCGAGCGTCACCATGGTCAGGAACGGGCCCGACTCGAGCGACATGATGGTGTAGGCGCCGACGTCTTCCGAGCGGCCGTACTGGCCCATCAGCGCCATGTACAGGCCGCCGTTGGTGTCGTTCATCGCGGCCACCACGGCCAGCGTGGAGATGCCCGCGAACAGGCCCGAGGCGATCGGCTGCTCGCCGAGCAGGTGGCCCAGCACGATGCCGGCCACGATCGCCGTGCCCACCTTGGTGGCGAACAGCGCGCCGCCCTTGCGCAGCAGGTAGGGCGTGGCCTTCACGTCGATGCTCGCGCCCATGCACACGTAGAACACGGCCAGGATCGGCAGCGAGCCCGTGAACAGCGCATTGGTGAACGAGCCGAAGAACTTCGGCATGTTCGGCAGGAAGGTCGCGATCAGCGAGCCCGCCAGCAGCGGAACGATCATCATGCCGCCCGGCACGCGCTCGATGGCGCGCTTGATGTGAATCTGTGCCATCCCGTGTCTCCCCAGACAATTTCTGTTTGAATCGATCGTAAAATGATTGATTCGATCAGATCGGAGTGTATCGCCCCGATCCTTTTTGGGCAATCTTTCAATCGCAGGGGATAACCCTGATCGGTTGGTGCAGAAAATCGATCCAGAATGACCGAGTTGATCAAAATACCGATCGTTTGCGCAGGATCGGCCGGCGATCGTGAGCGGCGATCGGTCCGCTACACTGGCGGCCTTCGTCATTGTGACCGTCCAATTCCAACCCGTCCGGGAGTTCCATGAAAGTCGAGAAGCGCCGCGAGGCCATGCTCAAGGCCGTGCTGTCCGGCATGAATGACGTCGCCGCGCTGTGCGAGCACTTCGGCATGTCCGAGGCCACGGTGCGCCGCGACCTGCGCGCGCTCGCCGACGAGCGGCGCATCGTGCGGACCTACGGCGGCGCGGCCTCGGTGGGCATGCACGAGCCGGAGGAGTCGCTCGACACGCGGCGCGCGAGCTTTCGCGAGCAGAAGGAGGCCATCGCGCGCGCGGCCGCGCACCACGTGCAGGACGGCGACACGATCTTTCTGGACGGGGGCACCACCACGGCGGCGCTGGCGCGCTGGCTGGCCGGGCGCAGCGGCATCCACGTGGTGACCAACAACCTGCTGGCCGTGAGCGCGCTGGCCTCGGCCGACGTGCGGGTGACGCTGATCGGCGGCGATCTGCGGCCGTCGAGCATGAGCACGCTCGGGCCGATCGCGCAGGTGGCGCTGTCGCGCATCAGCTTCGACACCGCGTTTCTCGGCGCAGACGGCGTGGTGGCGGGGCGCGGCCTGTGCGAGGCGAGCGCCGAGCAGGCCTACCTGAAGGAATGCATCGCGGCGCAGGCCGCGCAGGTGATCGTGCTGGTCACCTCGGACAAGCTCGAGCGCGCGAGCCAGCAGCACTGGACGCCGCTCGCGCGCCGCTGGACGCTGGTGACCGACGCGCTGGCCGATGCGGCGCTGCTGGAACGCTTCACGCGGCACGGCGACATCGCCGTGGAGTGCGCGCCTCAGGAAGACTGAGCGAGCGGCGCCGGGTCCTGCGTGGCGGGCATCGCGCAGTATTGCGCGAAACGCGCGAGCAGCGCGAACGCGTCGGGCGTGGGCCGCACGTCGATCCGCGGCGGCAGCGCGTCCGCGCCGTGCTCGCCCGGCTGCGCGCGCAGGATCGCGACGTAGCGTTCGAGCGCCGCCTGCGGAAACTCCGGATGAAACTGCACGCCCCACGCGCGCGACCCGCGGCAGAACGCCTGGCACGGGTCGGCCGCGCTCGCGGCCAGCACCCGCGCGCCCGGCGGCAGCCGATGGACCGACTGGAAATGCACGACCTGCGCGTCGAAGCGCGCCGGCAGCGCGCCGAGCAGCGGGTCGTCGCGGTCGCCGTCGGTCGCGGCGATCTCCACCGTGCCGATCTCGAAGCGCCGGTCGTGCCGGTCGCCCACCTCGCCGCCGAGCGCGTGGGCGAGCAGCTGATGGCCGTAGCAGATGCCGAGGATCGGCGCGGCGTCGGCATCGGCGCAGGCGGCCAGCCACGCGCCGAGCCGCTCGCTCCACGGCTCGCGCGTCGACACCATCGCGTGCGAGCCCGTCACCACGATGCCGGCGTAGTCGCGCGGGTCCGGCAGCGGCGCGTCGCTGCGCGCGTCGAGCCGTTCGACGGGCAGGCCCGCGCCGAGTCCGGCGGCGATCCAGTCGTCGAAATCGCCGAGCTCGGCACGGATCGAGGGAAAGGTCTCGCCGGTCACGGCGATCAGTATCGGCTGGGTCATCGAAGGGCGGGGAGGCAGGGCCGGCAAGGGTTTCGGGAAGTGAGCCCGATTGTACGCAGGCCGGCCCCGGCCGATAATACGCGCGACCGACCAAGGACCTGTTCCCCGTGAGCACAAATCAGATTCCGCCGCTGATGGACGAGATGGCGATCTTCGTGAAGGTGGCCGAAGCCGGCAGCTTTTCGGAGGCCGCGCGCCGGCTGGGCGCCACGCCGTCGGCGGTGAGCCGGGCGATCGCGCGGCTCGAGCGCGCGCTCGGCACCCGCCTGATCCTGCGCACCACGCGCAAGCTCCGGCTCAGCGACGAGGGCGTGGAGGCGCTGCGCCACGCGAGCGAACTGGTGGCCGCCGCGAGGGCGATGTTCTCGCTCGCGGAGCGGCGCTCGGCCGAACCGGCCGGCACGATCCGGCTCAGCGCGCCGCGCGCGCTCGGGCGCTTCGTGATCCATCCGACCATCCCCGAATTCCTGGCCACGCATCCGGCCGTGGACGTCGTGCTGAAGCTCGACGACCGCCAGCTCGATCCGCTCGACGACGCGATCGACATCGTGTTCCGCATCACCGACGATCCGCCGCCCGGCTTCGTCGGCCGCAAGCTGCTGCGCATCGAGCACGTGGTGTGCGCGACGCCGGCCTATCTGGCGCGGCACGGCGCGCCGGTGCATCCGCGCGATCTGGCGGCGCACGGCTGCATCACGCTCAGCGAGGATCCGGTGGATGCGCGCTGGCGCTTCGAGAAACAGGGGGTGACGGTGGCGGTGGACGTGCACGGCCGCTACGTCGCCAATCATTCGGGCGTGCGGCTCGACGCGGTGCTGGCCGACATCGGCATCGGCGGCGTTCCGCAGTTCGTCGCGGCGCCGGCGCTCGAGGACGGACGCATCGAGCGCGTGCTGCCGGACTGGGTGTTCAAGACGAATTACTACGGCGACGCGTGGGCGTTCTGCTCGCCGAGCCAGCATGGCTCGCCGAAGATCCGCCGCTTCCTCGAGCACGTCGCGAGGCGGCTGGGTGCCGGGGCGGCGGAGCGGGACGACGGCACGCACTGAAGCCGCGCGTCGATCGCGCGGGTTCGTGTTGCAGCGTGGGGGGAACGGCCGGAAAGGCACACGGCCCGGCCCGCCGTGGGTGGCGAACCGGGCCGTGGAGGCTGCCTCAGATGCGGCGATCGCGGGGGGCGTCCGCGCGCACGCGCACCGGAATCGGCACCGGGCCGCGGCCGTAGCTCATGGCCGCCTTCATCTGCAGCTCCGATTGCAGTTCGAACAGCGCCCAGGCGTCGCGCAGCGCTGCGCCGACCTTGGAAAGGAAGGAGGACTTGCGGGATTGGGACGGGGCTTGCTTGGCGTTCGACATGATCGGGCTCGCTGGGTGACTAGGGTTACTGCCTAGGTGTAAACCCGAATCTAGACCTGAGCCGGCCCGATGTCAACGAATTCGGCTGGAGCGTGGCCTCGATCGCCCGAAGCGTTGCGAAAACGCCGAGAGGGCCGGATCGGGGCGACGTCGCGAGGCGTGGCGTGGTCGGCGGCTCAGCTGCCGAAGTAGATGTTGCAGAAGCTGGCCGGGCCGACGCATTCGTCCTTCGGTTGCGCGGGCTTGGCGGCGGCGCGATGGGCGGCCTGGGTGTGGGTGGCGCCTTGCGGTTGCGCGTTGGCGGCCGGGGTTTGCGCGCAGGCCGAGAAGGCGACGGCGAGGGCGGCGGCGGCAAGGGCGAGCTGGACGGACTTCATGCTGGGTTCTCCTGAGTGAATGCCGTGCTGGCGGCGTTGACGTCACTATAGGAGCGGCCCCGACGCGGATTAATCACCGCATCTGGTCAGCATTCTTCCAGATCCGTGGCTGGATCGGCGCGGCGCATTCAGCGGCGACGCGGCGGCCGGCGGCCACGCGCGCGCACGAACGGCGCGTCGCGATCGAGCAGCGCCGCGCGGATGAAATGCAGGCCCACCAGCACGCGCCGCATGCGCTGCGCGACGTCGGGCGTGGCGTCCCATTCGGGGCGCGCGCGCAGGATCGCGCGGATCGCCAGCTCCACCGAACGTTGCGCGTGCGACAGGCGCCGCGCGTCGGGCGCGTCGAACAGCTCGGGCAGCACCGCCAGCACGCGCCGCACCGGTGCGAGCCAGCGCAGGCCGCCGGCCGCGCGCGCGGCATCGAGCGGCGCGAGTTCGCCGCGCAGGTCGATCACGGCGTGGCCGATCTCGAGCGTCACGAACAGCCAGCGCAGGCTCGTGCGATGCCGCGCCGAGCGCTTCATCAGCAACTGGCGCAGATGCGAGGTCAGCTCGTGCGCGCCCGACTGGAAGCGCGCGTGCAGGCCGTCGAGCGGCGCCTCGCAGGCGAGCCGCACCCGCCCGCGCAGGTCGCGCTGGATCCGCTCGATCAGCCAGGGCATCTCGGTCGGGAAGATCACGGCGAACACCAGCGCGGCCGCGAGCATTGCGGCCACCACCGCGATGCCGTTGTTGAGCAGCAGGTCGGGCTGGTAGACGGTCAAATTGTCGGGGCCGGCCAGCAGGCAGAAGAACACGATGTAGCCCACCCCGTAGCCCGACCACGCGGGCCGGGTGGTCACGAACACGCCGGCCGCGAGCAGCGGCGCGAGCGAGACGCACAGCAGCGGGAAGCCGTCGATGTTCGGGTACAGGTAGCACACGGTCAGATAGCCGACCAGCGTCGCCACGGCCGCGCCGGCCGCCATCTGCGCGACGAAGCGCGGCGCGCGCGGCGAGGTGGAACTGAGCGCGCAGGCGATCGCGGCGGCGATCAGGGCGAGGCCGCCGCTGGGCCAGGCCGTGGCGATCCAGAAGCTGCCCACCGTGCCGAGCATCACCACGCTGCGCACGAAGGTGAAGGCCACGAACACGTTGTTGGTGCGCACCGTGTAGCGCGGCACGGTGCGTTCGAGCGAATGGGTGTCGCCGGCGATCGAGGCCTGGGTCTGCGCGTAGCGCGCGAATTCGCCCGCGAAGCGCGTCATCAGTTCGATCGCCGTGTCGAAGTCGAGCAGGTCGCCGGGCGGCCCGGCCGCGATCGCGGTGCGCGCCTCGCGCGCGAGCGCGGGCAGGCCGCCCGGCGACCTGCTCGACTTCGACACGGCGATCGAACTGATGACGCGCTTCGCGGGCGAATTCGCGCGCTACGCGCAGACCCAGGCCTCGATCGCC
>JASLEG010000316.1 GCA_030151225.1 Burkholderia sp. | reverse complement strand
CCTGCTGCGCGAGGACGCCTCGCGGCTCGCGCGGCCGGTGATGCTGGACCTGGTGCGCGTCTCGCTCGGCCATTTCCGCGCGGCCGTCGATTACACGTTCGCGATTCCGCCCACGGCGATGCGGTTGCGCCTTGCCTGCATCTGGCCGATCGTGATCGGCCTGCAGACGATGCGCCTGCTGGTGGAGAACGACGCCTGGCTCGCGCCGGGCCGCGCCTCGAAGGTGCGCCGCAACGATTTCTACAAAACGATCGCGTGGTCGATTCCGCGTTCGCTGTCGAACCGCAGCCTGCGCCGCTGGTTCGATGGGCTGATCGGCGATATCGAGCGTGCGCTCGAGGCTTGAGGGGGAGGGTGTGGCGCGATGCTGCGTGGTCGGTGCGCTCTTGCGCCGCTCGGTTGGCACCTGAGCGCCTTTCCGGCCAGCGCCCGGCCGCTGCTTGGTTCCCGCTTGCCCACGGCTTGGTGGTGGCTTGAGCGTGGCGCGATGCTGCGTCGCTTGCCGTTCCTCGGCCGCTCGATAAGCGGCTGAGCACCTCCGGTAGGGTTTGACCGCCGCCCGACTTCCGTTTGCCCACTGCTCGGTTGCGGCCTGACATGTCGCTCGGCGCCGCGTGGCCTGCCGCTCGGTCTGCCCTCGACTACGCTCCCGGCCAGCGTTTGGCCGCCGCTTGATTCCCGCTTATCGCCGCTCGGTGGTGACCTGAGCGTGGCTCGGTGCTGCCTGACCGGCCAGTCTTTCGCGATTTCCTACCGGCAAGCGTGCAACGGCCGCCTGCCCGTTGGCCTGCCAATCGCCCGCGGCCAATCCCCATCCGGTCGCGCCGCCACCAAGCAGGCGACCGCACGCCCCCTCCGCCCGCAGCCCCATCTTCCTGTTTAATTTGAAAATCCTTCAATAAGCGGCCCAATTCTCAACATCGAGCGCCGGTTTCAAAATGGTCTTCAGTTCTTCCAGCCCAGGCAGACCCATGCGACTTGATCACGCGACGATCGTCACCGACGACCTCGACGGCGTGTGCCGCTTCTTCGCCGAGGTGGCCGGCCTGACGCGCGGCCCGCGCCCGCCGTTCGCGGTGGACGGTGGCTGGTTCTACGCCGAGGGCCGCCCGGTGATCCACGTGGTGCGCGCGACGCAGCCGGCGATGGCCGGGCGCGGCGTGCCGCGCATCGATCACGTGGCGCTGGGCGTCGACGATGGCGAGGCGTGGGCCGCGCTGATCGCACGCGTGCAGCGCCACGGGCTGCGCCATCAGGTGAACCGCGTGCCGCTGTCGGGCGAGCTGCAATTGTTCGTGCCGCTCGCGCCCGGCGTGACGGTCGAGTTCGTCATGGCGATGCAGGAAGAACCGGCCCCGTGCGCCAGCGCACGCCCTTCATTCCGCAACGAGCAAAATCGACCATGACGATCCTTAGCAATCCAGATCTTTTCAGCCCCGCCACGCTGGCGGGCCGCGATACCGCGCATCGCATCGTGATGGCGCCGATGACGCGCGCCCGCAGCACGCAACCCGGCGACGTGCCGAATGCGACGAACGCGCGCTATTACGCGCAGCGCGCCGCGGCGGCGCTGATCGTGACGGAGGCCACCCAGATCTCGCCGCAGGGCAAGGGCTATTCGTTCACGCCCGGCATTCACAGCGACGCGCAGATCGCGGGCTGGCGCGGCGTGACCGACGCGATCCATGCCGAGGGCGGCCGCGTGTTCCTGCAGCTTTGGCACGTGGGGCGCATGTCGCATCCCGATTTCCACGACGGCGCGCTGCCGGTGGCGCCGTCGGCGGTGCCGTTCGACGGGCAGATCTGGAAGGTCGATCCGGCCACCGGCGTGGGCGCGATGGTCGATTGCCCGACGCCGCGCGCGCTCGGCATCGACGAGATCCGCCAGATCGTGCAGGACTTCCGCCAGGCGGCGCGCAACGCGATCGCGGCCGGTTTCGACGGCGTGGAGGTGCACGGCGCGAACGGCTATCTCGTCGACCAGTTCCTGCGCACGCTCTCGAACCGCCGCACCGACGAATACGGCGTCTCGCGCGAGAATCGCCTGCGCTTCCTGAAGGAGGTGGTGGACGCGATCGCCGACGAGATCGGCGCCGAACGCACCGCGATCCGCCTCGCGCCGTTCCTGACCGCGCGCGGCATGGCCTGTCCCGACATCCTGCCCATCCTGCTCGAGGCCGCCACGTATCTGCAGGCGCGCGGCATCGCCTATCTCCATCTGGTGGAAGCCGATTGGGACGATGCGCCGCCGTTTACCGAAACCTTCCGCCGCGAGATCCGCGAGCGCTTCGCGCGCACGATCGTGGTGGCCGGCAGGTACGACGTCGAGCGCGCAAACTGGGTGCTGTCGCGCGGCTATGCGGATTTCGTCGCGTTCGGCCGGCCGTTCGTCGCGAATCCGGACCTGCCGTATCGGCTCGAGAACGGGCTGCCGCTGGCCGAGTTCGACGACGCGACGCTGTTCGGCGGCGACGAACGCGGCTACAGCGATTACCCGGCGCTCGCGCAGGACACCGAAACGGTGGGCTGAGCCGAAGCGAACGATGCATCCGGCGCGGGCCGCGGGCGCGGCGCCGCGCACAACCTGAAGACGAGGAGGGCAGCAATCATGGAATTCGACGGCAAGCGTGTGCTCGTGGTAGGCGGCAGCTCCGGCATCGGCGAGGCGGCCGCGCTCGCGTTCGCGCAGCGCGGCGCGCAGGTCACGATCGCCTCGCGCGATGCGGGCAAGCTCGCGGCCAGCGCCGCGCGGATCGGCCACGGCGTCGCGACCGGCGCGATCGACATCACCGACGAGGCGAGCGTGAACGCCTTCTTCGACGGTGCCGACGAGTTCGACCACGTGGTGGTGTCGGCCGCGCAAACGGCCACCGGCCCGGTGCGCGGGCTCGACCTCGCGGCGGCGCAGGCGGCGATGGACAGCAAGTTCTGGGGTGCCTATCGCATCGCGCGGGCGGTGCGGATTCGCGAGGGCGGCTCGCTCACGTTCGTGTCGGGCTTCCTCAGCGTGCGGCCGAGCAAGACCTCGGTGCTGCAGGGTGCGATCAACGCGGCGCTCGAGGCGCTCGCGCGCGGGCTCGCGCTGGAGCTGTCGCCGGTGCGCGTGAACGCCGTGTCGCCGGGCATGATCGCCACGCCGCTGTGGGACAAGCTCGACGCGGCCGCGCGCGAGACGATGTACGAAGGTGCCGCGGCGCGGCTGCCCGCGCGCTGCGTGGGGCAGGCCGAGGACGTCGCGAACGCGATCGTCTATCTGGCGGCCACCCGCTACGCGACCGGCTCGACCGTGCTGGTGGACGGGGGCGGCGCGATCGCGTGATGATCGCACGTGCGGGCCGCCGCCGGTGCGTGTGGCCGCGTTACCATGCGCGTGCCGCGCCGCCCGCGCGCGGCACGTTCCCCCATCACGCACCGTATTCATGGACAACCTCGGCGACATCCGTCTCTTCGTGGAGGCCGCGCAGCTCGGCAGCCTGTCGGCGGCCGGCCGCAAGCTCGGCCTGTCGCCGGCGGCGGCCAGCGCGCGGCTCGTCAAGCTCGAGGGCGCGCTGAGCACGCAGCTGTTCGAGCGCTCCACGCGCAGGCTGCGCCTGACCGACGAGGGCCGGCTCTATCTCGCGCACTGCCAGCACGCGCTGCAGACGCTCGACGACGCGCGCGCCGCGCTGCAGCTCGGCCGCGATTCGATCGGCGGCGCGCTGCGCGTGTCGGCCACCTCCGATTTCGGCCGCGTGGTGCTGCGCCGCTGGCTCGACGATTTCAACGATCGTCATCCGCAGGTGGCGCTGACGCTGGTGCTGGCCGATTCGCTGTCGAACCTGCTGCACGACGACATCGATCTGGCGATCCGCTTCGGCGTGCCGGCCGACAGCGCGATGGTGGCGCGGCGGCTCGCCGACAACCGGCGCGTGCTGTGCGCGTCGCCGGCCTACCTGGCCGAGCACGGCGCGCCCGCGCATCCGCGCGAGCTCGACGCGCACCGCTTCATCCTGCTCAGTTCGTCGGCCGGCATCGCCAATCAGTGGAGTTTCGAGCGCGACGGCGAAACCGTGCAGTACACGGCCGCGCCGGGCGGCGCGCGCCAGACCAACGACGGCGCGCTGGCCCGCGAATGGGCCGTGGAGGGGCGCGGTGCCGTGATGAAGTCGATCTGGGACGTGGGCGCCGACCTGCGCGCGGGGCGGCTCGTGATGCTGCTGCCCGAATGGCGCTGCCCGGAGCTGCCCGTGCATGCGCTGTACCAGCGCAGCCAGTACATGGCGCCGCGGGTGCGCGCGCTGCTCGATTTCCTCGAGCGGCGCTTCGCCGAGGCGGCCGGCGAGATCGCGCCGTTCCTGCGCTGAACGCGTGCCGCGCGCGGCCTTACTTCGTGACCGCGAACAGCGTGAGGTTCATGAAGATCTTGAACGCGTAGCCGAGCGTTACCGCGCCGGCCACGCCGCCCATCCACAGCAGCACGAACCAGAGCCAGCCGGGCAGGCGGCGCGCGCCGCGCGCGGCGGCGGTATCAGTGGTGGTAGTAGTGCTGGTCTTCATGGCGGATCTTGCCCCGGAATACCCAGTAACCCATCGTGGTGTACGCGATGATGATCGGAATGATGATCGCCGCCCCCACCAGCGTGAACATCTGGCTCGAGTGCGGCGCGGCCGCTTCCCACAGCGTGACGCTGCGCGGGATCGCGTACGGGAACAGGCTCACCAGCAGCCCTACGTAGCCGAGCGCCACGATCGCGAGCGCGAGCACGAAGGGCAGCGTATCACGGCGCTGGCGCACCGCGCGGTACATCCAGGCGCCGCAGGCGAGCACCAGGAACGGCACCGGCATCAGGTACACGAACAGGCCCGAGCCGAACCAGCGCTGGGCCACGGCCGGCTCCTGCAGCGGCGTCCACAGGCTCACGACGCCGATGAAGGCGAGCAGCACCACCGTGAGCGGCCACACCACGCGATGCAGGCGACGCTGCAGGTCCCCCTCGGTCTTCGCCACCAGCCAGCAGCAGCCGAGCAGCGCGTAGGTGGCCACCAGGCCCAGGCCGGTGAGCAGCGAGAACGGCGTGAGCCAGCCGAACGCGTCGCCGGCGAACTGGCCGTCGCGCACCGGAATGCCCTGCAGATAGGCGCCCAGCGCGATGCCCTGGAAGAAGGTGGCGCCGGCCGAGCCGCCGATGAAGGCGAGATCCCACAGGTGCTTCGTGCGCCGCGCCTTCGCGCGCAGCTCGAACGACACGCCGCGGAAGATCAGGCAGGCCAGCATGAAGATGATCGGCAGGTAGAGGCCCGAGAGCACCGTCGAGTAGACGATCGGAAACGCCGCGAACAGCCCCGCGCCGCCGAGCACGAGCCAGGTTTCGTTGCCGTCCCAGACCGGCGCGACCGTGTTCATCATCAGGTCGCGTTCGCGTTCGTCGGGGAAGAAGGGAAAGACGATGCCGATGCCGAGGTCGAAGCCGTCGAGCACGACGTACATGAAGAGGCCGAGCGCGATGATCGCGGCCCAGATGACGGTGACGTCCATGATGGTTCCTGTGGATTCCTGCGGGTTCCGGGGTTCGGTCGGGGCGCGCCGCTTCAGGCCGCGTCGATCAGCTGGTCCGGCGCGGACAGCGGGCGGCGGCCGGAATGGTCGCCGTGCGCATCGTGGTGGCCGCCCGGCGTGCCCGGTGCATCCGGCAGCGCCGGGCCGGCCTTGATCAGCTTCAGCAGGTAGTAGATGCCGGTGCCGAACACCAGGAAGTACACGAACACGAAGGTCAGCAGCGACAGCCCCACCTGCTGCGAGGTCAGCGGCGAGGCCGCGTTGGCGGTGCGCATCACGCCGTACACGACCCACGGCTGGCGGCCCGCCTCGGTGGTGATCCAGCCGGCCAGCAGCGTGACGAAGCCGCTCGGCCCCATCACCAGCGCCAGCTTGTGGAACCAGCGCGCCTCGTAGAGCCGGCCGCGGCGGCGCAGCACCCAGCCCGCGAAGGCCAGGCCGATCATCGCGAAGCCGAGGCCCACCATCACGCGGAAGGTCCAGAAGATCAGCGTGGAATTCGGGCGATCCTCGGGCGCGAAGCTCTTGAGCCCGCGGATCTCGCCGTCCCAGGTGTGGGTGAGGATCAGGCTGCCGAGGTGCGGCACCTGCAGCGCGTAGTGCGTGGTTTCGGCCTGCATGTCGGGGAGGCCGAACAGGTTCAGCGCGGTGCCGCCGTGCTCGGTGTCCCACAGGCCCTCGATCGCGGCGATCTTGGCCGGCTGGTACTTGAGCGTGTTGATGCCATGCTGGTCGCCCACCACGGCCTGGATCGGCGCGAGGATCAGCAGCAGGCCCAGCGCCATCGAGAACATGGTGGTGACGTTCTTGTCGCGGCGGCCCTTCAGCAGGTGCCAGGCGCCCGTGGCGGCCACCACCAGCGCGGCCACGATGAACGCGGCGATCGCCATGTGGGCGAGCCGGTACGGGAACGACGGATTGAACACGATCTTGAACCAGTCGGTCGGGATCACGCGGCCGTTCACGATCTCGAAGCCCTGCGGCGTCTGCATCCAGCTGTTCGAGGCGAGGATCCAGAAGGTGGAGATCAGGGTGCCGATCGCCACCATCAGCGTGGCGCCGAAGTGGGCGCGCGGGCTCACGCGGTTCCAGCCGAACAGCATGATGCCGAGGAAGCCGGCCTCGAGGAAGAACGCGGTCATGACCTCGTACATCAGCAGCGGGCCGGTGACGGCGCCGGCGAAGCTCGAGAAGCCGCCCCAGTTGGTGCCGAACTCGTAGCTCATCACCACGCCCGACACCACGCCCATGCCGAACGCGACGGCGAAGATCTTCGACCAGTACAGGCAGAGGGTCTTGTAGTGCGGCTGGCCGGTCTTGAGCCAGCGGTATTCGAGCACGGTGATGAAGCTCGCGAGGCCGATGCTGAGGGCGGGGAAGACGATGTGGAACGAGACGGTGAAGGCGAACTGCAGACGGGCCAGATCCAGGGCAGACAGGGCGGTTTCCATGAGCGTGTGACCGATGCGTGCGACGGCCGCGGGCGGTTGCCGGGCGGCCCTCCCGTCGCCGCGCGATACGCTGCGGCATCGGGGATGAGCGCAGTATCGCGAGCACGCTGCGCGGGCGAAATGTGCCAACTCGTCGCAGCCAATGTGCGCAGTTTTCCTGTTCTCGATCAATATAGAGATAAGGCTTTGATAAGCATCAAATTTTCCTCATGTCCGGATCTTGTCTTGCGGGTGGGGTGGTTCGACGCACCTGCGGCAATCCACCGCTGCCTTGTGCGCAACGAACGTGCAGCGGCGATGGTGCGGTGCATCATGTCGCCGCCGCGCGGCTTGCGACGCGCTGACGATGCCGTGGCGCGGCGTGCGTCGAAATGTTTCCGACGATTACCGGGGTAATCGGGATCGCACCGGACGACACGGTTCTGCCATCGCGCGGTCACGAATGTAACGACCTGCAAAAACCCTGCGCACACTCGTAACTGAAGCGGCCGCGCGCGCGAGTAGCGTTCCGGATGCCAACCTTCGCGGGGTCGTTCCCGCACCTATCCCGGAGCGTGAAGTGAGCAAACTGAAAATCGTGCTCGGCGTCGCGGCGATCGCCGCCGTGACCGCCACGAGCGCCGCCCATGCGGCGCGGGTGGGGGTGTACATCGGTCCAGGCTGGGGCCCTGGCCCCTACTGGTACCCGCCTCCCGTCTATTACGCGCCGCCCGTCGTCGCGGTGCCGGTCGATCCGGGCCCGCCGCCCGAATACGTCGAGCAGGGCCAGCCGCCCGGCCCGCCGCCGCCCGAGGAAGCCGGCGCGCCGCCGCTGCAGCCCGGCTCCTGGTACTGGTGCAATGCGTCGAGGCATTACTACCCGTACGTGAAGACCTGTTCGTCCGGCTGGCGTGAAGTGCCGGCCCGTCCGCCGCAACCCTGACGAGGCTCGCCATGCGATTCGATTTCCTGACTTGCGGCCGCTGGTCGCTCGCCGCCGCAGGCGCGGGCCTGCTGAGCGCCTGCGCGGTGGTGCCGCCGGGCCCGAGCGTGATGGCCCTGCCCGGCACCGGCAAGACCTTCGACCAGTTCCAGGTGGACGACGGCAACTGCCGCCAGTTCGCGATGAACCAGGTGGGCGGCGTGTCGGCCAACCAGGCCGCCACCGCGAGTGCGGTGGGCAGCGCCGCGCTCGGCACGGCGCTCGGCGCCGCGGCCGGCGCCGCCTTCAACGGCGGGCGCGGTGGCGCGGTG
>JASLEG010000363.1 GCA_030151225.1 Burkholderia sp. | reverse complement strand
TGATCCACAAAGGGATCCAATCAGGGCGCGGTGGCTGAATCCTGAAAGCTTGGGCTGTGCACGCTAATGCACGTCCGTTTTTCAGGTTGGATCAGAGGCAAAGAGGCAATCTGTGCCCGGTGCATTCATTGTTGCTGTATTTGCACTCAACGAAATGACCAATGAGCGCATCCATGCAATTAACCCGACATGCTCAATGTCAAAGTTCGTGCGACATGCAGAATCTCTTTTCGCAAAGGCACATTCAATACAGCACATGGCTCATTTCAATTCTTTCCTCTGCCCTTTCACTCGCCTCAACTGCCCGCGTTTGGCGCTGTTGCTTGTGCGCGTGTGCGTGTGTGCGTATAAACACACACACTTGCACTTTGATTGGAATCCAGCCCACTCTTATGCAGACAACACATGGATCACCCCTTGCTGATATCATGGACCAGCATCCCTGTCTTGCCTGTCTCGCCCAATAGCCTTGACTACAGTGACGTTGTTGCACACCACACTGTTCAGCTGGTGCGGCCGTTAACGGCGTCGACAAACTCTCGCACCCCGGTCGGGAGAAGAAAAATCTGCCCAAAGGATGACACTTGTACCAATAGCCTGCCCATCGCTTCCGGAAGGTTGTGGCTGGTGCGCCGTCCGCCATGGCTCTCTGCGCCACCGTGTTGGAAGCTCTCAGAATCTGAGCGGCAAGTGACCTCATGGCCAGGTACTGGTGGCCTCTGCTCAGCAACACGAGACGCCCATCGTGACGGCCTCACGCTGACGATTACGGAGGCAGAGGGCGAGAAAGTCGCATTCCTCCAGGCAGCTGAGACAACCCTCCCGCTGAACTGGGTGAGCTGGCCTCTTTTTGATCAGCAGGATGCCGTGAACGCCGAGCTCAGTTCAACACGGTTCTCACTGGATTCCGAATGATTATTTACGGTCACTCGCACGACCTGCGCTGGTGATGCGGCTCTTCTCTTTCATCACATCAACGCTCGAAGCTGTATCACGTGTGGATGAGTCAGCGCCGATGCTCTCGGTCTTTCTTTCTTTCTTTCTTTCCCTCATGGGATGGCTTCACAGCACAGCGTGAGAGAGAAATCTGGTCTGGTGAGTGAGTCACTCGCATGCAATCTGTTCTCGTCATTGCTTGCTACCGGCCTTCCCTGATTGACCTCGTTTACCTCTATCACGGTGAGAAAAGTGATGAATACCAAAGTTTGTTTTGTCGGAAAACGCCTTCATGAGATAGCCGAAAGGTCACTGCGCAGCAAGCGTTGGCGCAGGTGATACTTTTTGGCCTATCACTGGTCAGATGGCATCGTGGGATAGTGAGAGGCCATCCGCAATCTTGTGCAAAGGGGCGCAGCCTAATGAACGCCGCTCCGCCTCATTCCATTGTGTCTGGCCCTGTGTCCCCCAGGTCTATCTTACCAATCCTGCCTTGTCAGCGCGCCGTGTGGCCCTACCAAAGCACTCACATACAAGCAGCTCCCGCGCGCGTTCTGGGGCTAGACCAACCAGCTGCTGGCTTGTTAATCTAGTTCCCGCCCCGTCAACTGCTCATCGCGTGCAGTCCAGTGTCTTGTCCGCGGTCCGCAAGGCACCCGGTGCCCACTGGCTTGGTTGGTGTTGGCTGCCTTTCGTTCCTATTTGTACCTGTCTATGACTGCTGGTAGCGGCTGAGACTCCATCACCAGGCCCGCAACCTCGTCTTGCACTCAGGCCATCTGACACCGACTACCATGACCATGACCATGATATAGCGCTTCAGCTGCTCGTTCCTTGCATTTATTGTGCGCCTGGACGAAAACTGGCCTCTTCTCTCTCCTTTTTCAACCAACCCCGACCAACGTCGTGCTGTGGTTATTCCTGCTGCTGCTGTTACACATCTTGCACAAGTACCTTTCCGTTGACCCCGCTGCCACTGTTCTGCCTTAATTTCCCCCATCCTGATCTCTCTCGACCGGCTTCTGCCTGGACGAGTGCCTGTTGGAGCTGCCCAGGCTTCTGAGTACATCCAAACGTACCCTCAGCCCTTCCCGCACGCTTATTTGCAATTACCCGCCCAACCTGCCTGCCTGCCTGCCTGCTCCCCTCCACTCTATTCTAAGGCACTCACTGTTGCCCATCACCTCTTCGGTGCTGTCTTGAAGACACATTTGCATCACAACGGCGTATGGGCCTTTGGTAAGGCACCATCTGCCATTCTCATGCTCGAATCCAGGGCCGAGCCCTCGGAGGGGGTCTCGGAGGAGAAGACAGAGCCCTTTTCCCAGTCAGAAATTGAAGCCCGATTCCACGGCGTCGGAGTTGATGAGCCAAGTATCCCCACGGACCCAGAGGCCGTCCCGCTCGACGTCTTGCAAGTCGAGGATCACCACCACAGACAAGGCATCCGCATCCTCGTGCGGCCTCTCACCAAGCTTCCCGGCACGCGCTCAGTGAGCCCCGGCAGCGACAATTGCCAGTGGCTAGCTCTCCGCGCCGAAGTAGCTTCCTCGGACAAGCCTGAACACAAAGTCCTGGCTGTGACTCAGACTTCCAAGGACATCAAATTCTCTGTCAGGATTCCTGGATCTGCCGAAGACGACTTGTCACGGCCACCGTTATGGTGTGAACTCTATTACGATCCTGCCAGCGACAAAGTCATCTTCCTAAACAGATCGGATGTGCCCATCTTGCTTGGCCGAGTGTCTCATGCCGCCTCCAGCAGCCCTCCGCCAAACGAACGCCATGTCATCAACCCAGGTCTCGCCAAAGGCCTCAAGCCAGGCACCTTTAGGATCAAAGTGAGAGATGTCGCAGTGCTTGACTTTCGCATTCTAGAAAAGCGGCCCATTACGATTTACCAAGAGCCAATTTCGTTAACAGTACCCGAGGACTCACTCTCATCGTCCCCATCATTCGTCACTTCCGACCAGGTCAACGCAAGCATGAAAAGAGCCCTCACTCCGGACGAAGACATCAAAAGAGCAAAGCGTCGTATTTCAGATGCAGGCGATAGACCGGATGATGGCGTCATCATGTTTTTAGGGCCGGCAGAGCCACTCGTCTTTCCCCTTCCTAACGCGAGAGAGGGCAAGGAACTGGCTTCGTCCAATGGCCACGCGCTCTTGGATGCAGAGCAAGGCGAAACGATTGCTGTGTCCGGTGTCTGTGAACTTGACGAATACCAGCTGACAAAACGCGAGCCCATTGCATCCACAGCTCTATCGGCAGTCTACACCGCATCACATTCACAAGTTCCTAATAACATTGTCACTGTCAAGGTGCTCAAGACCAGAGTCGCAAATCCAGACAACAAACCACTAGTGCATGAGCGGAATGTCATCCGCCAAGCAGACATGTGGCTGCGAGAGTGTCAAAGCCAACAAGACCTACAGCACGATTCTATTGTACGTTACTACGGAGGTGATGCCAGGTTTCTGAGTCTATACATGGAACACATCGACGCAAAAGACCTTACTGCTGCTGCCAAGTGGAGAAACAAGGGCGACGATGAGTTCGTGGGAACACGAGAAGATTCCATTCGAATTCTACGCGATATTTCCAGCGCTCTTAGCTACCTCCACGGCCGCAAACTAGTGCACAATGATATCAAACCCGCGAATATCTTGTACTCGCCTGAACGCGGCGCCGTGCTTTGCGACTTTGGACTGACAACATTGGCGGCAAGCTCACCTTCTGGTGGTGGAACTCCTTATTACATCCCGCCCGAGTTCATTACGCGCAAAAGCCGTGGTCCGGCATCAGACGTTTGGGCTTTGGGCATCACGATGCTGTACACGATGCGCTTCATCAAATTCCCAGATTCGCGCGCGCGCAGGCAACATCCCAAGCCACTATACTGGCAAATCGCCCAGATCCACGGGCAGGCGGCGCCTATCGCTTATAAACAATACGGCAATG
>JASLEG010000400.1 GCA_030151225.1 Burkholderia sp. | reverse complement strand
CGATGACCGTGCGGGATTCCACTTGCCCGTGCGGTGTATCCACGACGACGTCCACTTCGGTGAGCACAGGATCGCCCTCGCCCTCCTCCCTGTACAGGTCGCTCTGCCGGTATCGCTCCGCCAGGTAGCGCAGCACCACCAGGATCACCGAGGCGGCCGGCAAAGCCAGCAGCACGCCGAGGAACCCGAACAGGTAACCGCCCGCCAGCACGGCAAAAATCACCGCCACCGGATGCAGGCCAATCTTGTCGCCCACCAGCTGGGGCACCAGCACGTAGCCCTCCAGCAACTGGCCGGCCGTAAAGATGCCCACCACGATCGCCAGGTGCGTCCAGTCCCCGTACTGCACCAGTGCTGCGATCAGCGCCGAACCGAAACCCACGATGAAACCCAGGTACGGCACGAAGCTGAGCAGACCGGCGATCATACCGATCAGCGGGCCAACCGACAGCCCCATCAGCGTCAGCGCCACACCGTAGAAGATGCCCAGCGCCAGCATCACCAGCAGCTGGCCGCGGACGAAGGCGCCGAGCACGCTGTCCGCCTCGCGCGCCAGATGGGCGATGGTGGGCTCGACCGAGCGCGGCAGCATGCGGTCGATCCAGGCCACCAGGCGGTCCCAGTCGCGCAGCAGATAGAACGCCACCACCGGGATCAGCACCACGTTGGTCAGCCACATCACCACGCCGACGCTGGAGCGGGAGATCTTGCCCAGCAGCACCGACGCCGCGTTGCCGATCGAGCCCAGGTGGTCCTTCATCTGCTGCATCAGGCGATCGGTATCGAACGCGTTCGGATCCAGATGCAGCTTGGCCTGCAGCCAGGGCAGCGCGGTGTTGCGGGTCCATTCCACGTAATGGGGAATGTTCACCACCAGGTTTTCGATCTGGCGCGAGATCAGCGGGATCAGCAGCAGCAGCGCGCCGACGCCCACCAGCAGCAGGACGATGAACACGATGCTCACCGCCAGCGTGCGTCCCATGCCCAGGCGTTGCAGCCGGTCGGCCAGCGGATCGCCCAGGTAGGCCAGCATGGCGGCGAAGGCGAACGGCATCAGCACCGGCGCCAGCAGCCAGAACACGTAAAGGATGACCGCGGTGATCGCGAGCATCTGCCAACGGCGTGAACTGTCATGCGTCATCGACATGGCTCTCATCCCCTGAGGTCGGAAGGACAGGCCGCGCACCGGGATCCCGTCCGGCGCGCGGAAGGCATGGCTTTCGCCCGATCAATGCACCCAGCGCAGACCAGCGTCGGCGTCGTTGTGCGAATCGCCGCGCAGCAGTCGACCGCTCGCGGCAAGACTGTTTGCCAGCGCATCCATGGGCAGGCTCGACTTCACCGCGAACAGCATGCCATCGCCCTGTGCACTCAGCGTGGTCACCTGGCGCACGTTGGGATCGTTACGCAGCACGGCCACCAGATTGGCGTAGTCCATGGCCGAATTGATCTGCGAGATCCACAGCTTGCCATCGACCGAGGCCGAGCCGATCACATTGAGCTGCTTGCCGAGCCGGTCGGCCAGGCCATTGCCGGCATCGGTGAGCACGGCCGCCGCGTTGGCGCCCTGCGTGCTCCATTTCTGCTGCGGGCCGCCGGAAAGCAGCACCCAGTCCGCGGCGTTGCCGTGAACCTGGCCCAGCAGGATCAGGCCGGTCTTGTACTGGCGGGCCAGCGCGGCCACCTGGTCGGGTTCGGCGCTGGTCAGGCTCGGGGTATCGCCGGTCTTGGCCGGATCTGCCAGCACGGTGCTGAAGCCCTTGGCGGCCACCGTCTGGGTCAGCGTGGCCAGCGCATCCTTGGTAAGCACGCTGCCGTCCTCGTCGCGGACCACCAGCAGCACCGGCGGACGCGAACCGCCACCGCCCGCCACGCCCATCTGGCCCACGGCGCGCTGGACGGCCGCCTGGTCGAAGGTGACCTGCAGCGCCAGGCCGGTGGCCACGCGCTGGTACTGGTACTGCTGGACGATGCCGGAGGCACCCTTGAGCGCATCGGCATAGCCGGGCTTGGTGCTCAGGTCCTGGCCACCGGAGGTGCGTGCCAGCACCTGCGCCAGCGCGTCGCCGAAGGCAGCATTGCGGGCGTTATCGCTGGTATCGGCCACGGAAACGACCACGGTGTACGGTGAGACCTGTCCCTGCGCATGCACGGACAGCAGCGGGGCAAGGCCCAGCAGGAAACAGACGAGCAGCAGGCGGGACAGGCGCATGGGGAGCGATATCCGGTGGGGAACAGCGAAAGTCTGCCCAATCCGGCCCTGAGCGTCCATCGAAGCCGTTCCACTTCGATGCTGGCGCTCAGGAAAGTGCGCCCCCACACTGCTACAATCCGACGTTTCCCAACGCCGGGTTGCCCCCATGTCCGACGCCCTCACCTACCGCGCCGCTGGTGTCGATATCGACGCAGGCAATGCCGTGGTCGAACGCATCAAGCCGCTGGTCAAGCGCACGTCCCGCCCCGAGGTCATGGGCGGCCTGGGCGGCTTCGGCGGCCTGTTCG